>VFKN01000164.1 GCA_009885525.1 Anaerolineaceae bacterium | reverse complement strand
TCAATTTGAGAAATATCTCTGTCCCGGCAAGCGTTACCAACTCATCTGAAATTTTACACACTACTTGACATACTACCATTTGAACGCTGGATTAACCCAGGTGTTGAATGACGGTGCAAACACCTACACCTACGGACTGGGGCGAATCTCACAGAGCAACACAGCCACCGAGTATTTTCTGGGTGATGCTTTGGGATCAGTGCGTCAACTCACAGCAAGCAACGGAAATATTGCTCTTGCGAAAAATTATGATCCTTATGGCGTTGTAACTACCACAAATGGAACTTCCCAAACCTCGTTCGGCTTCATTGCCGCATATCAGGGGGATTCCACCGAGTTGATTTACCTGAGAGCCAGATACTACAACCCACAGGATGGCAGATTCCAGTCAAGGGATACGTGGGAGGGAAACTATAACCGACCACTTTCTCTCAACCGCTGGAATTACGTTGAGGCGAATCCTGTGAATTTTATTGACCCATCCGGTAAAGGAAAAAAACCTCCTGCTGGAAAAGGAGTAATTGAATTTGTAAACTGGAACGGCTGGAGTTTTTGTATCGCCAATTACGTAGAGCGAATGTCAGCTGCGATGGAAGAGAAAACAAAAATTAAAAAAACTCCGGGATGCTTTACGCAAATCCCGGAGTTCTGTATTACTCTTCTTTTTTCAAAAACGTCAGCAGCGCTTCCAGCACGCCCCCGCCGACCGCGAGGGCTTTATCCGATACAAGCGTACACATGGCGGGGTCGCTGCGCCGGTCTATGTCGCCGATCTTCATGCCGTGGGTCACTTCAGTGCCGGGGCGAATCAGTCCGCGCAGAATGCCTTTGAACGGGCTAATAATTTCCGATTTACGATTTTCGATTTCCGATTGAATTTCCGCAATGGATTGACCTTCCTCAATATGATCGCCAATATTAACATGCGCGACCAATATGCCGGCATGTTGCGCGCGCAAAACGCGGCGGCGATCTCCATCGGGCTCGCCGCTATCGATCTGCGCGGAGCCGCTCCAGTAGACGCGCCCAAGCGTATGTCCGCGCTGGGTTTCGATCACAGCGCTGCAATTTTCCTCCGCGATGAATCCGGGTCCAAGCCCGATGTAAAGCGGAATATTCACACCCAAAGGCTCAGGCGCAGTTTTCAACAAACGCGCGTCGATCACAAAAGTGGATTGGGGACTGGTCACGAATTGATTGTGCAAAATATGCGCGGACGGGTCGATCAAAACGGGAATCTCGTCCATCTCTAATGTAGCCATGATTTGGTCTGCCGAAATGAGACGCGCGGTAACGCCCTCGATGATTTGCGTCCCCTCGTATATTGCCTCTGCAAATGAAACGGTGCGACGGACCGCCAAAGGCTTTGATAACTCAAGGATAACGACTTGAAAACCTGAGCGATGCAAACGCAGCGCGACTCCGCTGGCAAGATCACCGCCGCCACGGATGATGATTAATTTATTTTGCATAAGGCCTTTCCTGAACCAGATGAGCGAATGAATATAGGGTGAGATACACAAACAAATAAAACACTGCGAACAGAACTGTGAACGCAATCATGCGCCGGGAGGGATCAATCGCAAGCCCAAGCACAGTGAAAGCGACTTCTTTCGGGTCATTGAGCAGATCCCACGAATTGAAGCGCACGAAGCGGCCAAGATACACGCCGAAGCTGCTTAACCCCGAAACGATAAACACAAATGCCCAACCCAACCAGCGCCCGAAAGTGCGCTGAACAATATCATGCATGAGGTAGAGTGAAACCAGCCCAAGTAATAATCCCGTCCACGAGAACCAGACCATCACGATCACGTCGTACCATAATGGCGCACCGGACGCTTTGTTCAAATGCTGCAAGTCGGTCAGGATATACGGCGCGTTAGGAAAAAAGATCAACCATAGAAAAGCGGCAATGGGCAGCACAAAATACAAGAGCGGTTTCTTCCACGAGAAGGCGTATGAAAAATAAGCCAGCACAAAGGGAATCCATGCAAGGAAGAGATTCCACACCAGACCTAAGGAACCGGTCGTGTCGCTATACTCAACCCGCGCAGCAACCAGAGTCACGCAGATTGCGGATGAGAATGCCATCAACCCGAATACCGCGATCTTATAACGGTGATGTTTGAAAAGATCTATAATTTTTTGTATCATAATTTTGCAAACCTGCGGCATAAATGCCGCGCTACTTTAACAAAAACTCCAACAGGATCGGATTTACGATCTCAGGTTTTTCATAATGCGGAAGATGTCCGCAATCTTCGATGGTGTGAAATTCGGTATGCGGCAGTGCCTGCATGATCAGCGCGCTATATTCGTAAGGCACAGTCGCATCGTTTCTACCCCAAAAAAGCAAGGTCGGCTTTCTCAACTGACCCGCCCGCGCATATATTTCACGAAACGAATCAAGCATCCCATTCCGCAGCGTGGATAGGATCGCACGTTTAAATCCCTTGTATTGCATTTGGATTCTATATTGCGCCTGAAAATGCTCCACTAATTTTGGGTCGAATAAATCTGACGCGATGCCCTTGACCATGTTTCCGCTTCCCAATAAGCCGAGCGCCAATTCGCCGATGAAGGGAATCTTCGCGGCTTCGACCAGCCAGGCGAGCCGTATGCGCTTTGCGCCCGCGGGATCAATCAAGACATGTTTGTGGACATAATCCGGGTATTCACTTACAAACGCGGTTGTGATCAGTCCGCCCATGGAAAGCCCAATGAGATTCACCTGCGCAAAATTTAATGCATCCAGCAAATCCTTGAGTTGGCGGACAAAGAGGTGGATGTTGTAATCGGCGTGCGGGCGGTCGGAATATCCGCGCCCGAATAGATCATAACGCAAGACGCGAAATCCGGATTTGACGAGGAACTCAAAGGTGGCGTCGTAGATAAAATACGGCACGGAGAATCCATGCACAAGCACAACGGGCTTTCCATTTTCATCGCCGCCGAGTTCGTAATGAGTCACGCCATCATAGAGCGCAATGAATGAACCATCCGCTTCCTTGCGGGTGGCTTCATTTAAATCTTTAGTTTCATCAAGATAGGGGAATGTCATAAAAACCGTCTCACCACAGAGATCACAGAGTCCACAGAGATTTTTTAAATCCTCCGTGATCTTTGTGTACTCTGTGGTGAATTCTTTTACGAATTACTTAATCTTTCCAAGCGCACGCAAAACACGCTCTGGGGTGAATGGAAATTCGCTGATCCATACCCCGGTCGCATCGTGGATGGCTGCGGCGATGACGGGCGCGACCGGCAGGAAAGGCAGTTCGCCCAATCCGCGCGCGCCCCAGGGTCCATTCGGGTCGGGGACTTCCACCAAAACGGATTCAACTTTTTCGGGAATATCCCAAATGGTGGGAATCAAGTATGTGCTGAGTTGATCGGTCATCACTTTGCCGTCTTTGGTTTTGTAATCTTCAATCAGCGCGTATCCGTGCGCCTGAACCACCGCGCCTTCAATTTGACCGACAACAAGATCGGGATTGATGGCCTTGCCAACATCGTCCGCGGAGACGATTCGAATCACGCGCACGTGACCGGTTTCGGTATCCACTTCCACTTCGGCGGCTTGCGCCACATAGGCATAAGAGAAGTTCGGCATGGAGTGTCCGGTTTCGTGATCCATGTGCGTTGTGGGCGGCGCGAGATATTTGAACTCGGCAATCGCGGGACGTTCCTCCGCTTTCCATTTTTCAAGCGCCGCTTCCGCCGCGCCTTTGATGGCATTGCCCGCCATGAAAGTCATGCGCGAAGCGGAAACAGAACCGGAGTTTCCTTGAAGCGCAGAGTCGGACGTGCGCAACTCCACTTTTTCCATTGAGATACCCAACGCATGCGCCGCCATTTGAACCATGACCGTATGCGTACCCTGGCCCACTTCCGCGCCGGCTTGATGAACGACCACGCGTTCCATTTTTCCATTGCCGTGGATTTCCACTTTCGCCCAGCAGTTTTCCTGATAGCCAAAAGAGAAACCTACATTTTTAAATCCAGCCGCGAAACCGCGACCACGCACAAGATGTGATGAAGATTTCTTTGCTTTTTTCTTCCAATCAAATTTATCACGCGCGGCTTCGATGCACTGCACAATACTGACTGGAATCGGCACAGGCGTACCAACGCCCAATGTATCACCGTCACGCAAAGCATTTTTCAAGCGGAACTCAACGGGGTCCATGCCAAGTTTTTCGGCGAGTTTATTCATTTGCGATTCAGCCATGAACAACGCTTGCGGCGCGCCAAATCCACGGAAGGCTGCGCCGGGCACGTTATTGGTGTAGATGCCATACACATCCGTTTTTACATTGGGGATGAAATATGGACCTGTCGAAGTGATGGCTGCGTTGCCGAGCACTTTGTTCGACGTATACATATACGCGCCACCGTCGCCAATCAACTCACTTTCCGCCGCGACGAGTTTGCCGTCTTTGGTTGCGCCCCATTTCGCTTTGATCGTAGCCGCATGACGCTTGCCATGACCGATCATGGATTCGCGCCGCGACCAGATAATTTTTACGGGACGATTTAATCTCCAGGCGGCCAGCGCGAGAACGATCTGCACCGAGAGGTCTTCGCGCCCGCCGAACGCGCCGCCGATGGCGGGATAGATCACGCGAATCTTTTCTTCCGGAACATTCAAGGCATGCGCAATCGTTTCGCGGTCGGCATGTGTCCACTGTCCGCCAGACTCGATGGTGATGCGGCCCTCTTCATCTATATACGCCAGACCCGCTTCGGGCTGCAAATAGGCGTGCTCCTGGACGGGCGTATGATATTCGCCTTCGACGATCACATCGGCTTGAGAAAAAGCCGCGTCTACATCGCCTTTGCGAATCTTATAGTGGACGCAAATATTCGTGTCGCCGCGATCCGGATGAAGAATCGGCGCGCCGGGCTGCATCGCCTTGACGGGATTATCCAACAGCGGCAGGTCTTCGTATTCGATCTCGATTAACTTCGCCGCGGATTCCGCTTCACGCTCGGATATTGCGACAACCACCGCAACTTGATCGCCCACGAAGCGGACAATATCGGTATACGGTTTGCTCGCGCCGGGGCCGCACAACACAGGCTGGTCTGGAATTTGCAATCCATATTCGTTAACAGGAATATCCTTCGCCGTATAAACCGCCGCCACACCCGAAGCGGATTCCGCTTTAGCGGTGTTGATCTTCTTAACACGCGCGTGCGGACGTTCCGCGAAAACGATCTTCATGTGCAGCATGCCATCGCGATGAAGATCGCCGGAGTACAGCGTTTTACCGGTTACTTTTCCAAGCGCATCAATGCGCGGGAGTGATTTACCGACAGATTGTTGTGACATGGCTTCCTATCTCTTATATTTTTTAGCTGTTGCTTTCGGGGGCGGCGCATCGAATTCACCATAACGCTTCGGGTTCATTGCGCGGTAAATAAATGCATATAACACCGAAATGACTCCGCCCAGCAGGATCATATACAAAACGCTGACAAAAATAATCGCGGAAAGATTATTAATATTGGTAATGGGAGCGAATATCTTCGTCAAGCCAGCTGTTGAATAAAAGTATGCGGGCAGGAATAGACGCCCCATCAACTCAGGAGGGATAAAACGAACTAGAGGGCTGTCAATCGTAACCAGCGCACCCACAATGGAAATAGCCGGGATGATCAACATCAACAAGCAGCCAATGCCACGCCACGCCAGGCCTTGCGAAATATCCGGCTTAACAGGTTTTTCTTGTACACGTCTCGAATGTTTGCCCATAAATTAATACCTCTCAATTTTTTATTTTGCTTGCGTCTTCAATCGCTTTTACGATCTTGTAATAACCAGTACAGCGGCAGAGATTTCCGGTAATGGCTTGTTCGATCTCGTTGCGCGTGGGATTATTTTTTTCTTCCAATAATTTTGCGCCCGACATTAAAAATCCGGGTGTGCAGTATCCACATTGCACCGCGCCATCAGCGACGAAGGCGGCCTGCACGGGATGCAGTCTCCCCTCGCCTTTTTTAGGAGAGGAGGCTGGGGTGAGGTCAGCAAGTCCTTCCACGGTGATAATCTCCGCGCCGTGCGCGCGCGGCGCAGGCACAAGGCAAGCCATAACGGCTTCGCCATCCAGGAAAACCGTACACGCGCCACACTCGCCTTCGGCGCAGCCTTCTTTTGTGCCGGTCAACATGCCTTCTTCTCGCAGCAGACGCAGCAGGGTCTTATCGTATCCGCTGGTGAACGTATAGGCTTTGCCGTTGATGGTCGTCTCGATGGGCGCAGGGAATTCACTTGCCTCATCCAAATGCCGCTTGACAAGTTTTTTATCGCGCAGCAGAATCGGTTTCTTCGGCATGCCCGCCTGTTCGTTGCCGTCGCGGATCGCGGTCAACGCGCGCGCGGTGATTACTTTAATCATCTCGCGACGATAGACAGCCGAGCCGCGCACATCGTCAATGGGACGTGCCGCCTGCATCGCCAGCTCTGCGGCTTGCGCGATATTCTTCTCGTTGAGTTTTTTCCTGGCGAGGAATTGCTCCGCGGCTTCAGCGTGGATAATGATGGGCGTCACCGCGCCAAGCGTGATGGACGCCGACTTAACTGTATCCTCTTTGAGTGTGAGAACCACCGCGACATTCACCAATGAGATTGCCTGTGCGCGGCGCAACGCGAGTTTGATAAAAGTTCCGCGTTGATTGTCTGCCAGCGCAGGGAAGGAAATCTCCACGAGCATTTCATCTGCCTGCATCACGTTTTTGCGGACGCCCGTGTAAAACTCACTTAGCGGAACGGTGCGCTCACCGCGCGTGGAGATTAAAGTCACGCTGGCATTCAGCGCCATCAGGGGTGTGATGGTGTCATTCGCGGGCGAAGCCGTGATGAGATTCCCCGCGACCGTGCCGCGGTTGCGAATCTGCGGCGCGCCCACATCCCATGCCGCGCGCGCCAGCGGATATCCGCGCTCGCGAATCAATTTCGACGCGACGCAATCATTGTGCGTGACCAGCGCGCCGAGATGAATCACATCATCTTCATCAATTGTGATCTTATCCAGTTTTGAAATGCGCGTCACGTCAACAAGGGTTTCAATTCCCTTACGCAAGCCGCGCTCGAGTTCGAGAATGAGGTCGGTGCCGCCGGCAACAACGCGGGCGCGTTCTTTTTTATCCCCTAAAATTTTTACGACCTCTTCAATGGAAGTTGCATTAATATAGTTGTGCCACATAGGATTGTTGTGTCATTGCGAGCGCGCTTTGCAAAGCAATCTCTGCGTATAAAAGAGATTGCTACGGGCAAAGAACGCCCTCGCAATGACATTTATTTTTTTACTGTCCACTACCCGTGACAACCTCAGAGCGGCGCTCGAAGGTTTCGACGGCAAGGCGGGCAAGTGAAGTTAAATTACGGATGGCGGCGGGCAGCGCGGCTTCGTCAGCGAGGCTGGCTTCCACATTATCCAAGGCGCTGCTGACTTGATCGCCGAGTGTGAAGAAGGCGACATCGAATTGATAGATGGCTTCGAGTTCCTTCTCATTAATCTTGACCGCATCGAACATCCCCGAATATCCGCGCGCGGCACGCGAGATCTTATCAATAAAGGTTCGCAGGGCAAGCGACGCCTTTTCCATATCGTCTACATATTTGATCATGCCGCCGCTGACAAGATCAACCTGCAAATTCGAAGCGCGGCTCCAATATTCCTCGAAGCGGCGCGCAACGGTATCGCGTAAGATCTTATCCGCATCGCGGCGATTCTGCCTTTCGATGTATCCGCCGAAACCGGGGATGTACGAAAGCAGTTTCTTGAACGGGTCTGCCTGACTGGTTACTTTCTCAAAAAAATCACTCATTATGAGCCTCCTCATGGATATACATTTTAATTTAGCAGCCTCACGGCTATTTATATTATATCGTTTAATTCCAGTTATAATGCAAGTCATCAGCGATTTAGAATATAAAAACGTAGTGACGACTTTAGTCATGTTTTACAAACGCGATTAAAGTCATCATCATAAAAATTAAATTATGGGATTGCTGAAAAGTTATCATTTTCCCCCAGGAGATTTTACGATGTCAGACCAAATTATTAAAGAATTACTTGCCCTTGTCGACAACAGTTTATCTGTAGAAGGGACAACGGTCAAAGTAATTGACGCGGACAAATTCAGGCAGAATATCGGCAAATTGGTGGAACGCTCCGCGCTCGCGACGGATTCATCCGCCGGTTGGGCGCGCTACCTGATCCGCGCGGCTGCGCTGGAATTGGGCGTGCACCCCGCTTCGATCCACGAGTTGTATATGGCACGCGGACGCGGCGACGCGCCGATGACCTTCTCGACACCCGCGTTCAATTTGCGCGCGCTGTCACATCACGCCGCGCGCGCCATGTTCCGCGCCGCGAATAAAATCAACGCGGGCGCGTTCATCTTCGAAATCGCGCGTTCCGAAATCGGATACACCGGGCAGCGCCCCGCGGAATATTCGACCAACATCCTTGCTGCGGCTGTCGCGGAAGGATTCAGCGGCCCCGTGTTTATTCAAGGCGATCACTTTCAAGTCTCCGCCAAGAAATACGGCGCGGACGCGGCTGGCGAATTGAAAGCCGTGCGCGACCTGAGCGTCGAAGCGATCGCGGCTGGCTTCTTCAATATTGATGTGGATACTTCTACGCTTGTGGATATTAGCCTGCCGACAATTGATGAACAGCAAACTTTGAATTACCAACTTTCGGCGCAACTCTCCATTTTTATCCGCGAGAATGAATCGCAGGGAGTCACCGTTTCCATTGGCGGCGAGATCGGCGAAGTCGGCACGAACAATTCCACCGAGCCCGAACTGCGCGCTTATATGGACGGCTACGGCGCAGAGATGAAAAAACTCGCGCCGGAGAAACCCGGCTTGAGCAAGATCAGCGTGTTGACCGGCACATCCCATGGCGGCACGGTGCTTGCAGATGGTTCGATTGCCAAAGTCAACATTGCGTTTGATGTCTTGCGCGATCTCAGCCGCGTGGCGCGTAAAGATTACGGCATGGGCGGAACAGTTCAACACGGCGCGTCGACTGTATCCGAAGAAAATTTTCATCTGTTCGTGCAAAATGAAGCCATCGAAGTACATCTCGCCACGAACTTCCTGACCATGTTCTTTGATAACATTCCCGCCGATTTCAAAAAGGAAATATACGCGTGGCTGGATGTCAACTCGGCTGGCGAGCGTAAAGCCGGCATGACCGATGAGCAGTTCTATTACAAAGCGCGCAAAAATGCGGTTGGCGCTTTCAAGGCAAAATCATATGCGCTGCCCGAAGAAGCCCACGCCAAACTCAGCGCGGCATGGGAAGCACAGTTCGATAAATTATTCAACCTGCTTGGCTTGAAGGACACAAAGCAGTACACCGATAAATTCATCACGCACGCGAAAGTTGCCCCCGTCCTCGCGGATTATGTGAAGGAAGATGTCGCTGCGGAAGATGTCAGCGATCTGGCGGATTAAGTGATTTAAACACGAAGTACACAAAGGTCACTAAGGAAAATCTTTAATTTTTTCTACTTTGTGTCCTTGGTGTCCTTTGTATTAAATTTAGAATTATGCCAAAATCAGATCAAGGTGTAACGAAAGATAGATATATGCTCATCCCGCGTACGGCGATTTTTCTGCGGCGCGGGGATGAGTATTTATTAATTAAAGGCGCGCCCACAAAAAGATTATGGGCCGGCAAATATAACGGGATCGGCGGTCACGTGGAGCGCGGAGAGAATATCCTTTTTTCTGCGCAGCGTGAGCTGCTCGAAGAGACCGGTCTGTATGAAGATCTGTGGCTATGCGGCACAGTCATCGTGGATGCGGGCGAAACGGGAGTCTGCCTGTATGTATTTTGCGGGGAAAATACTCAAGGCGAGATTCAATCCAGCACAGAAGGACGCGTTGAGTGGATCAAAAAAGACGCGGTAGAGAATCTCCCCGTGGTGGAAGATCTACCCATCCTCCTGGATCGAATCCACCAGATGAAACGCGGCGACCCGCCATTTTCGGCGCGCTCCTACTATGATGAAAATGATAAGTTGAATGTGGTTTTTGGAAATTAGAAACGCCCCTGAGAAATTCAGGGGCGTTTCTTTATTTATAACTCAACAAAAGACAGTCGCTTGCGCGAAGCGTGTGACTGTCTTTTTATTTGATTTACTTCAACAGACTTGCCCCATCAAGATAAATCGTTCCGCTGGCTTTGGAGTAGGTAAACTTGATCGCCACTTTGGTATAAGCCACAGGCGCGATGAAGGATAACTTCACGTTCTTCCAGTTATAGTTCCCAGTTGGGCATTTGACAATACTCGTGCCCTTCACTGCCGTGTCAACATAAAACAGCACCTGTGCCTGACACAACCCGCCGAGTTTGGGAACCGCGCTGCCTTTCACCCAATACGAGAAAGTGAAAGCGTTGCCCGCCGCGCCGCTGAGCGTCGTCAGCATTTGCGTTAAGGTCTTGGTCTTGCCTGATGCACCTGCGATCTTGACCGAGGCAGTGCCTTCCTTCTTTGTGGTTGTAAACTTCCCGTCTGTTGCAGAGAAGTTAACCGCCTTCCAGCTAGTCGGGATTTTACCTGTGCCATATTGATTAAATCCCCCGTTTTTGGCGCGCTGAACCATTTTTACATATTCATACGTGCCGATGTCGCAATGTGCGCCTTGTGGACGGGTGAATCCGTTTTGCGAAGTGTTACTGACCGGCGCCGACGCGCAGATCACATCATCGCCAGTATCTATAGCGAGTGAACCCGCCAAAAGAGGGAAATAAGCCGGAGAACCAATCAGTGCGCCAAGTTTCGGGTCAAAGCCGATGATGTTTCCACTAACGCCATTGGTCAGTCCGCAGGCAGCACTGCCAGTGGATTCGATCAGATTGTTATTCCCAGTGAGTACGCTGGTGTTTCTGCAATCTCCGCCGGTACTGTTGGCGATGATATTGTTGAATTGATTCAACGTGCCTGCATTGTAAACACCGCCGCCATCGATAGCGGCAGCGTTACCGGAGATTGTATTATTTTTGAGATTCATTATGCCTGAATTATAAATACCGCCGCCGTTAGCTGCCGCACCGACAGCCTGGTTGCCGCTGATGGTGGTGTTGGCAATAGATGCAGTTCCCCCGCTAACATAAACACCGCCGCCATCCAAAGCGCTGTTCCCCTCAAGCAGGCTGTTATCGATTGCGAGTGTTGCAGACGAAGCATTATGAATAGCTCCGCCAAGACCGCCGCTACCGATGTCGGCTTGATTCGTTTTAAAGGTGGAATTACTGATGGAAGCCGCGCAGCCATCATTGAAAATTGCGCCGCCCGCCTTGGATGTATTGCTCTGAAATAAACTATTGCTGACGGCAAGCGCGCCGCCGGTGCCTACATAGCAATAAACCGCCCCACCCATATTTGTGGCAGTATTATTGAGTAATTGCACTGTATCCAAAATAACCTGTGAACCAATTGAATAAACAGCCCCCCCTTCAGCCCCTGAATTGCCGCTGCTTAACGTAATGTGCTGTAAACGAAAAGTCAGCCCGCCGTTTACATAAAAAATGCCGGTGCTGTTTCCACCACTGAGAACGATAAGATCATTCCCATTAATGGTGACATTATTTGCGAAGATGCTTTTTTGGCTGGTAAAGAGTATGGTCTTCACAGCCGCGCCGCAATTAAATGTAACCATACCGCCGCTGCCACTGTTCGCAAAACCCAGAGCAGTATCAAAAGCGGCTTCCGTACAGGAAGCGGCGCTGCCGTTGCCCACCACCGCACTAACGGCGCGGGCAGGCTGCACATTAAAAGCCGCGGCCAATAAAGTTAATATTAAAGCCAGTAAGGTGATATTTTTTTTCATTATTTTCTCCTTGAAGAAGTTCGCTCTTCTCGATATTATATTTTTAAGAACACAAATTTTGACACGTGACACGGGGAATTTTAAAATCTGCCATAATCTCTCCATAGTTCCATTAAATCAATTCGGATAAAACCTGTTAAATATTACCTTCATTGTACTATTTTCCCGGTTAACTTTATAGAATATACTGACCTATTAGTACTAAAAGCGTATTCATACAGAAATTAATTAAAACGCCAGAGTTTGTGTCCAACTTATTATTCCCGGCTAGCTGCCGCATAAAGCGCATGAAATTGCTTATAATAAGAATTGATTCCGTACACGCCTACTGGATAGGGTAATTAAGATGGAGTTGTAAAGAACATATGTTATAAAGTATGATACAAATATTGGTAAGAGGATGATATGAGTAAAAAAGTATCCACCCAATCGAAAGAAAAAATAACCCAACTGCCAAAGGATATTATCCTTATCCGCCTGGAAAATTTTAGTATTCTACAAGTTGATTCGGCAGCATGGTGAGAAGGTCAAGATGGTAATTGAACGGGCGTACGAGGTATAGTCTAATGACAAATCAACAACAACTTGAAATTTTGAAACAGGGTGTTAAAGTTTGGAATAAGTGGCGGGCGGAAAATCCTGATATTGATATTGATCTCAGCGGATCTGATCTTTATGGAGTCGATCTCAGCAGTGCCAATCTAAATGGAGTCAACCTCGAAAGAGCATTTCTTGAGAAGGCCAATCTCGTGAAATCTGATCTCATAGGAGCCAATCTCAGTCAGGCAAATCTTATAGATGCCCACCTCTTTGAATCCAATCTCAGCGGGGCCAACCTCACTCGAGCCAATCTCTTTGGAGCGGATCTCATGGGAGCTAATCTCAGCGCAGCTGATATGACTGGCGCCACACTTGCTAATGCAATCTTAGCAAGCGCAAGGATTGAGAAGGCAAAAGTTTCCGGGGGCTGGGTATACGCCGCCAACGTTTGGGGTTTGGAGGGTGAATTTGAAGAACAAAAGGATTTAATTATTACGCATAGAGGACAGCCGACGATTACAGTCGACAACATTAAAGTAGCCCAATTTATATATCTAATTCTGAATAACAAAGAAATTCGGGATGCAATCAATACACTCACATCAAAAACCGTGCTTATTCTGGGCCGCTTTGCGCCTCCAGAACGCAAAATAATATTAGAGGCGCTCAAAGATGGTTTGCGTGAATACGACCTGCTGCCGCTCGTTTTTGATCTTGACCGTCCAACTGATAAAGACTTCACAGAAACCATCAAAACACTAGCCAGCCTGTCATATTTTGTGATTGCAGACATTACCAATCCTAAATCATATCCTCTTGATCTGCGGATAACACTGCCTGATTACCAGGTTCCCTTTGTGCCCATTCTTCAAGAAGGAGAACAACCTTTCACAATGATGGTTGACTTGCAAAAAAAATATAACTGGGTATTGAATACAGTATCCTATAATTCGATAGAAACGCTGCTTAAATTACTGAAACCAGCGATTATCGATCCCGCAATACAAAAGAATAATAAACTAAGGTTTAACGAGGCGATAGAACAAAGTATAAGATCGACAAAGGGTCTCGTGGACAAAGGAAAAAAATGAATACCGATGAATTCACATCATACTAACTCAAATATTTCAGGCTCAGACTTTGAGAACCGAGTCGAATCGCAATGGAGATCACAAGCCCAGATTATAAGAAATTTGAGTAAAAAGCGAAGTCAATAGAATAATTGTTGCGTCAATTTTTGGAGATCTAAAAATGAGAGATGCTGGAACCATCATATATTGGATTATCTGGGGAATCGCGCTCATCGCGTTTGCCATAACTCTGTTGATCGTTTTCAATTTAAATCTTTTTCCACCAAAGAGAATGAAAAACCTGCGCTTTAAAGAAATAAAAATGGGGCAAGTGTTTTATGATTATGGCGGTGAGGAAGCAAAAATTCGTAAATATATAAAGACGAGTGAGTTTGAGGCCAAGTGTCTAAGTATTTCCGGTCATCCGACAGTTAGTTTCGATAAGATGGATTTTGTTAAAGTTGAAATTTATAAAGACTGACAGACTTGAATTCGCGTTAAAGCCGATTGTGCATTGCAAATTACTCAGCATAATTTGTGGTAAACCTTATCCACAAAAAATACAGCGCCGCTGATAAATTCAGCGGCGCTGCTTTGTTTATAGTCACATCAGGTGGAGCATGTGGCTGTTTATCTCTAGATCATCTTACTTTACCAAACTCACGCCATCAAACCAGAGTGTGCCGGCGCTCTTCTTGACTGTGAACACGATGGTGATTTTGTCAAACGTACCCGGCGCAGTGAATCCGACGGATTTCACCTGCGCCCAAGTGAACGTCAGGCTTTTGCTCGGACATTTGAAAATCTTCGCAGTTCCGACCTTGGTGCCACCGTTGAAGAAAGTTACCACCGCCTGACAGTTTCCTAATTTCGGCACCGCTTTGCCTTTGACATAGAACGAGAAACTCACCGGGGTACCGAGCACGCCGCTGGCCGTGATTTTTTGCGTCAGAGTTTTTTGAACACCATCGCCAATGATCTGCACGGAGAACTTGCCAGCCTTGTGCGTGGTGTTCTTTCCATCCGTCAATCCAAATTTGACCGCTTTCCAACTGGTGGGGATCTTCGCTATAACCTTCGGGTACTTTTCAAAGCCGCCGTTAAGTGCGTGCTCCTTTCCGATGACCCAAGTATATGAAGCGGGTGTTGAATCTATATTGGCGGCAGCGTCCATAGCGCGGACTGCGAAGGTGTGCACACCGACTGCCAAATTGTAATTTTGCGGGCTAACGCAAGCGGCATATGCAGATGCATCCAATGAACATTCAAAAGTGGCGGTAATATCTGCGCTATCTACGGTGGAGAAGGTGAAATTCGCTGTGAGGATGGGAGTGAGACTTGCCGGGTGCGAATTGATTTGAGTATCGGGCGCGATGGTGTCTAGCGCTTCAAACGAGCCAATGTCACAGTGTACTCCTTGCGGACGGGTAAGTCCGTTTTGCGATTGGTTGTTGACTGGCGCAGCCGCGCAGACAGCATCATTGCCCGCTTCGATGGCGGAGGAACCCGTCAGCAAGGCGAAGGTTTGTGTGGAGCCGCCGTTATTCGCCAGCGCGCCGAGCATGGGATTGGTGGTGATGATGTTCGCGCACGTACTCCCAACAGGACAGCCGCCCTGCACAACGCTGTAACTTATCACGGCGGTAGTCCCCCCACTGTTGTAAATCTGCCCTCCACTGTTGCCCCATAAGATCACGTTCGTCAGTGTCGGGTTGCTGCCGTAGTTGACCATCCCGCCGCCGTTGTGGGCAGCGGAATTGCCACTGAAGGTCACATTTGTCAGCGTCGGGCTGCTGTTGGTCCAGTTGTACATCCCGCTGCCGTAGCCTGCAGAGTTTCCGCTGAAGGTCACGTTCGTCAGCGTCGGGTTGCAGCCTGATTCATCCATTCCCATTCCGCCGCCGTAGCCTGCAGAGGACGCGCCGCCTGCGGAGTTTCCGCTGAAGGTCACGTTCGTCAGCGTCGGGCTGCTGCCGTTGCCGTTGAACATCCCGCCGCCCTGGCTGTAAGCGGAGTTGGCGCTGAAGGTTACGTTCGTCAGCGTGGGGCTGCCATTGTCGTTGTACATCCCACCGCCGTTGATATCGGGATAATGGCTAACATCGGCATTGCCGGCAGTGACCGTGAAGCCGTCCAGCGTGGCATCGTTCGCGCCGGTGACTACGTGGTATGAGTTATCCGCGCGGGTTGGCTCGTTAGATACGATATTTGTATTATCGTCGTCATCGCTCAAATCGCCGCTCAAAATGGTGATATTGACTGCGGGGTTGCGATCCACCAGGTTAGATTCTGTCCCGACGAAACCGCCGTAGACGTTCACGCCAATCACAAGTTGGAAGGTAGCCGTGCGCGCCGCGCCGCGCCGGGTTTGTGCGTGCCTGCCGCAACCCAGACCTCGCCAAAGATGGCCTCGGTCAATGCGGTTTGCAGGGTACAGGCATTTGCCCACGATAAACAATCGCCTGTGCCAGTAGCGGCTGGCTTGGCGTAACTGATGACTGCCGCATAAGCAGGCGTCACGCTCAGCGCGCTGCCGAGCAGTGAGGTCAGCAAGGCGATCAACGTAAAAATATTGATGGTGGATTTGAAACTGATTTTCATGGTCATTTCTCCTGATGATGGGTATGGAGAAATACTCAAACTGGACGATCTCTCCCCGCTGGTAGTCCAGTACATCAGTCCAAGTATTTCAGATAATTCGTACCCATTATAGGTGTATATGGGTAAGGCGCAAGGTTTTATAGATTACAGATCCCATTCAAGTAAATGTTGAGATTAGAAGACATATGCATAATCAGTAGATCACGAAAACGTAGTAACGACTTCAGTCGTTCGGCTAAAAAGCGACTAAAGTCGCAACTACGAAGTCTTTTCGTGAAGTACTGATAATAAGAACAGCGCCGCTGAAATTTCTCAGAAGCGCTGTTCTTGTTTGCAATATATTGGTTGTAATAATTTTTTGCTTCAGGGAATGTTGTAACTTTGCAATTCCGTTGTAATTGAAAAAGCACTGCCGCCAAAATCGCCGTTCTCGATGGATTTTACATAGCCCACATTCGGCACATACCAAATCAAAGTAACGCCGCTATATTTGACAGGGACTGGAATGCCCTGAAAATCCGTCATGATATCCACGCTGGAATTGGCCTGGAGTTTAATTGCCTCAAAAGTACCCGCCGGCACGCGGATGGTTTCCTGCCCCAACTCCTGCATACTCACCGAATACGATCCGCTCGAAGGGGATTGCTGGTCGCCGGGCATGGCCATGCTGCCTTCCATTTTCAATGCGTACTGCCACTGCGTTCCCACTGTGATCTCGCGCGGCAGGCTGACGCCGCTCACTTCAAGGGTTCTGAATGCGGCCATAATGCCCTGCGTCGAGATGCCCGCCGCGCTGCTGCCGCCGATCTGGAGTGCCTGCAACCCATCCGAGCGGCAGGACCATTCCTGCGCGCGCTGCGCATCTGCAAATTGCGAGGTCAGCGTAAACCCATCCGTGCGTACCTGCGTAATGGTATCTGTGTAAGTGAAGGAACCGCCTGGCCCGCCTGCGCTGGCATACGTCCACGCAGCGCCTTGCTTTACAGGATACAAAACATTATCGCATGTGCCGCTTGAGCCGGAAGAACTTATCCCGCTGGTCGTACAGGCAGTGATGCCGAACAAAAAAATGCAGAGAACAATTGCAAGCCGTAATGTAAGTCGCATTGGAGCCTCCAAAGTAGTCTTTAACAAAAAAGATGACAGTCATCATTATAATGACTGTCATCTTGTGAAACGTGCTATTTTCTATTTTCCTATTAAAAAAACCGGCTACCACTTCAGCAGGGATATGGTAAACATACTGCCCTTGCCGGGTTCGCTCTCTACATTCAGAGTGCCTTTATGCTGTTGAATAACCTGCCGCGTGATCGAAAGCCCAATGCCAAGACCGCCATACAGTTCGTCGCCGTTATAGTTCTCAATATGAAAGAAGCGATCAAAAATACGCGGACGAACATCCGGAGCAATACCAATGCCCTGATCTTCGACTGAGATGATGACGCGATCACCTTGCGACATCAAACGGATCTCGACCACCTTATTCGGTGTGCTGAACTTAATGGCATTATCCACGAGTGCAACCAGCGCGCGTTCCAGAGCACGCGCATCGCCCTGCACTTCGGGGATGCCGCGATCACCTTTCAGTTTGAGAGTTACCTGACGGGCCAGAGCCTTACTCTCGTAGCGCTTCATCACCTCTTCAGCGATCGTAACCATGTTGACTGCCTGAAATTCCGGCAACACCAGCTCGATCTCTTGCAGGAAGAGAATATCATTCACAAGCGCGGTGATCTGGTCAATGTTGCGCGCAATCACATCGATCTTGGAGTCCAACTCCTCGGGCGCGACCATTCCTTTTTGAAGCGCCTGTAAATATCCGCCGGCAACCATTAATGGGGTGCGCAACTCATGCGCAACCGTGGTCAGAAATTCGCGGCGCGCCAGATCCTGTTCCGCAAGGCGTTGATAGGCGTCCGCGAGTTCGGATGCGCGCAGGCGCAAATCTTCGACCGCCATCGCATCGTTATGCCGCAAGCGATTACTGACCTCGCTCACCATGGCCATCGCAACGGACGGACTGTGCTTCAAGACACGGTTGAAGCCTTCCTTATCCAATTCAAGGACGACCACATGCGTTTTCGATCTAACCGTTGCGGCGCGCGGCGCATTATGGATCAACGCCATCTCGCCGAAATAATCTCCGGCGGTGAGTGATGTCAACAAACGTACCTCTGAGTTATTGATAACCTTCGTTACTTCAAAGTCACCTTCGAGGATCATGTAAAAGACGAGTTCAATCTCATTCTCTTTGCACACGACTGTTCCAGGAGGGTATGTTTTAATACGGCTATTGACAATAACTTCCTGCACTTCCTCAGCCTTAATGCCTGGAAATGCACGTGGAATAATTTTTGCTGGCGCACGCATAGTTGTCATAGTCCTTTTATTTTATCACGAGCAGGTTCTACAAGATATACCCATTCGGGCTATCAGTATAGTAGCGCGCAATTACATTTTCAATTCATTCCGATCTTGTTCTATAATCCATTTAAAGGATACCGATATGAAATTTCTTAAACACCTGTTATGGATAACGCTCAGCGCTTCTTTTCTGATATCGGGCTGCCAGCCCGCCCCGGTAGAATCCACACCCGAAATTTTGAAACCAACCGCAACACCCCTGCCCACAGCGACGACAACGCCCACGCTCGAACCCACTCCTGCGCCAACGATCACACCGCTGCCGCTTGTTCCAAATTTTTCACACATTGTCATCATCATCTTCGAGAATAAGGAATTTGGTACGGTCATCGGCAACAGGGATATGCCTTACTTCAATCTGCTGGCGAGTACGTACACGCTGCTGAGCGAACATTACGCGCCAACGCATCCCAGCCTGCCGAATTATCTCGCCCTGATCGGCGGCGATACATTCAACATCACAGACGACTGCGACTACTCGGATTGTTTTATCAACGCGCCCAGCCTGCCCGATCTGATCGAAAAAAGCGGACGGACATGGAAGACCTATCAGGACGACATGCCGCAGCCATGCTTTACAGGCAACACCCTGCGATACGTCCGCAAGCATAATCCTTTTATCTTCTTTGATCCGATCCGCTTGAATGAAAAAAGATGCAACCAGAGTATTGTCCCGCTCACACAAATGGATGGAGACATCGCGCTAAACGATCTGCCCAATTTTATTTTCATCACCCCCGATATTTGCTACTCCGCGCACGACTGTACGCTTGATCTGGCTGATAACTGGCTCAAAGAACAAATTGGGAAACTTTATCCCGCGCTCGATGCAAGCGGCGAACCGTTCCTCATCATCCTCACCTGGGATGAGGGGCAAGGCAACCACTCCTGTTGCGGATTGCCCGAAGAAGCCGGCGGACGTGTCGCAACGGTTTTGATCTCACCGCAAGTAAGACCCAATTTTCAAGATAACACACCTTACACACATTACTCCATCCTAAAAACCATCTCCGAAGCATGGGGCTTGCCATATCTCGGTCACGCCGCAGATGAAAATACCACGCTCATCACCGCGCCGTGGAGATGAGTCAACGCATAAACCAAAAATGATGTAACATTGAAGCATGCATGACGCAATTCAAAGCCGCCTTTTACGTTGGGCGGGATTCTTTCTCTTCATTAACTCCATCATCCTCACCCTCGCGCCAGCTGTGCGCGAACGTAAATGGGATGTCGATTACAGGCTCTCGCATTGGGCAGGTTTTTTTGTCTGGGTTGTATTAACCATCATCGCACACCGCGCAACCATTGCACACCTGCCGGAACGTGACCCATATTTATTGCCAGCCGCCGCACTGCTCAGCGGATGGGGAATGCTCACCATCTGGCGGCTCGACGAATCCTTCGGCATGCGACAGATTATTTGGTTAAGTATCAGCACTGCTGTTTTGGTTGTTGCTTTATACCTGCCGCAAAATCTTAATTTTCTACGGCAATACAAATATATATTGCTCAGCAGCGGATTGTCGATCACCGCGCTGACCTTGCTGCTTGGCACAAATCCGCTCGGGGCAGGGCCGCGTTTATGGCTGGGCTGTTGCGGCGTTTATTTTCAACCCTCCGAACCGCTTAAACTTTTGCTGGTCGTTTATCTTTCCGCTTATCTCGCAGACCGCACTCACCGGCATTTATCATTGCTGCGCAGCGTGTTGTTAATCCCAACGCTTGTGGTTACAGGTCTTGCACTTTTACTTTTGCTCGTTCAACGCGACCTCGGCACTGCATCCATTTTTATTTTTATTTTCACCATCATCCTTTTCCTCGCCACCGGCAAACGCCGCATTTTATTAAGTACGGGCATATTGCTCATATTCGCATTGGCAATAGGATATTTTTTCATCGGCGTTATCCGCATCCGTGTGGATGGCTGGCTTAACCCGTGGAACGACCCCTCAGGCAGTTCGTATCAGATTGTACAGTCATTGCTTGCAATTGCGAATGGCGGAATATTTGGACGCGGACTCGGGATCGGGAGTCCGCTGCTGGTACCGGTTGCCATCTCCGATTTTATCTTCGCCGCGATTGCGGAAGAAACGGGATTGGTTGGATCGCTGGGACTGCTTGCGCTCATCGGGTTGATCCTCGCGCGCGGGTTGATCACATCCCTCCGCGCGGCTGATCGTTTCCGCCGTTATCTTGCTGCCGGCGTGGTGGCATATCTCGGCATTCAGAGTCTGCTTATCATTGGCGGTAATTTGCGTTTACTTCCATTAACAGGGGTGACGCTGCCTTTTGTGTCTTATGGCGGCTCATCATTATTGACATCTTATATTGCGCTATTTATTTTGCTGGTTATCAGCAACCGCGAAGACAGCGAACCTGCGCCGCTCCATGACCCGCGACCTTATACGATCCTGGCCGGCATTCTCGCGTTGGGGCTATTCGCTTCCGCGCTCGCGTGCGCATGGTGGGCGTTTGTCCGCGCGCCAGATCTACTCAATCGAACCGATAATCCGCGCCGCGCCATCGCGGATCGTTACGTTCCGCGCGGTCAACTGTTGGATAGAAATAACCAACCCATCAGTATCACCAAAGGCGAAAGTGGAACTTATCAACGCGTTTACCTGTATCCCGACCTTGCACCCGTAACTGGCTATACGCATTCTGTGTATGGACAAGCGGGTCTAGAATCCACACTAGATGATTACCTGCGCGGTTTACAGGGAAATCCCGCCAGCCGAATTTGGTGGGATCGTCTGCTTTACGGCACTCCCCCGCCAGGTCTGGATGTGCGTTTGAGTTTAAGCCTCGCGCTGCAATCCAAAGCCGATGAATTGTTAGGCAAACATACAGGCGCGATAATTCTGATGAACGCAAAGACCGGCGAGATCCTCGTGATGGCTTCGCATCCGGGCTATGATCCGAATAAATTAGATGAAGAGGGCGCGTCGCTCGTGCAGGATAAATCTGCGCCGCTGGTAAACCGCGCCACGCAGGGTTTGTATCCGATCAAAGAACTGCTGCCGTCTTTGCTTTACAAAGATGCAGCGCATCCGAGCGACGCCGAGTTAGACGCATACTATCGCGGTCTGGGTTTATTTGAAGCGCCCAAATTAAATATCCCGCTTGGTTTTAATGACTCGACCAAAGACTTGCGTGCCAGTCCTTTACAAATCAGTTTGATCGCTGCCGCATTAAGCAATGACGGCATCAAGCCGACACCGCGCATCGCAACCGCAGTCAACACCCCCGAGCAGGGATGGGTCACACTTTTAGATGAGAATCAACCCGCGCAGGTGATCCAGATCAAAGCGGCGCACGAAGCGGTATTATCACATGTTGTGAATGGCAAGCCATATTGGCGTCATATCGGGCAGGCAAGGATAAAAGAAGCGAGCATCACATGGCTGCTGGCTGGCAGCCTGCCCGATTGGGGCGGCACGCCGCTGGCATTGGTGATCACATTGGAAGAGGACAATATACAACTCGCAAAATATATTGGAAATGAGATCATCAGCGCAGCGATCAATCAATAGGAATCAAAAAAGGCCAGGCACAGCGCCTGACCTTTTTTATTGTAAAATTACATGCCGTTATCGTTATCTTTCGCGCCGTAACCGGGGCCGGATTTGAAGAAATCGTAATTGGGTTTGATATCCGGGGTCAGGTCTACGGTTTCACCCGCAGCAAGCTGCTTGGTGTTTTCGAGTACAACCGGTTTGCCGTGGTGGTTGGTGGCTTCGAAGTGACCAGTGAGGCCGACGTTGCTAATATACTCACCACCTTTGGCGGTATATGCAGCGGGAACTTCATCTTCAGGGAAGATGGCCGCAAACGGGCATTCTGGCACGCAAGCGCCACAGTCAATGCACGTATCAGGGTCAATATAAATCCAGGGCCATTCTGCAACTGGCTGGCCAGGGATCATGCATTCGACTGGACATACATCGATGCAGCCACGGTCACGAACGCATAAGCTGGTAATAATGTGGGTCATGGGAATTTGCTCCTTATAGGAAAGTGGATAAACGAGACAAGACAATTATATCTGTGTTTATGTTCGTGACAAGGGGCACATTCATTTTCAAATTAATATAAACCGTCCCGAGGGTTTGAGCGAAAAATTTATCGCCTAATCAAACCTTCGGGACGGTGGTATTTGCGAATCTAAATTTTATTTCGCGGCAAATTTTTCAGCAACCACATCCCAGTTGATCACATTCCAAAATGCGGTGATGTAATCGGGGCGGCGGTTTTGATAATTGAGGTAGTAGGCATGTTCCCATACGTCAATACCCATGATCGGGGTCAAGCCGTCAGAGAGCGGAGAATCTTGATTGGCAGTGGAAACAACAGCGAGTCCGCTATCCTTCTTCACGAGCCAAGCCCAGCCAGAGCCAAAGCGCGTGGTGGCAGCAGCAGTAAAATCCGCTTTGAATTTATCGAACGAAGTAAACGCGCTGTCAATCGCTTTGGCTAAATCGCCAGTCGGCGCGCCGCCTGCGTTGGGTCCCATCACTTCCCAAAATAAATTATGGTTGTACGTGCCGCCGCCATGATTGCGAACAACCATACGCACGCCTTCGGGAGCTGCGCTCAAGTCACTGAGCATTGCTTCGAGTGACTTGCCCGCGAGCTCGGGGGTTTTATCCACTGCGCCATTTAAATTGGTGATATAAGTTTGATGATGTTTGGTGTGATGGATTTCCATCGTCCGCGCGTCAATATGCGGCTCAAGGGCATCGTAAGCGTAAGCAAGTTTTGGAAGTTCAAAAGCCATGAGGTTTCTCCTTAGAACAATAAAAATATTTGAATTACTGACCTTACGCAATTTATGCTCTTTTATGTCACCCTGAGCGCCAGCGAAGGGTCTCTGAAACAACCTAGAGGTTCTTCGCTCCGCTCAGAACGACATTGCATAAGGTGAGTGAATTACATTCGTTTGAACGTATAATTCGATTCTACCTTGAACAAAGCATACCCGCAAGATTTTAGACAATTTTTATACAAATATCATATAAATTTAGGATGCCTCAATGACAGATTCCCGCGCGCGCTTAATGCTTCCCTTTATAATTTTTATCGCCATCCTCGCGGTATCCACCGCGAGCGTTTTTATTCGCTTCGCCCAAAGCGACGGCGCGCCTTCGCTGGTCATCGCCGCCTTAAGGCTTACCTGCGCCACACTCATCCTCGCGCCCATCGTATTCGTAAAACATCGTGAAGAAATAAAACGCTTAACGCGCAGCGAAATTCTGCTCGGCGCTTTCGCGGGTATTTTTCTCGCGGTGCATTTCGCCACATGGATCACCTCGCTTGAATTTACCAGCGTGGCGAGTTCGGCGCTTTTTGTGAGTACAGGTCCGCTTTGGGTGGCGCTGCTTTCGCCCATGTTGTTAAAAGAACATTTGACTCGTCTGGCGCTCTTCGGGCTGGGACTCGCCCTACTCGGCGGAATCATCATCGCCTTATCCGATATCTGCGCGTGGACTTCTCTCGGGCTAACCTGTTCGGCGTTCGCCAACATTTTACAAGGGCGAGCTATGTGGGGCAACTTCCTCGCGTTGCTTGGCGCATTCGCTGTGACAGGGTACCTCATCCTCGGCAGAAAACTCCGCGTAAACATGTCGCTCATTCCGTATATATTTTTAGTGTACGGCATGGCGGCAATCACTTTGATTGTGATTATGTTTGCCTCGGGCAACACTCCGCTGGGATATTCGCCCAAAATATATTTCATAATATTTCTTTTAGCCGTCATTCCGCAACTGATCGGACATTCTACATATAATTGGCTATTAAAATATTTATCCGCAACTGTAGTGGCAGTGATCACGCTGGCAGAACCGATTGGCTCGGCAACTCTGGCATATTTGTTTTTGCGCGAAGCGCCAAAACAAATTGTCCTGGCTGGAGGACTTTTAATTTTGATCGGTATTTATTTTGCGTCCAAACAAGGCGCTACAAAAGATGAGGTATCAGCATGACATTTACATTATCAGATAAAGATCAGGAAATGCTCCAAGGCGCGCACGGTCCCGCTGTAAAGATGGCAATGTCTATTTTGGCGCGCATGGCGGAAGTCGCTGGCGCAAAGGAATTATTAGACATCACTGGCGCACATATTGATAGCACAGTTTACATTGGAGATGCGGGGCTGGAATTCGCCGAGCGGCTTGCCAGCTTGGGCGCAAAAGTAGCCGTGCCCACCACGCTCAACGTCAGCGGGCTTGACGAACATCATTGGAAAGAATGGGCTGTTCCGCCGCTGTGGGCAAAACAGGCGCAGCGCCAAATGGTTGCCTATCAAAGCATGGGGACGATTCCAACGTGGACGTGCGCGCCGTATCAAACTGAGATGAAGCCGAAGTTTGGTCAACAGATTGCGTGGGGTGAATCAAACGCGATTGTATTTGCCAACTCGGTCATCGGCGCGCGCACTGAAAGATATCCTGATATGTTTGATGTATGTTGCGCGGTCACAGGTCGCGCCCCTGCGATAGGATTGCATTTGACAGAAAATCGCGCCGGGAAAATTCTGCTCAAACTCAAAGATATACCTGAAGCGCTGCAAATGGGCGATGATTTTTATCCTGTGCTTGGGCATTATTTGGGAAAAATAACGCTGGATAGAATTCCAGTGATTGAAGGCATGAGCATGATCCCCAATGACGATCAACTCAAAGCGTTGGGCGCTGCGGCGGCATCTTCTGGCGCGGTTGCTCTCTTCCATATAGTTGGCGTAACGCCCGAAGCGCCCACGGTTGAAGCCGCCTTTCAAGGGCACGCGCCGCAAGAAACAATCATTGTCACCATGGATATTCTGCGTCAGGCGCGGCTTGAATTAACGCATACCGATAACACCAAATTAGACATGGTTGTTTTAGGCAGCCCGCATTTTTCTTTGGCGGAATTTAAGCAGCTCGCTCCGCTTGTGGCTGGCAAGAAAAAACACGTGGGGGTTAAATTTCTGGTCACCTCCAGCAGAGCCATGACGCAGCTCGCTCAACAAGCCGGGTTTCTTGATCAACTTAAAGAATTTGGCGCGCAACTGACTGTAGATACCTGTATTCTCACGACTCCCATGTTGCCCAAAGAGATTGAATTCTTAATGACCAACTCAGCGAAATTTGCATATTACGCGCCCGGGTTATTAAATAAAAAAATCGCCTTCGGCAGTCTGGCAGATTGCGTCAACTCGGCGATTGTCGGAGAAATTGTGAGGGATGAAACCTTATGGAAAAAATAAAGTTAATCGGCAAACCCGTCATCGCAGGGAACGCCAGCGGAGTTGCATTAGTCAGCCGCGAACCGCTTTCTTTTTGGGGCGGCTACGACTGGAAAAGCGGAGAAATCACAGACCGCCGACATCCGCTTTCGGGTGAAAATGCAAAAGGCAAAGTATTGGTTGTTCCATTCACACGCGGCTCATCCACAACCACTGCGGTTCTGCTTGAAGCAATCCGCGAAGGGACTGCTCCTGTTGCGATCATTACAACGGCAACTGATTTTTTCTTTGCACTGGCATCTGTGGTCGCAGGTGAACTTTATGAAAAATCCTTTCCATTGATCGCCCTCTCCGAATCGGATTTTGATCTGCTAAAAACCGGGGATCAAATTGAAATTACAAAAGACGGGGAACTGATTATTGAACAAAGGAATTAATTCAATGAATTGGGCAATTCTAATCACCATCATTTTTATCGCCACCCTCGTCATCCTCGCAACCTGCGGAGTCGGGGGCGGCATGATGATGCTTGTCATGCTTAATGGATATATGTCCATGCCCACGCCCGCTGCCGTTAGCTTTTTATCGAGCTTGTACTGTGTTGGCATTATCATCCCCGCGCTTTTCGGATGGATATTTGTAAAAGTCCGCCATGCCGAAGAGATTCGCTTCTGGCACGTGCTAGGCGCAAGCATTGGCGCAAATGTTATCGTTAGCGTGACTATTGTTGTTATCCTAACACTGATACAAATGTTTTAATTAACGCACCTTACGCAGTGTCGCTCTGAGCGAAGCGAAGAGCCTCTACGTTTATCTCAAAGACCCTTCGCTAACGCTCAGGGAATCATGCTTGTGTGAGTAAGGTGAGTTAATTAACGTAAAGGAGAATCATGAAACTTCAATCCCATCTTCATCTCGACCAAAACAACATTCCGTACGAAGCACAGAGTTTTTCACCTGAAACAGAAAAAGGCGCAGCGAATGTCGCGCGAGTATTAGGCTTCGCGGAACGTCAAGCCGTGAAGACGCTCATCTTTCAAGCGGATACAGGCGAGCGAGTGTTGGTCATGCTTGGCGGCGACCAGAATGCAGTCTCTGGCAATTTAAAGAAAGCCATTGGCTCGCGCAATATTCAAATGGCAGCGCCGGAAGTCGTCAAAGAAACAACAGGATACATCATTGGTTCAATTCCCGCGTTTGGCTGGCAGCCGGAAGGGTTCCGCAGTTTCCTCGAAGCGAGTTTGGTCGGCGAGCCAATCCTCGGCACGGGCGCAGGACAATGGGGTGAGGAAATTATGATCACGCC
This sequence comes from Anaerolineaceae bacterium, assembly GCA_009885525.1. Taxonomy (GTDB): domain Bacteria; phylum Chloroflexota; class Anaerolineae; order Anaerolineales; family Villigracilaceae; genus Villigracilis. Next base: position 3,747 of record VFKN01000164.1, on the reverse strand, counting down.
TGAAAATTTAATCAAAGCAAGTCACGCGATCGTGGTGAATTTGACGGATAGAGAAAAGCCGGTAGTAGTTGCGGAGTGACAAGACTTGATATTACACACTATCTCAAAAGCTTACAGTTGCATTACGCAAATTTCGGCACGTTTTATGCAGGGTGTTAAGAAGTATAATTTTGTTAAAGGGATCAGCGGCAGATTTGGGAACGCCCCCACGGAGGTTAACCATGTCCGAAAGACTTATGTTCACCGAACACGCGCAAAGCCGCATGGCTCAGCGCAGACTTTCTGTAACAGATGTTGAATATGTCGTTGACCATGGATTTCGGTATTACACAGCTGGAGTTCTGCACTGCTTCCTTGGGCGACATAGTATTCCGTTCAAGGACCAAAGCATCAAGGATTTCTCCAGACTAGAGGGAACCACAGTTATCCTCGAATCTAATACCAAAGAAGTAGTCATCACTGTATATCGAAACCGCACTGCATTTAAGAATATACGTCGCAAGTCGAAGTACAATCTTAAGGTAAGTATCGCTACGGCTTACCCGTTGCTGTATAGGTAGGATGCCTGTTTGCTGATCCCTTTATCACAAAAAATCGTCATGCCTGATTCTTTCAGACATGACGATTTTTTTATTCTAATATTCCGATCTTCTTCAACGTATCTTCCAGTATATCCATAGTCGCGGGCTTGATCAAAATCGCTTGCGCGCCGCCTTTTAGCACGCGCTGTCTCGTTTCAGGCTGGTCATCTGAAGTGACGACAATGACGGGTACTTTCATCAAGCGCGGCTCGCGTTTGAGATATGCGAGAATCTCCATACCATCCACGCCGGGCATGTTAATGTCGAGGCAAATAAAATCCGGAACAAAACTGCCCAACACAGACATCGCCGGGCTGGAGCCATAAGCAACACGGGCCGACACTCCCAACATGCCCAGCATCTTTTGCAAAGAATCAGCCATACTGCGGTTGTCATCAATGATCAAACCGTCCATAGTTTAGTCCTCCAAAATAATTGTACCCATTACCGAAACATCATAGCCGGTTAATTTTGAAACAGAGTCACGAAACTCGCGCGTGGAAATCACATCGAAAAGCGGCGCGAGCAGTTCGATTTGCGCATGCTGTTTAGGAAATACGAGATCATAGCGCTCCTGAAACAGCGGGACAAAATCCAAATCGAGCGCCTGTGCAGCGGCGGCAATTCCAAGGCCGCAGTCGGCGCGGCCGGATGAGATCGCAGCGGCAACTCCGAGATGCGTATACTCTTCGCGGTCGTAGCCGCGGATTGAATCGGCGGGCTGATTCATTTGCGCGAGTTGATAATCCAAGAGGACGCGCGTCCCTGCTCCGCGCTGCCGGTTCACAAACTGGACGTCGGGGCGAGTCAAATCGCGCAGGTCTTTAATCGCCTTTGGATTATTTTTCTTCACCATCAAGCCTTGATCACGTCCCACCAATGCAATCACCTTCACAGGAATGTTCGGCATGTATTGGCGGATGTATAAAATATTGTACTCACCCGTTTCAGGATTCAACAGATGCGAACCCGCGAGATGCGCTTCGCCGCGCCGCAGCGCGATGAGCCCGCCTTGCGAGCCGACGTTGGATGATACAAGTCTGCGATCATGGTTAGACAAAAATTGCGATAATAAATCCAAAGTGAGATCATGCGAGCCGATGGAAAAAATTGTTTTTTCAATATCGGCTTTGCTGCGATACATGCTGACTTTAACAGAATCGCCCGCGTCTAAGCCTTGCGCGCCGCTGGGGATTAATGCGAGTCCATCCGCTTGCACAAGAGATGTGATGACACCCGCGCCGCGAGATAAAGGCGCGGCGAGAAGTTTTTCATCCACGCGCCCGACCACAACGCGAACATAATCATCATCACCGGCGGGGGAAACAATTTTGCGTGTGAGCGTTGCAGTTTCGATGGGAAGTTCTAGCGGTTTGCGTCCAAGCCATTTGGCGATGACAGGTTCAACAAAGATATCAACGGTGAGCGCGGCGGAGACGGGATAGCCGGGGACGCCAATGATAGGAATTTGCGATTTACGATTTTCGATTGACGATTGATTGATTAAGCCCAAGATTACAGGATGACCCGGGCGGACGGCGACGCCGTGAACTAAAAGCGTTCCAAGTTTTTCTACGACGCTGGCAGAGAAATCTTCCGCGCCGGCGGATGAACCGGCGTTGAGTAAAACCAGATCGTGCGTTTGCGCGGCTTCTTGTACGCGCTCACAAATTAAATCAAAATCATCTTTGGTGATGGGATAGCGCGTCGGCTCCGCGCCCATGGCTTTGACTTGCGCCGCCATGACCAGTGAGTTGTATTCAAGAATATCGCCTGATTTTAATTTGCTTCCAATCGGCACGAGTTCCGTACCTGTTGGGAGAATTGCGACTTTAGGTTTGCGGGAAACTTTTATTTCCTGATGACCTGAAGCGGCAATCGCACCTAAATCCGCGGGGCGCAAGGTGTGACCGGCGGGCAGAACCAACTGTGTAGCGACAATATCCTCACCCAGCGGGCGGACATGACTCCACGGTGCGACAGCCGCGCGAATGCGAATCGTTTTCGGCGCGCGAATCGCGTTTGTGATTTCCCCGTTTTCATCCAGCGACTCGACATTTTCGATTTGAATCACCGCATTTGCCCAATCGGGAAGCGGGTCGCCTGTATCCACATATTTAGAGATTAGAGATTGGAGATTAGAGATTAGTGACTGGTCACTGATTACTGATCCTTCGACATTGCTCAGGACAAGTAACTGAATCGGCGAAGACGGCTGTGCGCCATTTGTTTCCTCTGCGCGGACTGCAAACCCATCCATCGCGGAGGCGTGATAATGCGGAGAGGATGCAAGCGCCCAGATCGGTTCGGCGGTGATTCTGCCGAGCGCATTTTCGTCGAGCGGAATCGTTTCAGCACCCAACATGCGCCAGAGACCGGCGTCCTGCAAGGCTTCGCGCAGACGGGCTTGCGCTTGTGAGAGGGGAATATCGTGAAGGTAGACAGACATAAAATTTACGATTTTTGATTGACGATTTACGATTGCACAGATTGGGATTAGTAATTACCCAACGCCATCCATCGCCGCGCCTAATCTCTTTACAATCTCGTCCACTTCCTCTTCGGTGATCGAAAGCGGGGGCGAGAATGCGAGTGTGTTTCCAAGCGGACGGGAGCGCAGCCCGTTCTTTTCAGCGGCTTTGAAAATTTTCATCGTCATGGCGGGGTCGGCGGTTTTAGATTCTTTGTTTGAGACAATTTCCACGCCGCAGACCAGACCCAGTCCACGCACATCACCGACGAAAGAAAATTCCGCGAGGGTTTTTAATCCATCCAGTAGACGCTTGCCGAGTTCTCTTGCGCGTTTGGGAAATTCTTCGCGTTCCATGATCTCCAAATTTTTGAGTCCCACCGCGCAAGCCATGGCGTGACCTGAATAAGTGTAGCCGTGCATGTAGGCTTCGGTGTCCGGCGCGGATTCCATCGTCTCGCGGATTTCATCGGAGATTTGCATTCCGCCGAGTTGAGCGTATCCGCTGGTGATGGCTTTCGCGAAGCAGAGAATATCCGGTTTGACATTCCAATGCTTGAGCGCGAACCATTCGCCGGTGCGACCAAAACCGGTGATGACTTCATCCGCGATGAAAAGGATTTCATACTTATCGCAAATCGCGCGGACGAGCGGAAAATAATCGGCGGGCGGAACAATCACGCCGCCGACGCCCAT
>VFKN01000193.1 GCA_009885525.1 Anaerolineaceae bacterium | reverse complement strand
ACGATAAACGCTCCAATAATATTGACGACGACGGCGATGGTTATGCAGATAACTGGATGGGCTGGAACTTTGTCGATAATAATAACGATGCGCGTGACGGGAACGGACATGGCACGCACATAGCCGGCATCATTGCCGCGCAAATGGATAATACATTGGGTATTTCCGGTATTGCGCCGAATGCAAAGATCATGGCGATCAAGGCTTTGGATAATACCGGTTTTGGCACATACTCGCAGGTTGCACAAGCGATCGTCTACGCCGTAGATCACGGTGCGCAGGTGATCAACCTCGGTTTCGGCGGTACGGCGAACAGCGAAGCGCTGCTGGCAGCGACGAATTACGCCTACGAGCATAATGTGATCGTGGTGGCTGCGGGCGGCAACACCGGCGCATTGTCAACCATCTACCCGGCGGCCAACCCGAACGTCATCGCAGTTTCGGCTTTGAATCCGGACCTTTCGATCGCACCCTTCTCGACCATTGGAAATTCTTCCAACATTTCCGCTCCCGGTGTGGGGGTTTATTCCACCACCGCCAATAACAATTACGCCACTATGAGCGGGACATCCATGTCCGCCGCGCAAATTTCAGGTGTTGTGGCTTTGTTGCGCTCCCAACCACAATTCGATACGCCGGATAAAGTGCGTTCCGCGCTTTCCTCCACTGCGCTTGATTTGGGCGACCTCGGCGCGGATATTTTCTACGGTGTTGGCTTGGCGCGCGCCTTTGACGCGCTGAACTCCATCCCCGGCATTTATCCCACCCCGACACTCAACGGCTTATTAATCACTCCCACTCCCGGTGGCGCTGGCGGGGTGCAGATCATGGCGGCTGAATCATTGTGGGGAACTACTGCAACATGTACTAACACGTTTTCAAATACTGGTGGTAGTACAGATCTTGTTTTTAATACAATAGCCGATACTTGCGCTAACTTTACAGCCGATAGCACATGGACCTACGGCGTGATTCAAGATACCACCCTGCCCTCCATCAAGTCAGCTGCTTTAGTGATTCGCCTGCATGGGAGTGCAGGCTGGACCAATGACCTGTTGGAAGTATCCGTGTCTACAAACGGCACAACTTGGACTGCACTGACACCTCAGATCGCCACCATTTCTACAACCACTGCATTTACTGAATATACCTATAATGTACTTACGAATTTCCCAAATCCTACCGCAGTCAATAACGCGCAGGTGCGATTCACCAGCATTAAAAGCGGCGGCGCTGACACTTACACGCTTTCCGTAGATGAAATCAGGCTTGATTTAACATCGAACGATTCACCGGTTGCCAATAATGATCCTTATACCGCCCAGAAGAATGTCACATTGAGCGTGGCTGCTCCAGGCGTATTGAACAACGACACAGATGCAAACGGGGATACCCTGACCGCCGTTTTATCTGCTGCTCCCGCCAGTGGCACGCTGACATTGAATCCAAATGGCTCGTTCACTTATGCGCCCGTTGCAGGTTTTACTGGCATAGTTACCTTTACCTATTATGCCAATGATGGGACCATAAACTCGGCGGTTACCGCTACTGTGACAATCAACGTCACCAACACTGCGCCAGTCGCGGTTGCCGACACTTATATTGCTACCCAAAATAACACACTTACCGTATCCATACCGGGCGTGTTGAGCAACGATACCGACGCCAACGGCGATGCAAGAACCGCTGTGTTGGATACCAATGTGTCCAACGGCGCGCTAACCTTGAACGCCAACGGCTCCTTTACCTACGTGCCAACGGCTGGCTTCATCGGCACGGATAGTTTTACCTACCACGCGAGCGACGGTTCGTTGAGTTCAAATATCGTAACGGTAACCATTTCGGTCACGCCCCCGATCGAAGTCTTCTGGGGTTTCACTCAGGCTTGTCCGCAGACCTTTACCAACCAACCTAACAGCGTAATCGGTCCAACCTTCCCGGATGTGGAAACATTTGACAACCAGATTGCAACCTGTTCAGGTGGTTTTGCCACAGGAACCGGCTGGGTTTTCAGCGACACACGCACATCCACCGGCGCGGCGGCCACTGGATACGCCAGTATCTATTCCGCTACTCTGGATATCAACTTCTCCATGACCGGGTTGACCGACGATACGTATAAGATTCAATTCTCCCCGGATAACGGCACAAGTTGGTTTGATCTGGAGACATTTGACGCGACCGCCCTCCCGCCTGCGACTTTGAGAAAAAATACCTACATCGTCAGTTCTGTAACGCCTGTTATCACCAATGCTGTAGATACGCCTGCTGAAGTCAACAATTTTCAGGCACGTATACAGGATACGTTGCGCTCCGGCTCAGCGGATACTGTCACGATCAATATTGATCAAATTGCCCTGACTGTCGTCCAAAACACAGCCCCGACCATTAGTATCACTGCGCCCGGTAACGGTACTTCCCATGTTCAGGGCAGACTGGTCGCTTTTACCGGCACAGCCAATGATGGCGAAGAAGGCGTGATGACAGGCTCGATTATCTGGAAAGAAGGCGCTACCACGCTCGGCGCCGGCGGAAGTTTCAATACCACCACTCTCAGCCTCGGCGCGCATACCATCACCGCCAACATCACTGACAACCGTGGTTTGACCGCTTCTGCCAGTGTGACCATTACCATTATTGCAAATACCGCGCCCACGGTTGCCATCACAACACCGCTCAATAATTCCACTTATGCAAAAGGCGCACCCATTACATTTACCGGCACAGCCACCGATGCGCAAGATGGAAATGTTGCACCCAACTTATTGTGGATCTCTGATATTGACGGCCCGCTTGCCACAGGTGCGAGTTTCTCCATTGACCATTTGATTCCCGGTACGCATACGATCATCGCCCAAGTGACAGATATTGATGGCGCGACCGGCAGCGCGACAATCATAGTAACTGTGACACCTGACCATGGACCGCATGGCGCATTCAATGGCTCCACTGATGGCTGCGCTAATTGTCACCGCTCACATTCTGCCCTTAGTTCTGGGGGCGACTTGCTCAATAATCCAAACTCTGCTTATACGGATAACGCCTTCTGTCTGAGCTGTCACAGTAGCGGCTCCAGTGCCATATCAACCCACTCCAACATTGACGGTCTTGGTAAAAAAGAAGCCAATTTCGAGCTGTTGTGTGTCCAATGTCATGACCCACATGGGGCTGCACCCAATCTATTTGCGGTACGTGGTGATGTGCGTATTGGATCCATGCCGACAGCCTTTGATGCGATGACACCTTTATCCACCCCGGTTGTGTTTACTGCACTGAAAAATGCCAACTCCTTCGACGAAGTGGATGTCCCTGAAGACGCTGCGAACAATGCGGATGACATCTGCGTGACCTGTCATGTCAGTCCTGCCAACCCTGGCGCGCCTATTTTCAGCCACGCAGGCGGATCTAACCATCTAGGCTCCAACAATTACGCCGGTCAGAGCTGCATTTCTTGTCATCCACATAATTCCGATAGTAATTCATCTACAAAAGATGGTTTTATGCCGGTGCGCGGTTCATGTATTGGTTGTCACTCCACCGCTCAGGGGACGCGCCGCGCCATTGTCGGTGCCGGTGGAGATTTTGTGCGCTCATCCCATCATGCCAACGCATCTGTAACCGACACAGACTGCCAACTCTGCCATGATCAGAGTCAGCACATGCAAGGTAAAGTTCGCTTGCTCAATGTGGATACATCCTCTACCGTGTACGCTCTTGACGGTACAAATGACCCGACTGATTACGAGAATTTCTGCCTGTCTTGTCACGACTCCAACGGCGCGAAGGGAGACACCTCGCCATTTAGTGATAATGTCAATATGGCTGGAACATCCCTGCAGATCAATTTAACAGCATGGAATGCGGCTTCCCATAATTTATCGCCGAACGCCGGATCGTGCATCAACTGTCATGACAACGGGCACGGATCGAATAAAACCAAGATGCTGGCTCCATGGAATTACACCAGCACGGGCACTCCCGCCGCAGACCTGATGAAACAAGAGGAATACTTCTGTTATGACTGTCATAAATCCGGCGGCGTTGCATCTACAAATGTAATGACCAATTACACGCTGCCCACACGCTGGGTGCAATTGGCGGCTGGCGAAAATAACCTAACTACATTGAATGACCGTCACGATATTTCCACGCCCGATCAAACAACCAGCGGTACGAAAATGGAATGTGTCACCTGCCATAATCCGCATACTGACAATTCTTCATTCAAGGTGATCACCGATCCTGACCCAACCGATGGGCGAGTACCCGGTACGGGCTACTTTAGTCAGGGTAATACTACCGACTTTTTCTCGGATTGGTGTTTGGATTGCCATGATGGAAGTTACCCTCTGGGCGTAACACCTCCCACCAACGCGCTGACTAATATTTACACCAGCATGAGCGTTAATACGCATGGTGCTGCGACTGGCAACGTAAGTACATTGGAATCCGGGTTTGGCTATACTACCAATTCCATCGTACAGTGCCGCCAGTGCCACGGCAACCATGTTCAAGCGCCGACGCCGGTTACGAGTACCAGTAACTTCTTTGCGTTGCTTACCCATGTGCGCAACGCTAGTGGTACTGCGGACATTCCAACCGACCCAACTGCAGGTAACTCTTTCCAATATGAATTTACCAACAACAGTACTACGACAGTAACAACCAGTGGTTACAACTGGTGCCAGACCTGTCACACTGGCAGTATGGGCGCGAATAAAACCAACTGCGCCTCATGTCACTATCATGGCGCAAGCGGAAAGTGGTAAATTAAAAGGACAAATCATAATGAAGAAAAAGCCCCGCATTAATATATTCTCCCTGCTCTTTGAGATACTGATTGACCTTGCTCTCATCGGTATGGGTGCATTGCTGTATATCCACTTCCTCGTTTATTCATTTGGCCCCGTGGGACTCAGCCCGATTGTCATTAATTTATTTGGCAGTAAAGAACTTGCTGTGTTGGTGATTTCAGGCGTACCATTTGTTGTTGGCGTGTTTAGTTTACTCGGGACTTTCTTCCGTTTAATAAAAAGAGCGGGCGCTTCATTACAGTCTAAATAACGGTTAATTTTGTGCTAGTCGTTTTTTTTGCTATATATTTGCATTGGAATATTAGCGAAAAAATGACACAATAGGAATTTCATGAAACCCCTTCTTGCTTTTTGGAAAAGAGATATTATCAACAAATTGATCGTCATTGCCATTTTGGCATTGGCAGGGGGCGCGCTTGCCTTTGCGGTGCTGATCTTTAATATGCCGTATGGGAAATCGCTATCAGAATCTTTTACGAACTTTTTACCGCAGCGGGGCATTCCTACTCTTGGCGTCAATAATATCCCCGCTTTGCCAACTGCCACAGAGGTTGTCTTTTTTCTGCCCACATTTACTCCTCCGCCTCCCATGCCGACAGTCGATCTGTCCACTCCCACATTGGAATTATTGCCAACCCTCGCGCTGGAAGAATCCCCCACGCAGCCTCTCGATCTTCCCACTCAATCCGCTTCCGGCGGATTAGAGTGCATCCCCAACAATCCTCCCCGAACCGGTACGGTGGTTGAAATTTTGGATGGCAACACTGTTAGGGTGCTTATTGATAAATTGATTTATGTAGTCCGTTATGCAGGCGTAGCTGCCCCTGAAGATAAAAATTATGGCGCTATCGCCAAAGCGGAAAATTCGAAACTTGTCTACGGCAAAGAGGTTACACTCGTCGCAGATGTCTCTGATAAAGACCCGCGCGGCCGCCTGTTGCGCTACGTTGTACAGGGAAACACATTTATCAACCGTCAACTTATTCAACAGGGTTTCGACTCTGCGCTGGATACTCCGCCCGATTCCGCGTGCGCCGAAGTATTCAAACAGGCGCAGCAATCCGCGAGCGCCGCATTGACTGGGATGTGGAGTCCCATAGCGACTCCGTAATCTATAAATGCACATTCTTATTCGCGGAACCAATGACGTCGGCTCGGCAGTTGCTCATTATCTTTTTGCTGCTGGGCACGCCGTAATCCTGCACGAGAAAGCGCAGCCCATAACTGCGCGCCGCGGAATGTCCTATGTCGACGCGGTTTTTGACGGGCGCGCAATATTGGAAGGTATCACCGCGGAACGCGCGGATGATAATTTGTGTTTGCCTCAAGCGCTGGCTGAGCATAAGATTATTCCCGTCAGCCTCGCTGATATTTCCACGTTGATCGAAATTTTACATCCGCACATTCTGATAGATGCGCAGATGCGAAAACATCACCAGCCCGAAATTCAGCGCGGACTTGCTCCGCTGACGATTGGCCTGGGGCCAAATTTTGTCGCGGGTGAAACGGTTGACGTTGCCATTGAAACGGGGTGGGGAGAATCGCTGGGCAGAATTATTTGGCGCGGGGCAACCAGCCCGTTGTCGGGTGAGCCGCGCGAGATCGACGGGCACGCGCGTGATCGCTATGTGTATGCTCCTGTGGGGGGCATATTCCGCACGACACATCAAATCGGAGATAAGGTCGAAAAGGATGAGGAAATCGCGCGGATCGATTCGTCCCCGCTGCTTGCACCCATCCCCGGTACTTTACGCGGTTTGACCCGCGACGGTGTTTCCGTTTTCCCGAAAACAAAAGTGATCGAAGTTGATCCGCGCATCACCGGCGCGCAAGTATTCGGAATCGGTGAGCGCCCCGCGCGCATTGCGCAGGCTGTTTTGGAAGCGATTAAAATCAAGGTAAAATGATTTGAAATTTTACAGGCAAAAAGGTGTGAAAAATGGAAAGAACAACCTTAAGACGAATACGAAAACGAAAAGCGGATAATAAAGTTTACTTGTGCGCGCCGGTGAACGCGCTGGTGGAAGGAATTTACGAACAGAACATTCCCTTCGCTGAAATAAAAAAACATGGCGATTTCGGGCTTGGGACGTTTAACGATCTCGACGGCGAAATGGTCATGCTGGATGGTTTGATCTATCGCGTGGGTTCAGATGGAAAAGTAAATCAGATCACGGACGATGATCTGTGTACGCCGTTTTCATGTGTCACGTTTTTTCAACCTTCGAGCGAAGAAGAACTCGACCGTGAATTATCCTACGAAGAATTCCTGAATTGGATGAAGGAATTAATGCCTTCCCCGAATCTGTTTTACGCGTTTCGTATTGAAGGTGAGTTTGCGTATGTCAAAACCCGTTCCGTGCCGAAGCAGGAAAATTATCGCCCGCTGGTGGAAGTGGCAAAGGAACAGCCGACCTTTGAGTTCAAGGAACCCAAAGGATTGATGGTTGGGTTTTATACGCCGTCTTTCATGTCTTCCCTTAGCGTGCCGGGCGTGCATTTGCATTTTCTCAATGAAGATCGCAGCAGCGGTGGACATCTGCTGGAGTGCCGTCCGCGCAAAGTGAAGGTGACGTTGCAATATTTATACACGCTGGAACTATCGCTCCCTTCGAATCTCGATTACCTCACCTGGGATTTTCAACGTGACATTGGCAAAGACCTGGATAAGGCTGAAAAGTAAAAATAAACTTTTCAAGCTTGCCGTCAACCTGTAGTTACGGTATTATTCCGTCATGATCATCTATATTGCGCTGGGCATTGCATACGGTGTTCCCCTCATATTTTTGTTCGCCATCCGCCAGTTTGACCTGTATGGCACGGGCAAATTCCGCGTAAATTTCTTCACAATTTTCTGGGGCTTTATCGCGTATGCACTGGCGGCGAAGATCAACCCGTATATGTTGAATGCAGGCTGGGCAAGCTACAATCAAGTGATCCGGGTTACAGGCCCGATCGTTGAAGAATTGCTGAAATCTTTACTCTTAATTTATCTGGTACAACGCGCCGACTTCAACTACGTTGTGGATGGCGCGTTGTATGGCTTTGGGGTGGGGATCGGTTTTGCGATCATCGAAAATACCGAATATATTTTTGGGCATCCTGAAATTGCCATGACCGTAGCCCTGGCGCGCGTCTTCTCCACCAATCTGGTACACGCCACCGGTAGCGGATTGATCGGCACCGCGATTTCCTTCCGCCGCGGGGATAGCAGTTGGCGCGGCTGGGCGTTTACCTTGGGCGGTTATGCGCTGGCAATGTCATTGCATATGCTCTTCAATACACTGGTCAATACTGGCGCCGCGTTGTTTATTGCGGTCGCGTATGGTTTCATAGGCGTCGGCGCGATCTGGTATATCATCAAACGCGGTATGAATATTCAAAAGCAATGGGTCGGCGAAAAACTCGGCATGGGCGACCGTGTCACAGACAGTGAAGCGAAAGTCGTGCGCAACATTGACGACCTCGATGAACTGCTTGCCCCGCTCAAAAAACAATTTGGCGAAGGCAAGGTTAAAGTTGTAAAAGAGATTATCAGCAAACAAGCTGAAATTGGTATTAAACGAAAACTAATGGACACGACTCCAAGCCAAAGCAAGAAAAAAGAAATTCTTGAAATTGTTCAAACGCTTGGAAAAGAAATGGACGTACTGCGCAAGGAAGCCGGCCCGTATTGCATGATGTTCGTGCGCACGGTTTATCTTGACCAGGATGTCAAAGTCTGGGATACGATCGGCACGCGGATCGCAGCCGCAAGCACGGGTCAAAAAGGCGGCGGGATGTTCGATCGCGTCACGACGCGCATGAAACGCCCGGAGGAAAACAATCCGCAACAGGATGATAAACCATGACAGATGATGTTGATATTATTCCGCAGTTAAAAAAGATCGCCATTTTTAGCGGGCTTTCAGATGACGTGTTGGTTACCATCGCCCAGCGCGCCACCAAACGCAAACTGGCGCCAGGCGATGTGCTGATGAAAAAAGGCGATCCGGGCGATTCGCTGTTTTTAATCCACGAAGGCTGGGTCAAGATTACCACCGTAGATTCAAAGGGCGAAGAATTGATCCTGAACAAATGGGGCGCGGGGGCTGCCATTGGTGAAATGTCATTGCTGGACGGTGGTATGCGCTCCGCAAGCGCAGTCGCGCTTGAAGATACCGAAGTCCTCGAACTCAGTCGCGAGGCATTCGAAGAGATCGTCAAAAGCCCGGTGGTCTCACTGGCGATCATTAAAGATTCGACCCGCCGCCTGCGATTTGCAACGACCTACATCGAACGCGCAATTGACCTGGCGCAAAAGATCGCCGCAGGGGATTACTCCTTCCTTGAACAATCCCAGGCGCTGATCAACGATAACGACGACAGCAAAGCCGCGCAAATGCTTTCCGCATTTTTTACGATGGTGCGAAAAGTGAAAGAACGCGAAGACGGATTGAAACAACAACTTGAAAAATTAACATTCGAGATCGATCAAACACGTAGAAAAAAAGAATTCGAAGAGATCACCGGCACGGAATTTTATGCAAATCTTAAAGAACAGGCCAAGGCTTTGCGCGAAAAACGCGCACAAGAATAATTCTCTGGAGGCAAAATGAACAAAGGAAAAATCGTTTCAATTCATTCGTTCCGCGGCGGAACAGGCAAGTCGAACACTACGGCGAATCTTGCCGCGCAAGTGGCGCTGGCAGGCAAGCGCGTGGGCGTAGTCGATACGGATATTCAATCTCCGGGCATTCACGTCCTGTTCGGTTTGGATGAAAGAAAAATGGGCAAGACCATGAACGACTTTCTCCACGATAAAGCCACCATCCGCGAGATTGGTTTACCCATTCACGAGAATGTCGGCGGCGCTGTCGGGCTTTCCAAATTGAAAGACACGCATATCTGGCTCTTTCCTTCCAGCATCAGCGGACGTGATATCAGCCAGATACTTAAAGAAGGTGTTGATTTCAATAAATTGAATGTGGGTTTGCAAACCACCATTTCAGAGTTTGATCTGGATTATCTTTTCATTGATACGCATCCCGGTTTGAACGAAGAAACCCTGCTTTCCATTGCCACATCGGATGTTTTGATCATTATTCTTCGCCCCGATAATCAGGACCTGCAAGGTACTTCTGTAACCGTGGATATTGCCCGCAGCCTGGATGTGCCCAATCTTTTCTTGATGATAAACAAAGCCCTGCCCAAGTACGATCCTGTGCAACTTAAAAAAGAAATTGAATTGCAATTCAACGCCCCGGTTGCGGGTGTCTTGCCGCTCTCGTTTGATATGGCGGATAACGCCAGCAGCGACCTCTTCTCGTTGCGCTATCCGGACCATGAATGGTCCAAAGGCTTACGCGGTGTCGCCGAAGCCATTCTGGCGCTGGATAATAAATAGGAGCAACCATGAAATGCTGGCACTGTGAAGAACCGCCCCGCGCTTCCTGCGCTTTCTGTGGACGTTTTGTATGCAAGGATCACGCCGCAACCATGTCCACGTTTTTGACGATGTTCGTGGGCGCAAACAACACCCCCAAAGGGTTGGCGGTTGCCAATGTCATCTGGTGCGGTGAATGTGAGCCGCAGCCGGAACCGATCAGCATGCCTGAATTATATTAAGACAAAGAGAGGTTGACATGCCCGGAGTCTTTGATCGGTTAAATAAAGAGATACAGGATAAACAACAGGAAGGCGGAATTACGCCGCTCGACCTTGTCGGTTTGCCGCCCGCTTTACGAAAAATCATGCGTGTGATGCTGCGCGAATTACAAGCCGGCTATCCACGCCTGTGTGAGATCATCGACGGGATGTCCGAAGCAGACCGCCTCTCGCGCGAAGATTTACAATCCGCGCTTGCATCGCTAACGGAACAATACTGGCTGATCCGCATCGGCGAAGGTGAGAAGGCTATTTACAAAGTTAACCTGCGCCGCAGAGAAGGCAGTAAATTGGTGGCGGGCATCTGGTCTGCTCTGGATCTAAAGTTGAAAGATAAACCCAAGGATGAATAAAAAAATGACGGGCGCAACGCCCGTCATTTTTATTCTACGTGTCGGATTTTGGTTTTCGACTTTTCAATTCATAAACTTTTATTTCTTTAGTCTTACCCTTGAGTTTCATGGGTTCTTGTAATAAGCACTCGTATTTTTCCTCGATTTGTTCCATCACCGCTTCGGAAATATAAATCTCGTTTACCTTTGCTTTGCTCATCAAACGCGCCGTGGTGTTGACTGTATCACCCAGCACATTGAATTCGCGCCTGCCGCGCGGGTCGCCAATTTCCGCAACGAATGTCGGTCCTGTGTTGATTCCGATCTGGCAGTAGATCTTCGGCTTGTCGGTATCGGGCTCTGCTTCACAGCCGGGCTTCAATGCAGGGATTTTTGTTTTCATGATAATGTCGCGGATCTCCAGCGCGGCGGAAGCGGCGCGCATGGGATCGTTGGCGTGTGTGACAGGCACACCGAAATAGATCACAATGTCGGAGCCGGTTAAGTGATACGTAACTTTCTTTAACATGCCACCGCGTTTTTCGACAGCCGCGTTGAGTCGCGCAAACATTTCGTTGAAGCTCGCAATGACGCTGTCTTCTTCGTAGATGCCCTTGTCTATCATTTCGGGCAAGCCGATGAAGTTAACGAACATGATCGTGGGTGTGGGGAATTCCGCAAGGATTTTTCGGCGCGCGGCGCTCTCGATCAGCAAACTCAGTATTGGGTTGGGGATAAAGGCTGAAAATTCCTTGATGGCATTTAGTAGATTCTTGATCTGGTCGTACGTATTCTGGAAACTTTTATCCAGCAGCATGGTGCTGGCAAGGCGGCGCGTGGCGGATTTCGCCATGATCTCATAATCATCCTTTTCGTTGAGGTGACCATCTGCCAGCATAAAACCTGCATGCTTTTCGTTTTCCTTGAACCCAAAGTCCTTCTTCGCATCTTTCACGTATTGATACGCTTCGGGTGTGAGGTTGACCTGGCCGTTCTCTCCGTAGCTTTCAGTCAATTTAGCTCTTTGCACGTTCCTGCCAAGCAACACGTGTTCGCGGCGACGCGGGGTGCCAATATCAGAGGAATAGAAATGCCCGGCATGGATGCCGATACGCATCATCAAGGTCAGCGTATCGGTGCTGTCCAACGTCGGCATATCCTTATATTTGGTCATCACTTTTTGCATACGCAGCCCGGCGCGCACAGCTTTGGAGACTGCTTTTTCGTAATCCAAGTCTGTGGCGTCTTTTGCCGCTGGGAACAGTACCAAAAGGGCGTCGCCGGTAAACTCCAACAGTTCCCCGCCCGATTTTGAGATCACTTCTATAATGTCGGTGAAATAGCCGTTCAGCACCTTTAACAAGTTTTCGGCGCCTTCCTTGCCTTTGCCCGCGTTGGCTTCCATCAACTTGGTAAAGCCTGCAAGGTCGGTAAACATTAAAGCGCCGTTGCGCCTGATGATGTGCTGCTTTGCATTCTCATCCCGTTTCTCGGTGATCAATGAAGATGTATAGTCCGACAGGATTTTTTGCAGGGCGGTCAAATGCTCGAATATCGGCTTCAGTTTTTTGCCGTCTTCGCGGCTTGCCACATCATCCGCGGTAGTTGGATTTTGGTCTGCCCACTCGGAAACATACAGATCGGCGTACAATTCAGCCGGAAGCAGGTTCCGCAGATCCGGCTCGATTGCCTGCACCTGGTCGAAATGCGGTGGCTTTTTCGCCTGCTCCTTCAACTTACGCGCCATGATAAAGAACTCGGATAAGAACTTGTTGGCGCGCTCGCCGTCTTTTGCGCCCGCGAGCGTCTCGCGCGTCTGTGTTTGCTCCGCGAAGGAAAAATCACCCTCCGCAATTTTTTTGCTCCACTCGGTTACTTTTTGAATAAAGATGGCGTTGAATCGCATGCGTGCCGACATGTCGCGCATCATTGAGAGTGCCACATCGGGATTCCGGTCGATTAACCCCAGGAAATCTTCGCGTTTTAACTCCAGGACATCTGAATCTTCAATGGCGATAACGCTTGCGGAACGCGGCGCTTGATCGAACAGCGACACTTCCCCGACCATATCTCCAGCCTGCATTTGATTGAGGGTTATTTCTACGCCACCCGCATCCTTGGTTACGACCTTCATCTGCCCCTTGCCAACTACAAAAAGCGAATCGCCCGCATCCCCTTCGTGAAACAAAACATCGTTTTTTTGCAAATGCCGAAGATGAATCGTCTCTGACAAGGTTTCCAACATCTCTTGGGGCAGGTCGTGAAACAGGAAGGCTTGCTTTAGTTGCTGAATGATTTCATTTGCCATTTTGTTTGTCCGTTGATTCAGATTGATGCGTCTTATATAGGTCAAATCTGGTTCAGTGAACCAGCCGGCGCGGGCTGTGTTGTATTCCATTTCCGCATCAACACACTGGTTGAGCAGTCAGGGAGTCGGGCCGATATCAGAGCAGAATTCTATCTTCGATTTTTGAGATTTGGTTCAAATGTGCTGATGACAAAGATGACATATTCGTATTATACTTGAAATTAGATATGACCTTCCGCGCTTGCGGAGACCCAAAATTATCAGAGGAGATAAAAAATATGAAAAGCAAGTCCCTACTATTGTTAAGCCTGTTGTTGGTCGCGAGCATAATTCTTACGGCTTGTGGAGCCAGCGCGCCCGCAACGTCCGCAGCAACTGAAGAACCTCAACAGCCTGTTGCAACACCATCAACCGGTGGTGGAAGCGGCTCTTCTTCCGGCGGAAGCCTTGCGCTTGACCCCGCCAATGTAAGTGGTGAAAAGGCTCTTGCTGCTGTTGGTTATTTGTATGAAGGTTTGGTGCGCGTGAAAGACGGAAAAGCGGCTGGGGCACTTGCCGAATCTTTCCAGGTTTCAGATGATGGTTTGGAATATACTTTTAACCTGCGCTCCGGCGTGACTTTCCATGACGGTTCGGCGCTTAATGCTGATGCTGTTATTGCAAATTTCAACCGCTGGTTTGACCCGCAGGATGCAAATCGTGGTTCGGGTAAATTTGAGGCCTGGGCAGCCAACTTCGGCGGTTTTAAAGGCGAAACCACCACGGATGGAAAATCCAAATCTCAATATGACGGCATTGAAAAAGTGAACGACTTTACAGTTCTTGTTCACTTGAACACCCCGGATGCCGACTTCCTCACAAAAATTGCGACCCCCGCATTCTCGATTGTAAGCCCCGCGTCCTTCGCGGGCGGAGATGGCGGCACGGGCGCGTATAAATTCGTCAGCGGCGATGATTCAAATATCACCCTTGCGCCCTTTGCGGGCTATTGGGATGCCGCCGCTGTTCCAAGCGCCGGTATGGATGCGCCGCTTAAGTAGACCTAATTTATAAATAAAAAAAGCCACCCATAACGGGTGGCTTTTTTGTTGCGGGTCAAATTCCAAATTTGACCCGCACAGTTTATTTCTGTGACCAAAAGGGTTCACCATCATATGCGGAGATGGCGGTTATGCGGCTAAATGCGTTGGTCGATATAAGAACCGTAAAGAGTTCCATATCTCCCTCAGTTTGCGCTTGCAAGACAAGACGCGCGCCTTCCGGCGACCAGAACGGCATGCCGCGCGGGTCAACACCAGCGGCGGAGAGCTGCATCACGGAATCATCCAGAACATTGAAGATATTGATCCCGTATCCGTTGATTTGCTTGGCGTTTACCGCCAGGAAGTTACCGTTAGGTGACCACGCGGGCGAGCTGTATTCTGACGGTGCTGTCGTCAGGCAGCGTTGCTCAGTCCCGTCGCGTTTGATCACACAGATATTTGCGAGGTCGCCGGAGGCTGATTTGTATGCGAGCATATTTCCATCCGGCGACCAGGCGGGGTCGGAATCAGGTGCGGAAAGTGTGGTCAAAGTGGAGATGCCGCCATTCAGGTTGAGCAGCATAATATCCGCGTTGCCGAAGCGGTTACTCTGAAAGGCGATTTCATTTGTGACCGGCGACCAGATCGGAGTGACGTCGCCCGCGGGGTCATCTGTCAGGCGGGTCTGATTCGACCCATCGGCATTGGCAACATAGATCTCGAAATTCCCATCGCGAAAGGATTCAAATGCGAGCAGGCTTCCATCAGACGACCATGAGGGCGCGGAATCTTTTTCGGGCGCATCGGTGATGCGGGTTACAGCGCGCGACGCGATATCCAACACGTAAATATCCATGTTGCTGTCCACGGTGGATACGAACGCAACGCGCGTGCCGTCAGGTGAAACACGCGGGGCAATATCATCTGAATTTTCGACCGTGAGTCGTGTTTGCTCGCTCCCATCGGGTGTGGTCATGTATATATCCATTTGCCCATCGCGATTGGAAACGTAGATAATGTGTCCGTAAGTATCGGGGATGGGTATTTCGGTTGGCGCTACTTCTACTACGGGTACTTCGGTGACAACGGGGGCTTCTGTAGGATTACCCAAACCACCGATGCCTATCAGGGTATTATTTGGTGTTGAATTGCACGCACTAAATAAAGCGGAAAAAAGAAAAATAATTGCAACTGCTAATAATTTTTGGGTGTGATTAAGATTAAGTTTCATGGTCTTTGCCTCTTTTATATTGGTGCTGATTTTGAATTGCGCCAGATGAAACTATAATCGTTTTCATCTTTGAGATTTTCGCCGCGTTCTGCGAGATGAAAGGCCATACTTGCCCCCATCATACCTGCTTCGAGTACTGTTGCGTCAAAAAATTATGACATTTTATTCCTCAAAAATATTGAAATAGACGCATCCGCCTGACAGCATCGCAAGTATCTATATAGTTAGTAGCATTTTTACGCCCAAAAGGGTATCATCTCAAAAATTAGGGGAGAGTCACTCAGCCCCACGAGCAACTGAGGTTGAGTTCACGAGCGCGCTTTGTCACCAAAAGGGACATGGGTGGGATCTGTTTT
>VFKN01000081.1 GCA_009885525.1 Anaerolineaceae bacterium | reverse complement strand
TCATTACTTCAAATAAAATATCTTTGTCGGCAGTCATGAAAATATCCTGCCTTTATTTTACCTCACCCAAGTAGATATAAACCATTTGACAATTTCGCCCCCCAAAAAAAGCGGACTCGCCCCGCCGGGGCGAAGCGCAGCGTTGACCACAGACACAAAACCTCCGAAGTCTTTTCGGCTCCGGAGGTTGATCTTCATTTGTCAATTTCGTCTTTTTGCTTTTCTATATACTTTCTTGCGTCCATCAAAAAATCCCGCGCATGATTGATCATATCGGCAACAATACTTTCGCTGATGCCCGTATCCACCCCGTAATCGCCGATGATGCGTTTATCAAACCCATCCCGCAGCCAGCGATGATATTTGGGGTCAAGCGCCTTTGTCTTTGCAAAATTCTTTCCATACGCCGCAATGACCTGACCATGTTGATTCAGTTTCAGGTCAAATTCGTTATAAAGCAAAGCCTCCGCCACATAGAACATGGCATAATAAGCGCGTCCCGCCGCAAATTCATGCTTATCAATATTCTGCAAAGCCTCCGCTGATTCGATGGCATCCAGCGCTTTGCTCAACAATTTGCTGGCATAATCTTTCATGCAGGCATTCCTTCTTTGTGGATGTTGTAGATGAGCGGGACTTCATTGATGTCTTTCTTCCACTGTATTTCCTTGATGAAAATACAGCTGACCGTGACATCATATTCCAAAGAGACATCGCTTGCCAGTTGACTGATACGTTTTTGCTCGTTCCAGTAATTTCTATATCCTTTGAGCAGGATCATCACATCCACATCCGAGCCCGGACGGTAATCGCCGCGCGCGTAAGAGCCGTAGAGGTACACGCCTTTCAGCTTGTCCCCATATATGCGGACAAGCCCTTCCTTGAACTCTTTCATCAGTTTCCTGATTTGCAGCGGAACTTTTCTGTTCATGCCTTTATTTTACATCATATCAAACGAGAAAACCCTCCCCCAAAAGCGGACTCGCTCCGCTGGGGCGAAGCACAAGGCAATTCACTCACTAATTGTGAGAAAACTTAATTTTCAGATAAGGATTATAATTTTACAGAGTAATTCAATGTTTGATATAAAACCATTGAAAATGGAGGTTATATGGATGCAACCATCAGGCGAATAGTAGAAGAAGTTGCCAAAGAATTCAATCTCGAATCTGGATTTTTAATACGAATTATTGAATTAGAAGAATCCAAAGCACATCTTGCTCGACGGCATGGGTTATTTGAGGATTTGCGCGATTTATCAAGAAAAACTGCTCAAAGAGAACTTGAAAAACAAGAGGAATCAAATAAATGAAAATCAAAAATCTTGAGCTGAAAAACTTCCGTCCATACTTAGGTGACATACAAATTTCATTTCCAGATATTGAGACAAGTCCAATATATTTAATTCATGGACATAATGGGTACGGAAAGACTTCGCTGCTATTAGCTTTGAATTGGTGTTTATACGGACATAAAACTCAGAAAACAGCGTACGAGTATTTCAACACAATCTCTCGCGAAGAGAATCGTCCTGTCATGTCTGTTAGTATTGACCTTGTGGATGAAGAGAAAAGTATATCCGTAGTTCGCAAAATACAATGTAGCTCACCAGTACATACATCTAAAGACCTTGCGGCAACTGATCTTCTGTTTTTTGAAAATCAAAAGAAAAAGCAAGTTCAAGATACTCAAGTGTTACAAGAATTGATAAATGAAATTTTACCATTCGAAGCCAGTCAGTTTTCTTTTTTTGATGGCGAAAGAATCGAAGTGTACTCATCTGGTCAAGCCGCTGAAGCTACAAAGACGGCAATATCATCGGTGCTTGGATTAACTCTAATAAGTCAAGCAAAAGAAGATGCCGAAAAATTAATCAACGAAATAGACAAAGATCGCCGCAGACTTTTAGAGAAGGAGGGTAAAGGTGCTGATATTGCCCAAAACATGCAAGATATTGATCGTGAAATTGAAGATGCGAAATCTCAAAAAAACCGTCTTGAAGAAAGCAGTAAATCTTTAGCGTCTCAGGAATTTGATTTGCATCAACAATTGTCAAACCAAGAATCCGCAAAAACACTTTTGGATGACATAAAGAAAAGTAGGTCTAAAAAAATCGAGTTAGAAAAACAAAAAAACCAATTGATAGTCGAAGATATTAGAAACGCCACAAGATTATTATATTTGGAAATATTAGAGCCCGTAATAGAAAGACAAAAGAAAGTGTCTCAAAAAAGGCGTCAAGAAATAATGTCGATTCATTTTGATACTGTTAGGAACGATATTTCTAAAGAAATATTAAAAAGTATAGAAGAATCAGGGATTTGTATTTGTGGCAGAAAAGCGGACGCAACACATCTTAAGGAAATCAAAAAAATCCTCAAGTATCAGGATATGAAAATCAATAGCGACGACTCCGCATATGGGCTGGACTTTTTATCATATTTAATTGAAACTTTTGACATATCTCTATCTGCAAGACACCAATCTCTGTCTTATGGAGAAATTTCTGCAAAACTGGCGAATTTAGAAAATGACATTGACGAAATTGCGACCAGCATTGCTTCTAAAGAAAATATGCTTATGGGGAGCGATGAAGAAGCAATTGAAACCCTATCCAAACAGTTAGACAAGGTTAGAAAAGATAAAAGCCAAGCAGAAAGAGAAATTGGGAGTTTACAAAAAACATTAGAAGACCTTGCAAACAGGAAACGACAACTCGAAAAGGAAATATCTCAAATATCTGGACAAGTTCAAGGTTTAGATTTACTCACAGCACAAGTTGCATTATTAAACAAAAGCGCAGATGCGTTTGGAGAAATTGTTGATCGAGCTTCAAAAGCGAAACAACAGGACATTCAAGAATCTAGTTCAAAATACTTTAGAAAAATAACCAACAAAATCCATGCTTACGAACGTATGATTATTAATTCAGACTTTTCTTTTGGGATAGAAACAGCCAATAATATTAGACCTCCTATGGAGTTAATATCTGCGGGTGAAAAACAAGTTACTGCATTATCATTTATATTAGGATTAAGTGAGTACACAAGAAGGCAAGCGCCTATTTTCATGGACACCCCTATGGGTAGACTAGACGAAACACATCGTCGGAATGCGGCAAAAGTTCTGCTTGAGCTGGCCAATTCAGGGCAGCAAATTATCCTTCTAGTCACAGACACAGATATGGCATTTGGCGTATACGACATCTTAAAACCCGCCATAGGTGCAGAATTTGAAATTGTGCATAACCAAACAAATCTAACTTCAAACATTGTAAGGAGGGCTTAATGGCTGTTTCTGAAAAAAATTGGGGAGGTGCCAGCAAAGTGTACACCACCAAGCGAGATGCATACAATAAACTCGTGGATTCCGACAATCCTAATAAATTTTCAAGGCAAATTGATGCATTTCATGCCGCAGTAGCAATTGGAATTCAATTAGGGATACCAAAATCAACTGAGTATAGCGAAAACCGTGAAGAGTTGATAAATGTGTATTCTATTGACCCAGACGGCATACTTTGGGCTTTAATATCTTCTTTGCATTACGAGGCATCAGGTGACGAGCGGTTCAAAAAACTAATGAACTATGCTGACTATGGAATTGAAAAATTAGCGGAAGGAATTAGTGTGTACGGTAATATCCAAATCGCAATTGATTCAATTTTAAAGAAAAAAAAGAAGTAACAATATATGAATATAAGCTTGCGAGAATATCAAAATCAAGCAATCCAATCATGGGAAAAAAATGGGCAGAAGGGAATATGGTCTATGGCAACCGGTACGGGAAAAACCTTGACTGCTTTAAATGCCATCTCAAGAAAAGTTTCCTCAAATGGTGTTGTTATAGTGATTGTTCCTGGAAAGGATTTGGTTGACCAATGGGCATTGGTCATTAAACATTATGGATTTTCTAAAAATGTTGTTAAATGCTATTCTGAAAACTCGCGATGGCGCAGACTTGCGGCAAAGTCTTTATTGCAAAACTACCTCAAATCAGAAGACCGTCGAGTTCCTTATTTAATAGCAACAGCCACAACTGCGATATCGGATGATTTTCAAAAAATAATTCAACTTATTCCAGACGAGCAAATTCTTTTAATAGGCGACGAAGTTCATAGACTAGGAGCGACGTCTTGGCAAAGTGTATTTTCTATACATGCAAATTTAGGCAGGCTAGGGCTTAGTGCTACCCCATCAAGACAATGGGATGAAGAAGGAACAGAAGCCATTGGTAGTATGTCAAGTAGTGTGTAAAATTTCAGATGAGTTGGTAACGCTTGCCGGGACAGAGATATTTCTCAAATTGAGGCTGCGAATGACCGCATAGAATAACAAGG
>VFKN01000144.1 GCA_009885525.1 Anaerolineaceae bacterium | reverse complement strand
CCTTGTTATTCTATGCGGTCATTCGCAGCCTCAATTTGAGAAATATCTCTGTCCCGGCAAGCGTTACCAACTCATCTGAAATTTTACACACTACTTGACATACTACCACCAAATTGGAGGTAAAAATGTCTCATAAAGGTCCTTTCATTTTTTTCAGACTGATCGGCTTACTGCTCGTGATCGGTCTCATGGTTGGCGGCGGCGCGATGGCGTATAGAGCCGGTATCGCACAAGGAGTTTCTCAAGCCCCCGCGGTTGCCAAGGCGATTGAAAAAGCCGCCGAAAGCGGACAGGGCATCGCGCCCGTTGTCCCGCCGATGATGTACGGCAACGGCTATGGCTATGGCTATGGCCCCGGATATTATCCGCGCCCGTATGGTTACGGCCATCACTTTGGATTTTTCCCCTTCGGCGCGATCTGCGGTTCGATCTTCTTCCTGTTCCTATTCTTTGGCTTCATGAAGATGATGTTCTTCCGCCGTATGATGTGGGGCGGGCATCACATGCATGGATCGTGGGGTAAGCACGGCGAAAACGGAGCTCCTTCGATGTTCAACGAATGGCACAAACATGCGCACGAAGCCCCCGCAGCTAGCGGAGAAAAACCAACGGAAGAAGGGGATAAAAAGGAATAATCTGTAGATAAAAGAGGTGATGGTATCATGTAGATGACGGGAGTGTCATTTACATGATGCTCATTATCTTAAAACTTGATGGTAAAGGAGAGTAAGTCATGGAGCGCAACAGTATATTAATTGAGGCAGATGAATTATTGAAGAAGTTGGGCAATGGGAATATCCGCATATTCGATGCCACCATTACCGACGATGCATATCTGCAAGGGCATATCCCTGGAGCAGTATATTTTGACCACGAGAGATTTTCAGACCTCGATAGCCCGTACTCAATGACGATCCTCCCCGAAGCCGATCTTTCTGCGGCCATCGGCAATGCTGGAATTTCCAATGACGCGGAAGTCGTTGTTTATGCCTGTGGAATGCTGCCCTATGCAGTGCGTGCCTGGTGGGTCCTGCGCTATGCAGGCCACACGAATGTGCGCATCCTGAATGGCGGGCTGACCGCCTGGACAAAAGCCGGTGGACAAGTTGAACAGGAAACGCGCAGCTATGAACCCGCCAGTTTTAACGCTCATTTCAATCCAAATATGTTCGCCAGCAAGGAAGAAGTTTTAGCCTCAATGGAAAATGCTGATATCGCCATCGTTAATGTGCTGCCTCTCGTAAGTTATGAAGCCTCGCACATCACCGGCTCAATCTGCGTATCCTCCATGGAGTTGATGCAGGGTATGGATTATTTTTTGCCGGACGATCAACTCGCACTTTACCTGAAAGAAGTAGCGCAGCATAAACGCATCATCACCTATTGCGGCGGCGGAATTGCGGCGGCAGTCAATGCCGTAGCGCACCTAATGACCGGATACGAAAATGTCGCAGTATACGACGGCTCATTATATGAATGGCTGGGCGAAAAATTGCCGGTGAACGGAACCGGGAAATGGGAAATTTGGGCGCCAAGCTAATTGAAAAAAGAGGAAAGAAACGCTCTTTCCTCGCGAAGCGTTTCTACTATATACTCCTCCCATGCCTGAACTTATCCTCGTTGTAGATGACGAACCCAAGATCATTCGCCTCGCGCGTGATTATCTTGAGAAGAATGGCTATCGCGTGGTTACCGCCGCAGACGGACAATCCGCGCTGACAATGGCGCGCCGCGAAAAACCCGATCTCATCATCCTCGATCTCATGCTCCCCAATATGGATGGGCGCGAAGTCTGCAAAATTCTGCGCCGCGAGAGTGATGTGCCGATCATCATGCTCACCGCGCTTGCCGAAGAAATAGATCAAGTCACTGGCCTGGAGATCGGCGCGGATGATTACATCACCAAGCCGTTTTCTCCGCGCGCGCTGGTCGCGCGGGTGCGCGCGATGCTGCGCCGTGCAAAAGGAGAGATCAAAGCGCCGCGCATCATTCGCATTGGTTTGCTTGAAGTTGATTCCGAAAAGCATACGGTCACATATAACCATAATCCTGTTCACTTAACGCCCAACGAATTTAATTTGTTAACCATCCTCGCCAGCCGCGTGGGGCAAACACTGACCCGCGAGCAATTGCTTGACGACCTGCATGGTGCTGCCTCCAGCGTGGATCGTAGCGTGGATTCGCATATCAAGAATCTGCGTAAAAAACTCGAAGCCGAATCAGGTACACCGTTGATCGAAACCGTTTATGGAATTGGTTATCGCTTTATAGACCTTCAACATTAAACTTTCAACCTTCAACCCATGAAACCACACGAACATCATTTCCCTGCGCGTCACTGGAAAGGCAGCCGCCGATTTTTCTTTCTGCCCGTGTTGATTATCTTTGGCGCAATCATTTTATTTTTTATTGCGGGTATCGGCTCCATTATTTATCTTGTTCTTACTCAGCAAGCCGAAACCATTCGCGGTAGTTGGCTGCTTCTGCTTTGCGGCATTCCGTTTGTTTTTATTTTTCTCACATCCATTATCGGCAACTTAACCTTCAGACGTTTTGGCAGACCGATGTCGGATATATTTTCTGCGATTGATGCAATTGCAGAGGGCGATCTTTCTGTGCGCGTGCGCGAGAATTATCCGCGCCAGTTTGGTCAGCTCGCGCGGCGCTTCAATCATATGGTCGCTGAGTTGGAACGCGCCGAAACACAGCGCCGCAATCTCACCGCCGACATTGCGCACGAACTGCGCACGCCGCTACATATTATTCAGGGAAATCTCGAAGGCATACTTGACGGCGTTTATCAGCCAACCCCCGAACACATCACCAACACGCTGGATGAAACCAAACTGCTCGCGCGATTAGTGAACGACCTCCAGACTCTCTCGCTTGCGGAGGCGGGACAACTACCGCTGCACCCGTCCACGTTTTTGATTGCCGATCTCGTCAATGATCTCATCTCGAGTTTTTCTCCGCAAGCCGTGTCGCTGGGTATTGATCTGCGTGTGGAGATTTCGGCTCCATCTAAAACCATCAGCGCGGATTATGACCGTCTCGATCAGGTGCTGTCTAATTTAATTGCGAATGCCATGCATCACACTCCGCGCGGCGGATCAATTTTGTTAAAAACAGAAACGACTCTGAGCGGGGTCAGAGTCGCGGTGCAGGATACGGGGGAGGGAATATCAGCGCAGGATATTCCATTTATTTTTGATCGATTCTGGCGGGGCAGTAAATCCAGAACTGAAAGAACGAACAGCGGGTTGGGACTCGCCATCGCGAAGCAACTTATCCACGCGCATCATGGCACGATCGAGGTGCAAAGCGAATTGAATGTAGGGACGAAGTTTATTATTGAGTTGTCCGATGCTTGATTTTTATTTGGTGAATTTATATATGTTAGCGTAGCCCGTGCGGATCAGGTTTACCATTTCTTGAAGGATCACTTTTGTTTCATCGCGCGCACCGGCGGGATCAGGGATGTCGTATATGGACCCAAGGAAAATTTGAGAGAACAGGTAAGTTTTGTCCTGCGCGAAAGGGAATTCGACTTGCAGGGCTTCCTTGTGTCCTTCTTCCATTACGATAATAAGATCGGCTTCTTCCAGCATTTTTTTATTGACCATGCGGGTTTGATGTGCGCCAAGGTTGACGCCGAAAGATCTTGCGATCTCGATGGCGTCGTCTGGCGCAGGCCTTCCTTCGGTTGTCCATGTGCCTGCGCTGCTGATGTTCCAGTAATTGCTTTGATCATCACGCAGTAATAAAATGCGGCATGTTTCTGCGGCAATGGGGGAGCGATACATATTGCCCGTGCAGACAAATAAAACAGAAGTCATAATTGTTGTGCCTATTCTCCTTCTTTATCGTCGTACCAATACTCTAGTTGGTGCTTTTGGATTATATAGCTGGATGTTTCATTTGGGCGGAATTCTTCCTTCCGTTTTTTAGGCTCGGTCGTGACATTGTGTGCTGCAGGGATGTCTTTTACCGGGGTGTAAACTTCGATCCGTCCACGCGGGGGTGTTTCGTTATAGTATTCCACAACCTCTTCGTGTTCCGGCTGTGTTGGAGTGGGTGGAATGTAAAATTCCATTGGCTGTTCTGTTGTTTGCTTGGGAGAATTGACGTTTTCCAGCACCGGCTGACTTCCTTGTTGAGGCAGGGAATAGTAGTTATCCTTTTTGTTCGAGTAGTAATAATTATGGTATCCGCCGTAATAATAACCATCATTCGGAATTTTATTTAACACTACGCCAAGTGTATGCGCGTTGACTCTCTTCAGTTGTTCGAGCATGGCGTAGGCAGCATCGGCGTGGGTATGTCCCGGCTGGATGACCAATAGTACCCCGTCTAATTTTGTGGCGAGTGCTTGATAATCGGCTACCAATGAGGGCGGGCTGTCTACGATGATCATATCCACGAGTTGACTGGCTTCCTGTAAGATGTGATCCATTTTGGCGGAGGCGAGTAATTCGGTGGGGTTGGGCGGCGGGCTGCCGCTGGGCAGGATGAAAACATTTTTCATCCCTTCCACCGGGCGGATGACTGATTGAATGGATGTATTCCCGCGGAAGAGGGTGCTTAATCCCGCGCGGTTGGAGATTCCAAAAATGGTGTGGATGCGCGGGCGGCGCATGTCGGCGTCGATCAACAGCACGCGCTTTCCGCTTTGTGCCATGATCGTCGCGAGGTTGATCGCGATTGTGGTTTTCCCTTCGCCGGGTCCGGAACTGGTGATCAGAATCTTATTCAGCGCTTGATCTACATTCGTGAAATCCAGATTTGTGCGCAATGAGCGGAACGCTTCGGAGACAGGCGAACGCGGATGATATAGGACGTGTACGTCTGCTAATTCACCCGATTGAACATCCATATCGCCAATGTAGCCAATGATGGGTAGATTCAAAATGCGCTCAATATCTTCGGGGGTGCGGATGGTGTCGTCTATATATTCAATGAGGAAGGCGATGCCGCCTGCGAGCATCAGCCCGATCACAGCGGCCAGACCGGTGTTTGTAACCGGTCTTGGGCGCACGGGATCTGAGGGCGTTGAGGCGGCTTCGATCTGTACGACGTTTGGCGTGTTTTGTAAGCGCGCCAAGCGGATCGATTCGAGGTTGTTTAAAAGATTTGTGTAAATTTGTTGATACAGTTGCAGGGTGGCTTGTAATTGCGCAAGACGCGTTGTGCTATCGCTTGAGGTGACTGGCTTGCCCAGAACAACCAGGTCGGTATAAGTTTGCTGATAGAGTGTCAGCATGGGTTGTACCTGATTCAGACGCGCTTCTTTTTCACTGAGCAGGGTTTGTTGTTCTACTGTGCTGGCGGGCGTAAGCGTCTGGATGTCGTTACGAAGCTGGGTTACTTCTGTTTGCAGGGCGGCGATCTGTGTTTCGACCTGTTTTTGCTGTTCAACAAGTGTTTCGGCGGAGATGCTTTCTATCTCGGTTCCCATGGTGGATATCTGCTTTTCGATCTGTGTGATCTGCGCTTGGATGCTTTGCTCGGTTAACGTATATCTTCCAGATTGAATGATCTCATTTTGGCTGATGAGTACCTGCACGAGGATATTCGCAATATCGGATGCGCGCTGTGGAGTTTCATCCTCCACGGTGACCTGGATGGTTTGCGTATCGCCGATCTGTTGGACGGTGACTTGTCCCTTGCTTACGGGTGACCCCAGAGTTTCGGATGCTTTTTCTAAAACGGGTTTGGTGGTCAATAGCTGAATGTACGTCTGCACCAATTGTTGATCGCTAAGGAAGGTGTAGTCACTTGTTTTTTCCTGCGGGGCGCGCATGACCAGAATACGCGTGGAAGCTTGATAGGCCGGTGATTGTAAAACACTGCCAATCAGGCCGGCCAGTGCGCCCAGCGCAAGCCCTGTGATCAAGAGCCATGCCCAGCGGCGTGCAATTGCAAAATAGGTTTTTATTTCCATCAGTTTATCCTCTTGAATGGAAAAGAGTTTATCCCACTTGGTTTTTATCGTTTACTTTTGCATTGTAGTTATAATGATTGCTTGTATTTCAATTCAATTGCAAATTGTTTTACTATTTGTTTTCACAGCTCATTTTCGTGGAAAGGTTGTATGCCACATAACATATCGCCCGGTTAGGGTTATAGGCGATGACGACTTCCGGGAACATGAAAAATTCATCGGGCAGTTTTAGGCCGGGGTAGTTGTTGCGGATTGTCTCTTGATACCATTCATTTTGAAGCAGGTCGGTTGCGATGACAGCCGTGTCGGGACGTTCTTTCAGCGCGTAATGGAAATACCATAACGCCAAAACAGCCTGATCGCCTTTGGCGAATATGATCGCATTTTCGGGGATTTGAGTCATTATTTGCTTTCCGAAATTTTCAGCGCGGAGATCGCGGGAGGCGTCTACTTGGGACCAATGTCTGCCCGCTTGCAGGAATAGAATGGAGAGAAAGATCAATCCGATTGCCAGACTCAAGTTGTGGGAGCGCTGCGCGGCGATTTCCATCAAGTGATTCAGCCCGATGCCGATCCAAATCGCAAAGCAGAGAAAAACCGGCAGGAGATATAAAAACGAGTCGCGGGTGTCGTAGGTGAGCGGAAAGATCAAAAAGGCGGACGCGACCCAAAGCATGCTATGGTTTAGCCGCGTGGGTTTGTAGCAGATAATCAAACCTGTGAAGCCGATCAGCAAGCCGATGAATCCGAATTGGTCAAGGAAAAGCGAGGCTGTTGCCTGGATGCGCTCCCAAAGGGCATGCGATGCAAAGAGCTGGCTTTGATATAGTTTACCGGAGACCAGCCAGATAAAGTTGGTGAGTGTAACCGGGTTGCCCCAGTTGACAGGCGGATGTGATATTGCGCGCAAGGGCAGGATGATGTAGACCAGCAAGCCGAGCGCGATTCCTGCAAGGCGTTGAAGCAGGTCTTTTTTTTCTTTATGAAAAAGAAGGGGCAATAAAAAAATAGTTGTGATGTGATTCCCCATTGCCAGTCCAAATATTACACCCAAAAGAAAGTGACTGCGCGGATTTTTTGTGGATAGAAATAAAATAATGACGATCAATAAAATATGCAGAACATATACTTCGGTGATGAGGGCTTGCGACCAGAAGAGCGGTGATAGTCCGATTGCATATGCAGATGCCAAGCTTGCCATTGCATTGTGGGATGTGTTGATGTTGACGATTTCGTAGACCGCAAGCGCAACGCAAACAGCAGTCAACACAGACATCAGGTTTGTGCGAAAGGCGAGCGAGCCAATCGGGATGAATTGAAACAGGCGGGCAAGCAGCAGGTAGGTGGGATATCCGCTTGGATGGGCGATGCCGCCCGTTGCTGCGGCTGTGATCAAGTCTCCACCATCCGCGCCTTGATTCGCCCAGGTTAATCCGCGTGCCATGCCGGCTAAATAGACTATCGCCAGTGAACCTGCCAGCATGATCTTTGGAATGGTTTTGGGTTGCATGGTATATAAAAATAAGAGGATAGAGATGCGAGTCTCTATCCTCTTATTTTTCGTCTGGTGATTTTTTATTGCCCGACGGGTGTATAAACGCCGGTGAAGTCAGTTAATCCGGCGCAGGCGGTACCGCCTGTAACTTGTGTATCCAGCGCTGTCCAATCGGATGTGACGTGTGTGACGTCCGTATTTGAGTAGTAGAAGTAGATGGTGGTTTTTTTGCCGGGAACGGCAGCGAAACAAATCTCCCATCTGCCTTCGTCAGTGGTCACTTTGTCTACAACCTGACTGTCCTTGTAATGGTAAACATGGCAACCCGGCAGGTAGAGCAAACCCTTGTTATCGGGGAAGGGGACCTTTGCGGATATTTCGACATTCTCTTCCACGTGCAGTGCATTGGTAAGGTTGGGAATGTAGTAATCTACGATCAGTTCGCAAATGCCGCCCGCGCCGTATCGCCCGGATTTTGTGATAGCGACTGAATCAGATGTATTTACCATTACAGTCCCGGCTTGTACAACAGTATTTTGCGGGACGTTTTCTGCAGATGTCGGACCTGTTTTCGGGATAACAACCCCGCCAGGAGCGTATACGCCGGTGTGCATGGCTGGCGCACAGACGTAGGTGTCTTTCTCGGTTGTGGTCAGGGGCGTCCAGGCAGCCTTGCCATTGGCGGCAAGTTCATCGGAATAATAGTAGATGGTCAGGTTTTCATCGGGGCGGTTACCGAAGCATACCTGCCAATCACCTTGATCGCTGCTCATCTCGCTATTGACTTTACCATCTACATAATGGGTGATATGACAGCCGGAGAGATAAAGAGTATCTGGATAGGAAAAGACCACCTGGCGTGAAATCTCAGCGGGGACATCTACTGCGGCCTTATTGCTAAGGTTTGCGGCTTTATATTTCACATTAAAATTGCAGATACCGCCGACGACATACTCTCCGTCTTGATTGACCGTGATCTCTGCATCAGGTTTCGCTTCAACCGAAGCGCTTGGGCCTGCCCACGCGGGACTGTTCCACGCCAGACCTACAACAGTTACTGCGAGAATGAATACAACGAGAATTTGGGTGTACTTTTTCATGATAAGTTCTCCTTAAGAAATTTACCGTTTTATTTTATACTAAAATATCAATAATCCGGTTCGGATTTGGAACGGATTTACGGCACAGAAAAAATGATCGTAAATTCAAGGTCTGTTCCCAGGTTGGTTTCGTATAGGATGTTGTTATCCTGGATGACAGATCCTGATGATGTTGTCTCAATCGCGGCGTTATTAGCAAGATGAATGCGAAGCGTGAGCGGGACCGCAAGGGTGCCGGGTTGCTTCTGTACTTTAAGTGTATACGTAACGCGATTGGCATTTGTCTGCAAAACGTTCAGCGGCAGCGCAAATTGAAAACTTGCGGAGAGGGATTCTCCAATCGGCACAACCTGCAGCGTGCCGAAAGTCTGCACCCCATTGATATCCTCTTCGACAACATCCACCTGTCCCGGATTTTTTTGCTTATTGATCATCCATATATCAGGAACAGATTGCGGCGTGGCGCTGATGAGGGTTGTGTCTGCGGGTTTGTAAATACGAAGGTAATTCCAATAGCAATCAGTGATGGGATAATGTTCCTCGCCTTTGAGACGTTTTTTTAACCATTGCTTGCATATCAAAGGTTGTTGAGCATTGTTTTTATGGGTGACGATGAGTGAGCCGACCGGGGCGGATGTGTTGGTCAGATCCACATCATACGCGAGATTTGATTCGACCACCGCGTTGGTCTTGTTGAAGCCGATATTCGTATCCACCGCCATGAGGAAATCGCCTGTCCCCGGGCGGACTGCGCCATCCCAATGATAGCGCGCCAACAGGGCCGACATGTTGGGGTTGTCCACTTGCAGCAGGATGTGATGCTCATCCAAAGCCCGTATCAGCGCGGTCGAGATCAACTCCCATTGAACGTCGCCGCTGAACATCTTTGTGATCAGCGCGAAGGTGATCTTGTTCAGGAAGGCTTTGTTATCCCACGTAAGCGAAGAGGCTTCCTGCTTATCGGGGGTTTTTGATTCGCGCATGTATTGGATCACATTGGACGCATCAATGGGATAAGGCGTATCTTCCAGTTCGAGCGGACCTGTGATGCCGAGGATTTCAACCAGAAGATGCTGATCAAATGCGATCACACCATCCACCGAATGGTCGTTGGTATAGGAATATAAATATTCGGCGTAAAGCGCAGTGGTGGGGTAATTTGTAAACCAGTTCGCATCTCGAAATATAAGCACCTGGCTGTTCATATATTCATTCAGCTGCCACGGCGCGGCGGGATACAGCTTGAACCAGTTATCGAGATTGCCTGAATTCACAAAACTCAAATTGCCAATGCCGCCGTCCTTCATGACGACTGTGCTTGCGGCGGTGATGAAGCCGCCGGTGGGGCGCAACTCATCCTCATTTTGAACCAGAATCAAATAGGTCTTGGGTCCTTCATTGGTTGCGCCCATAATATGCGGAAGTTCAACGGCAACCGTCAAGCCGTCCTGCATTAATCGCATGACCGGGTCTACATCATTTAGGATAAGATTGCGCACTTCGGGTGACAGCGTTTCGGTGTTCAAACGGGCACGCGCTGTTTCCGCTTGTTTGAACGCCTTCTGCGCCGCGGATAATTGTGACTGCTCTTTTTTTAAGAAATCAATTAATTGAATTGGATTAACTCCAGAAAGGTCACCGTTACCCACAAGCGGCGAGAGCGTTTGATACGAGAGATCGGCGGCGGTAAGTAAAGAATCCGCGAGGGTCGCGAGGTCATCAATGTAGGTCAGGTCGCCGCCGCGCACGGGAACCCATCTTAAAAGCGGACCCATCCAGAAGAATGGCTGTGTTTCATCTTTTAATGCCGTGAAATCTTTTCTTAAGATCGAAACCGCCGAACCAATATTTTTTAGTCTGCCTAAACGCGGCGCGGGTTCTGCAATTAATTTTTGAATGAATGTCACATCTTCGCGCACAGCCTTCGTGAGGTTGTAGACCTTGGCAGCCTTGAATCCGCCGATGAGGATCAACAGCAATAAAATCGAAATGGCTGTGATTGAAAAAATAAGGCGCTGCCTGCTGATCGTTTTCGGTTTCTCCGCGATATTTCTTTTGGATGAGGTGCGCGGCGTGCCGGCGATCGCAGCGGGCATGTTTAGCGAATCGGATAAAAAGCGTTCGCGGGCGATCAAAATTTCCGTGAGCTGCCGCAGGCCCTTTCTGTGCCAATCGCTGAGTGTGCTGTTTGCGGCAACTTCCGGTTCATCACCGACTAATTTATAAGCATCCTTTTTTTCCTGCGGAATTGCGCCATCCGGTTTGCCGAAAACAAAGAGCAGGATGCCCTGATCAATTCGCCCCCATGCGTCGCGCAGTGAATCGGGAGACGGTGAGCCAAACACAAGCGGCGCAAAATATTGGGCGGCGAGAATGCCGAACTCACCCCAGCTTGTATCCAGCCGTTTGCCGCGCCTTGGCGGGGTGGCGGGCATCATTTGGGTAAAGAATTTTGTAACCGTGATAACCAGTTGCTGCCCCGGGCTTTTGACTTCCATCTCAGGGTTATTCGTTGCGGTTTCAAGCACGATCAGGCTTTTTGTCCAGGGATGCGAATCGAGAACCTCGGGGTGCAGGCTGTTTTCAAGGATGTATTTTAGTGTTTCAGGTTGGTTGTTCTCGGGCGGCATGCCGCACCTCTAAATAAATTTACGGTTGTGAATTTTCTCAGCAGATTCGAGTACGTTAAATCTTTCAGCAATGTCGTCCGTTTCACCGATCGGTTTGGCGTTGACCTCGACCCATGCGTGCGCATACATTGCGCCTTGAATTTTTTGCGCGCCGATTTTGATCTGCGCGGGAATGTTTCGGTCGCTTAACATTTTTTGCAGAGTCAGCGCCCGGTCGAGGCAGGTCATCGGGATGAGATGTAACCGCGCGGCGTATCCGACCAGCCTGTGGATATTTTCCGCGTGACTCAGCGCGCTGGATTCATTTGGGGCGGGTTGATCACGTGCGCGAGTGGAATCTTTCAGCCGATTGAAACTCGTCGCAAGCAGCGCAAAGTGGAAGAAGAATAACCGCCACCAGGCTTCGATCAGGGTTAGCCAATCCAACAAGGAAAATTTTTGCGCGAGCTGCGCCTTATGTTTCAACGAGTCCATTTTTTTGCAGGTCTTCCAGCAGTTTGAGGATATCCTGCTCCAATTGATCTGGCGCAACCTCGTACTCACTCAAAATAATTTGATATGCATCCTGCAGGGATTTACCGTCGGTCAACAGCGCCCACAAGCGCGTGCCGATTTCTTCGAGCCCGTAATATTTATTGGTCTGCGTGTTCAACAGGAAGGCGTCTTCACCAACAATGGAAAACGAAACGTGGGCGGGCAAATGCAGGGCGGTGTTGAGCGTCAGCATATTTTTTCCAAAAATTCCTTGATGAGCGGCAGCGTATCGCGGCGGTGTGGGTGAATCAACTGATACGCGGGAATTTGTTTTGCGGCTTGCGTTGAAAACTCCAAATGTTTTGCGAGCAGCGCCGGGTTGAACATGCGCGTGCCCGCCGTGTGGCTGAGCAGGGACTGAACGGTTTGCGCGGTTGATATCTTTTGCAAGTCGGGCATTTCACCCGGTTCGGCATGGGTCAGCACGCAGATATATTTCAGCGGAAGATTTTCAGGCAGATCAATGCCAGGTTGGGCATTCGTGGGTAATTTAAGTTGCGGAAAATGCGGGAAAATGCTTGCGCCGCTTGCATTCAAATTTATCGGCAGAATATCATCCGCCACCAGCTGCCAGTTTGTATTTTGTGATAAGTAAGCCGCAAGGGTCGATTTTCCCTGCCCCGATTCGCCGAGGAAAACGATCACGTTTTCCTTATACATTGCGGCACTCGCATGTAAGCTCCACACTTCGCGCAAGGCTAATGCCAAAACTAACGCCGGTCCGAGGATGACCTCACGGTCAAGTTGATTGAATTCCTCACGCGGATTTTGTTTGCTGATTGATTCTCCATGCGGAGCGATGAAGAGATCGCGGCTGCCCGCGACCTTCAAAAGGATTCCCTGTGACGTATCGTACACTTCCACGCTGCGCTGCGCGTTGCCCACCCAGCCCTCGGTACGTGAGATCAACTTTGGGTATTCGTTTCCTGGGCATGAAGAAGAAACGAATGAGACGGCTTCTTCAGCCGCCCCATCGTCTATTTCAAAAGGTGCCAGTTCAACCAGGGGGTAGGGAAAATGGAAATTCCCTCCCGCGCAACGATAGCACGCCATGAATTGAGCCGATTAAACTAGGGAGTGGGAAATCCACCGGTTCCGTCTCCTCCGCTTGGATCGAAGAAACCAGGGGCCACGTCAGCCGGGGGTTTGCGTATACCAGCGCTTCCCGAGTCAAGTACCCCGGGAGATCCGCCTAAAGTCAGCGTGCGCAGATCGCCAAGGTCTTTCAGGCGCGGCGTGTGATAGGGCTTGCGTATCTTATTTGCGCCTTCTGCCGGAGTTTGTTTTGTTTCAGTATTATTTAACATAATCACCTCGAAAAAATATTAATTGGATAAAAAAATAAATTTATGCCATTCTTCATAGGAAAAACACAGCCATGATACCAGAGATTCGCGTCCGCTCTGTTCGGGTGTAACCTCAACATTCCAGTGCTTTAAGAGCCAGTTGGCTCGTACAAACTTACCCCAGGAGTGGCTTGCATTCTGAAAGCAGGATTGCAGAATGCTTTTTTCACGTTCAACCCCGCGCTGAAATAAAGACAGCAATGATGTTGCTTTGGTTCGGCCGCGAATCATATCCGGGAGGATGCCTCGCATGGCAATACGCAGGATATATTTATGAACGCCGCGGGAATAGAGTTGATAGGCTGGCAGCGACAATACAAACTCAACCAGCCGCCGGTCACGGTACGGGTTCCTGATCTCAATATGATGACGACTGGCATTAAATATCTCGCTGGAAGAATCCCAGGCAGCCCATAATCCGAGCAGGTTTTCGCGTTGTTGAAAATCCGGATAAAGCGCGGATTCGGTTTTGGGGAGTGAGTCAACTGAGAAGGAAGTTAACCAATCCGATGTGGTTTGTTCGCGGTGGAGGTCTGCGCCGCCGGAAATTGTGTTGATCAGCCGCCGCGCAGCGCGTTGGAGATAGCCAGCCTCAAGATTTTGGCGCAACGTGGCGTAGCGGATGTGGAGGATCAATTCCTGCGCGGCTGCGCGAAATTTTCCATCTACGAGCAAGTCTGCGAGCCAATCTTCGGCGCCGCTATATAATTCATCGCCAAAGGCGCCGGTAAAAAGAACGCGTATTCCTTCCTGATGTGTTTTTTCATAAGCGCGTTCCTTAAGTAACCGGTAAAGGTTTCCCTCCGGCTGGTTGGGATTACGGTGCCAATTTTGCCAATCCTTGTAGGGCCAGGCATCATCGCAGGGAATTTGAATGGAGCGAATGCCCCAACGGGATGTCATCGTTTCGATGTATTGCCTTTCGTCACATTCCGTTAGTTCATCAAACACATACGAGATCGTAGTCAGCGGTTCCGGTGCGAGCATGCGCGCCGCGAGGCAGGCGACCGAGGATGAATCCAAACCGCCGCTCATCAATACGCCCACCGCGGTGCTGGAGCGCATACGGCAGCGCACACTTTCTTCGAGCACCGAGAGAAATTGCGCGGCATATTCTTCGTCTGATAAACCGCGTAGACGGATGGATGGATCGGGCTGCCAATAGCGCCATTGACGTTCAGCCGTGGCGGTGATCAGCATTGCGTGCGCCGGTAATAATTCATACACATTTTTGAAAAGAGTCTGACCGTCTTTTGGGGCTTTTAGCGCGAAGTAATACGCAGCCGCATTTTCGTTTAATTCAACGCCGGAAGGGTCCGCCGCCGCAACTGCCCAGGGCTCGGAAGCGATCACCAGGCGTGTGCCATAAATTGCATAGAATAAAGTCCTGTCGCCCAAGGCATCGCGCGCGCAAAGTAATTCACCGCGCTGCTCGTCGAAGATGGCGAGCGCATACTCACCGATGAATTGTTGAAAACAAGCCTGCCCCCATTCAGCGTAGGCACGCAATGTTAAGGCGGCATCCGAAAGGTTGCTGCCTTCAGACTGAGTGATCCCTAGCTTGGAAAATAGTCCCTGGCGGTTGTCGAGCCTGCCGTCCAATACGATCTTAAAAGGCAGTCCCGTGATTTCCAGAGGTTGTCTTTCATTTACTTCTTCGGGGGTGGTCCAGAAATGCCAATGCCCCATGCTGACATTGGCCGTGGAAACAATATCGTTTCCGTCAGGGCCGCGATGGCTTAGACGCTCCATGATTCGATTAAATACACCAGACTCTCCCAGCGTATTGGAACGTTCGTAAGTTACCGCAAAAGCGCTCAATAATACTCCTGAGTCAGGGATAGGATAGTCACACGATCTTTACATGTTTTTTGTAAGAAACCCTAAAGGTTTTCTTGTTATACGTATAAGGCAAAGATATTTTCACTTCATTGAACAAGATGTATAAAAAATGGCAAAACCTCCACGCAGTCGGTTTCGCCATTTACT
The DNA here is from genome assembly GCA_009885525.1 of Anaerolineaceae bacterium. Classification (GTDB taxonomy): domain Bacteria; phylum Chloroflexota; class Anaerolineae; order Anaerolineales; family Villigracilaceae; genus Villigracilis. The sequence continues at coordinate 1,533 of VFKN01000144.1, read as the reverse complement.
CAGCTGGGCCTTACTTCTAAACAAGGAATGCCTCCAATTCTTATGCCCCGGGTCATTGCATCCGTTGTTGTTTTATTCATGGAAAGACATATGTCTTTCCATGAATAAAACGTTGAAGAGTTACGCCTTACGGTTGAATGACGAGAGCGGGATCACCCATGAGCGACCAGCCGAGCAGGACATCCAGCATCTCGGGATGGGATTGCGCGAGCAGGGCTTTTGATTCCTGCAGCGCGGAACCGATGGAAGTGCCGGGCGCGGTCATGCGCGGGGTGAGCAGCAAACCGAGTTGCCTCTCAGATTCAGAATCGGTGAGAGTGGCAGCGCCCAGCAGCGCAGCCGCGCCCTTATCGCCAGAGAAGAGCAGACTCTGCACGAGATTGTTGTTGAGCGGATCGACATAGTAATTGTTCCAGCAGCCCCATTGGACCGCCACGAAAGGCTTGCCGGTGTTGGTCAGCGCAGCCGCATGGCTGGATCTGAACAGACCGCTGAAAGTCCACATCGAGGGCGCGGAATGACCGGTGAAGTTGATCAGTGCCGTGCCATTGTTCATCGCCGCGATTAATTGTGTCCGCGCAGTTGCCACGGACAGATCATCAAGATGAACATCCTGAACTGCCCAGTCGGCGGGCAGGGTTGCCTTGGTGGCATCGCTGATCCCCTTGAAGGACACGCTGCCATCTATCAGATCGGAAGTGAAGACCGCGGTCTTGCCGTAATCTTTCGTGGCATACGCGAGCGTCTTGTTGATCATCAGGTTGAGTTCAGCCTGAGTGCGGACGGGGAAACGACCAATCGCAAGGTCTGGAATATTATCCGCGTTCACATCCGCAAAGAGCGGATCCGCCGGGACGAACTTGACCGAAGGACCGGTGCTGACATACAGCGACGGGATGAAACTGATGCTGTTCACGCCGAGGTAGTTGCGATAATCATAGGTATCACCGCCAACCAGCAGGACGTACTGCGTGCCGAGATTCTGTTTGGCATAGGCGATGTAATTGCGGATGGCCTGCGGATCGAAGACGCCGTAGTTGTATTTTGCATACAGATCATTGACATCCACCACGCTGACGGAGAGACCCTGAGCCTGGCGCGCCTGCACGAGCGGCTGGAGACCGGCGATGAAATCGGGATGTGAGATGATCAGGTACTGCGCCGGCTGATTGAGATCGGCGGTCACGCGTGTCGCTTCAAGTACGGGAGCGGGCAGCGCATCCGCTGTCGAGACAAAATAAGTCGCGGATTGATTCGAACCGGCGAAGGAAGCCGAGAAAGTCGCGCCGCTGCCCTGCACCTTGACCTGACCGAGGCGGACGATGCCTTTTTTGTCGAGGCGATAAACCACGACCTTGCTGCTGGGCAGATCGGTGACCTTGAAGGACTTGCCCGTGGCGGTGAAGGTGAGTTGCCCATCAACAGCCTTGAAGGGGCGCTGATAGGAAACGCTGAACTTGTCGAGATTGATCATGTCCCAATCCACGCCGACGCTGTCGCTGGGCAGGGTCAACTGCAGGAGGTTGTCGCCTT
>VFKN01000011.1 GCA_009885525.1 Anaerolineaceae bacterium | reverse complement strand
TGGTTAATCGCCGCATCTTATTACGCCCTTTGAAGACATACTGCCCTGCGTAAACTCTGCTGTCTTGGGTCACTTCGCGTCTTCTTTATTATTACACCACACATCTAATGGAATTATCTTTTAGATACTCGAGAAGTCTGGGTACATGAATTAACCTTACACGTAATATTTTTGTAATAAATTCCGCTTATACTATTCGCTTATGCACATCACTGTTGTGATTCCTACTTATAACGAAGCGGAGAACCTGCCCAAGCTACTCTCTTCATTGTTTGCGCTTCCACTGGATTTGAGTGTTTTGGTTGTAGACGACAATAGCCCGGATGGCACAGGCGATCTGGCTGATGAGTTTGCAGGAGCGAATGCTGGAAGAGTAAATGTGCTCCATCGTCCCGGAAAACTTGGACTTTCATCAGCATCCGTGCAAGGGTTCCAGTATATGCTGGGTAAGGGTGCAGATGCGATTGCCCAAATGGATGCTGATTTCTCCCACGACCCAGGAACACTAATCACAATGACAAAAAGATTGGATACGTGTAAGGTTATATCTTCCAGGTCGAGATGGCGTATTTAGCGCGCTGCCTGGAATACCGGATGAAAAAGACGCCTATTTACTTTAATGACCGGCGCCGCGGAAAATCAAAGATGTCATTTGGAATTCAGTTTGAGGCGGCTTTCCGTGTCTGGCAGATTTGGCTGGCATATCGCAATCTTTGTCATGCAGGTCAGGCGGGTCGCATTCGCCAATTTGAAACAGGTATTTAACCGACTCTCGAATTGATTTCGCCACCAATTAGAAACGGAAGAAATTATGCCTCCAAAACCCTGGAAAACATTATCAAGCCGCCCAATTTACAAAAATCCTTGGACACAAATACGGGAAGATATTGCCGAAATGCCGAATGGCAAGACTACTATTTATGGTGTCATAGAATGTGGTCATTGCGTGGGAGTGTTACCTTTTCTTGACGAGAAGAATGTTGTGATGGTGCGGCAATTCCGCTATGTCTTCAACGAAAATACCCGTTGGGAAATGCCAACAGGAGGAGTAAAACCCGCAGAGGAATGGATCGACGCAGCTCGCCGTGAATTACGTGAAGAAGTCGGCTATAACGCGGCTGAGTTAGAACCTATCAGCACATACTACACCAGCAAGTCCATCGTGCAGGAAATCGCTCATCTTTATATTGGACATAAGCTCACGCAGGTGCAGTCCATTCCGGATGAAACAGAATTTCTGGAGGTCGAAACTTTCAAATTCGATCGAGTTCTCCAGATGGTGATCGATAATGAGATCCGTGACAGTATGACTGTAATCGCTGTGCTACATGCGGCGCGGAAACTTGGAATGTAAGATTTTGTAACATAAGAACTTTAGAATAAACCATGTCAATTGATAAAACTATTATAGATGGAGTCTAAAATGGAAAAAACATTAAACTCGAAAGATGCCATGCCAGTTGATGCGCTTGGTCGGATAGGCATGATTATTTCCCGCCTTATCTATGGCTATTTATGGTACACCCAATTGCTTTGGAAGATGCCGCCTACCTTTGGCTGCCCGCCCAATTTTGCAGTGACCACAGATATTCATGCGCGCACAACGGGCCTTTGTGATTGGGTTGGCTTCATGGTGCTTTACTCAAAATGGCCGTTGCAGGCATCTCTAGTTAAGAGTCTGGTTGTGCCCAATTTAGCCTGGATGGGATGGCTCATCTGGTTGATGGAAGCCTTTGTAGCGGTCACTTTGATCTTTGGCTTGTTCACCCGCCTGGGAGGACTGGCAGCTTTAGCTCAAGCGATCAATTTATACATAGGCGTAACTGCGGGACCCGGCGAATGGTACTGGACTTATGGAATGCTTTCCATTTTGGGACTGGTCTTCCTCGCAGTTCCCACAGGACGTGTCTTTGGCTTGGATGGTTGGTTACGCCCGTATCTTCAAGCTGCAGTGGATAAAGGAAACCGTTTTGCGAAAATTCTCCTGCTCCTGACCTGAATCTAAAAGCCAATGACTCGTTCAGCGAAATGGTTGCTCAGTTTATTGGGGATTCTTCTGATCGCAATCTATATCTTCACGCTGATACTCGGCGATTTACGAAAACATACAGTTGTTTTTGAATATATTTTCTTCTCAGCATTCATACTGTATGCCCTCGCCTGTTTTATTGCCTTGCAATCAGTGACGGTTGAGCGCCGCATCGTATACGGCATCTTTGCGGCGGCTGCCATAATGCAAGGCATTTTGATTTTTACACGCCCCACTCTCTCTGATGATATGTATCGCTACGTCTGGGATGGCAGAGTGCAGGCACACGGAATCAGCCCCTATCGTTATCCGCCCCAAGCTCCAGAGCTGACTTTTTTGCGTGATAAGGAAATTTATCCATCCATCAACCGCAAGGGAGTCGTGACCGTTTATCCGCCAGCCGCAGAAGGGGCATTCGCTCTTCTTTGGCGCATCTTGCCCGATAACGTTAGCTGGTTTCAAACGGCCATGGCGGCTGGCGGTTTATTGGCTGGGATTCTCCTAACTGGTTTGTTGCGTGATTTGAATCGTTCGTCAATGCGCGCGCTCATCTATTTATGGTCACCCCTGCTGATGTTTGAAACGGCTCATTCCGCGCATGTCGATGGACTCGTCTTGCCATTTCTTGTCGGCGCATGGTGGGCGAGAGTCCGCGAACGAGATGGGCTGACGGGTTTCCTGCTGGGGATTGCAACAGCAATGAAGTTTTACCCGGCGCTGCTTCTCCCTTTTTTATGGCGTCCCCGCCACTCACAGGGCTGGTGGCGCATGCCATTCGCTTTTGTAATAACAGTATTTTTTTTCTATCTTCCTTATATCAGCATCAGCGGACGGCAAGTCCTCGGTTTTTTACCCAATTACTTTCAAGAGAGATTTAACGTCGGTCCACTGGTCTCATTGTTGAACGATGTTCTTAAGTCGCTCAACCTATACTCTCCCACCAGACTTACGCTAATCACCTTGGGCATTATCGTTATCCTGGGGATTTGGGCGGTTCTGCATCCTGCCGAAAATGGCGAAACTGCTTTACGACGCTGTATCCTGCCGATTGCTGTCATCACTTTATTTTCCCAAAACCTGTTTTCATGGTATATGCTCTGGCTTCTGCCATTAATTGCGATATTTCTCGAACCATCCAAAAAGCAGGTAGGGATTCTTGTATTGCCTCGACTCAATGCCTTAACAGGCTGGTGGCTGTTCTGTGGATTGGTCGGATTGTCCTACACCTTTTTCATCAAATGGAAAACGGTCAATTGGGCAATTCAAGTTCAATTTATTCCTCTCTATTTGATTCTACTCTTTGATCTGGTCGCCTTATTATGGAAAAAATACTCAATCGGTTCAAAACCAACTTCGATCCGGCAATCATCAAACTGACTGGAGCCGCGCTGGGAAGTTTGGTGATCTACTTTTTGGCATTCACTGTGCCAACCAATTTGCTCACGCTTTATCAACGCAGCAGTTTGATCGGAAGTCTATTGCAACATGCCGGGCTGGCTGGCTTTCTGCGTATCAGCGCTGCGTTTATCAGCACTGGACTTTTATATTTTGTGGGACTTCGCGCCGCGCATCAAACCTCCAGCAAAACTGCCTGGATAATCGTCATCGGCGGCACTCTGGCATTTATCATCACGTTCCTCTTCATGGCTCCTCTTGACGCTCGCGATATCTATGACAATATTTTTCATGGCAGAATTTTGGGCGTGTACGGAGCCAATCCTTTTCGCGATCTGATTTCCCAATTTCCCAATGACCCGTTCTTTAAATACCCTTGGTGGAAAAACTCTCCATCGGCGTATGGTCCTCTTTGGGAAACGCTTGCCGGGATCACAGCCTGGCTGGCAGGGGACAAAATTATTACAACCATTCTGGCTTTCAAAATCCTGCCCGGTCTCTTTCACCTCGCAAGTGTTGCCGTGGTCATTCTGTATCTGCGCCGTGTTGAGCCAGAACGCGCTCTACCTGGAGCGCTGCTGATCGGCTGGAATCCTGTGGTGCTTTATGAAACTTGGGGAAACGGTCACAACGATATCGCCATGATCTTCTGGATTCTGCTGGCGGCTTTATTGATAAGTCAGAAGCGATACTCATTGGGAGCCCTTTCGTTGGTAGCGGGAACGCTGATCAAATTTATCCCAGTATTGTTGATCCCCGCCGCGCTGTTAATCGGTTATCGCAGTTTGGGAAACCTCAAATCCCGCATCTGGTTTATTGTCAAAACATCGCTGGCGGGCGCATTTCTGATCTTGATTACCTATATCCCTTTTTGGAACGGCGTGGCAACTTTTAGCATTGGGCGGCGCATGCAAATGTTTACAACCTCCTTCCCGACAGTTATGTATAATATTTTGAAACCCGCTCTCGGGTGGTCTGAAGCGGCGCGCCTCATCAGCCTCGGCACTTTGGGATTGCTGGCAATCTTCACGCTGATCCAAACTCTCCGTACGCAAAAACAAGAATCCAGCAAAGATTTTCTCCAAACCGCGTTCAACATTCTCGCTTTTTATTTGCTGGTTACCTGCCTGTGGTTTCAACAATGGTATGGCGTCTGGTTGATCAGCCTCGCAGCATTATTGCCAGTGCCCAGCCGCCGATTCGCCCTCTTCTTTGGATTTTGGGTTATGAGTAAACAATTGATTTTTGTTCAACTGATCATTCCCGCCATGTCGCACAAACCCGAAACGGTGATTTATTTGGAGCCGCTTCTTACAACAATTGTTTTAGGTGTGCCTTGTATTTATGCAATCTGGATTCTACAAACGAAACGAAAGAGAAAAGAAAAATATGCATAAAAATATTTTGATCGTGGTTGCCAAACGACCCGCCCCCGGACAAACGAAGACACGTCTCTCGCCGCCATTGACTCCCGAACAAGCCAGCGCGTTGTATGAATGTTTCCTGCAAGACACACTGGATCAAATGCGGCAGGTGGATGAGACCCAGCGCTTGATCGCTTACCTGCCACAAAATGAACAGGATTACTTTCGCCGCCTCGCTCCTGACTTTGAACTGATTCTGCAAAATGGGCATGATCTTGGCGGACGCCTTGACAACGCCCTCACCGATTGCCTTTCACAGGGATATGAACGCGCCGTCATCATGGATAGCGACAGCCCAACACTTCCTCCCACTTTTCTTTCACAAGCCTTCACTACACTCGCCAATGGCGCGGATGTGGTTTTAGGTCCCTGCGATGATGGTGGATATTATTTGATCGGGATCAAAAAGCCTGCTCCGCGTTTATTACGCGAAGTGCAAATGAGCACAGCGACAGTAACTGCCGATACACTTGCGATTGCAAAAGAAGAAGGCTTGAGCGTCAGCCTGTTACCCACCTGGTATGACGTGGATGATGGCGCAAGCCTGATGCGATTAATAAAAGAACTGGATGGCATTGACTCACAAATTGCAATCCATACGCGGAAGTTTATAGAACAAAATTCAATTCGTCAATTACTTTTTCGGGAAGCATAAAAATGTTAAGTGTCGCAGTCATTATCCCCGCTTTGAATGAAGCGGGCAACATCGGTAAATTAGTGCAGGAAGTTCGAGTCATTGCGCCGCTCGAAGTGATTGTCGTGGACAACAACTCGACAGACTCCACCGCCGAGGAAGCCAGAGCCGCAGGTGCAAAAGTGGTGACTGCACCTCAACGCGGATATGGATACGCCTGTGCCGCAGGTGTATCCGCAGCGCAGAATGCAGATGTTTTAGTTTTTATGGATGGAGACTATAGCTTCTCGCCAGCCGACCTACCCTTGTTGTTATCCCCCATTTTCAATGATCAGGCAGATATGGTCTTAGGCTCGCGCGCACTAGGGATTATGGAATCTGGCGCCATGCCCCCGCATCAACGCTTTGGAAATTGGCTCGTCCCCCGCTTAATGAACACGCTTTACAAACTCTCGATCACAGATTTGGGGCCCTTTCGCGCCATTCGCAGAGAGTTGCTTAATAATCTGGATATGCAAGAAATGACGTATGGCTGGCCCACAGAGATGATTGTGAAGATGGCGCGCAGCGGTGCGCGAATTGTAGAAATCCCTGTCAGTTATAAGAGCCGCCTCTTTGGAAGCTCAAAGGTTAGTGGAACTGTCAGAGGGACAATTCTCGCAGGGTGGTTCATCCTCGGCGTCACGTTTCGTTATGCCTGGAAGAATTAATTTGGAGGAATTCCCAATGATCTGGGCGACAACGGCATCAGCGTGAACACGCTTTGGGGAAGCGGGATCAACTGTCCCTGAGTCTGAAGCGTGGCAGAGTCCGTTAAGTCGTAGTCCAAGACAATGGCTTCGATTTGATCGCCTTGCCAATATAGATCGGCAATGATCGCATTCTGGGCTGAAAGTAAACTTGAGGTAAGAGGAAAACTTGGGGTAGATGACACGTTCTCAAATTGTCTCAGGGGCGTCGTCTCATCAAAGGGGAGTTGGATATTTATCTGCCCATCAATATTCCAGGCGGCGATCAGCGGCTGGTTGAATTCATAAGCGGCAAGCCAGGGCTGCGCATCCATCGCCGTTCCACCATGCGGAAAATATGCATAACGCAAATGATGTACGCCTGGGTCGGTTAAGCCTTCTTTATCCTTGGTGACCTCCCTGACCAGCATCACGCCACGTGTGGCTGCTCCCGATACACCTTGTAATCCATGCGTAATCAAAGTTAAGCCGAAGTTTTCAGTAGAGACATCGCTCCAATACATGATCGGATAGAAAATTGAACGGCGATAGGTTCGATCACCAGAGACAATGGGCTTCGTATCTATTGTATGTTCGAAGGCGCCAAAACCGAGATCGTCAGTGCGCGTGGCTGTATCCAGTATTGTCGGCGTTTCGGCGATGGCAGTAGTTTCCGCCAAAGCGCTGATTTCCAAATTAATCTCAATCAATGGATTGTCCGCTCGCACGGTAACGGTTTTGACCACCTGCTGACCGCCAAGCATAAAGATGGCTTGCACGCGCGCTATCAAAGGTCCCGACGCGAGGATGTTGATCTGGGCAGAGACCTTGCTC
>VFKN01000111.1 GCA_009885525.1 Anaerolineaceae bacterium | reverse complement strand
GCCATAAATCACATGGCTCAGCTGTTGCAAAATGGTCGTCGAAACGACTGGCGCAATATTTTGTAATAGTGCTAAAATCTCTGGCATGGGCTTCTCCGAGTTTGTTGCGGTTTTGAGACACTACAACTTTACTCGATTAGCCCTACTTTTTTAGGTTATCTTTGGCGAAGGTATTGCCTATAGCAACGCCCTTGCTGATCGCCTCCGCGCGGATTCGGTCGGTCGCGTCAATAAATCGTTGGACAAGCTCTTCGTGAGAAAGATGACTCGTTTCTGCCGCGCGGGCTTTTGCACGAGCTACGATTTCCACCGCCGATTCGCGGTTGGGGCGGGCGCGTTGTTTTTTTAGCGCATCAACCATTTCGATCACAACCAGGAGTTCATTCTCTTGCAATTGGGCGACTTCAATCACCGCTTTGCGAACCAAATCCTGTGGGGCAAGGGTATGTGCATCCATCTTATGCTCCTTTCATCTTATCGCTTGTTTCATAAATTACTAAACTTTTTGGCAAAAATTGCGAGCAAGAAATGTGATTTTAGTTTAGTAAATTATGCGATACTTTGTAATATTACCGCACTTTGCCAAAAGAAATACTTCCATGCCGTATGTCCGGAATGAACAAAGTGCCATCTATTCGTGCGCCCACCTATGCTCTAGCCGCCGTCCTGTTGGGAAGTTCCATCCGCGCCACAGATTTGCTGTTAGGCAAGGATGCAAATTCAATGCGCTATCTAAAATATTTCCGCGCTACGGAGAAGTTGAGAGCAGCGGAAGCAGCGGCGAAGGGGTAGGGCGAGTTACGGGCTACAAGTTACGAAAAGACCTCCGGGAGTTTTCCTCGGAGGTCTTTGATTCACAAACTATTACGTTACTCTGACGAATCCGATTCATCTTTTTCCAGAATCCTCATAAGAGCCAAGGTCAACGCAGGTAAATCTTCTGTAACGGTCTGCCAAATGATCTTCAAATTTACGCCATGATATTCGTGGATGACGATATTTCGCATGGTTTGCATCTCATTCCACGGCACATTAGGATAACGGGTTTTTACTTCGCGCGGTACATGCCTTGCGGCTTCGCCAATAATCTCCAAATTGCGCAGGACTGAGTCAACTGTCTTGTCGTCCGCCTCAAATTCATCGAAACCAAATCCTTGCGTATGCCTTTGGATTTTGGCAACGCACTCCAAAATATCGTTAATACGCATTTTCCAGTTTCTACGCGGCACGGATCGCCTCCCGCAGGATGTTCTCACGCAGTTCCTTGCGCAGCGCTTCCGGGGTGACCAGATCCACTTTGCGACCCAATAGCTCTTCCAAATGGATTTTCAACCGCGCAAACTCAAACAGCCCAATGGGACGATCAAATTCCACGAGCAAATCCACATCGCTGTTTTTGCGGATGCGGTCGCGGGCGACAGAGCCAAACACAGAGATGGAGCAAACGCCATATTTTTTCAAAGCGCGCTTGTGGCGCTTAAGCAAGGCAAAAATTTCGGCACGGGTCATAAGAATTTCCTGCTTGAATTTTAGCATAACTTTGTCCACTACATTTGTTTACACTTGCTCCACCCGCCAGACAGGTGTTCGTGCCCCATTCGTGGACGGTAAATCCGTTCATCCGTTCCCATCCGTTGACAACATCCGTTTATTCCTGGATTTTGCGCGACTCGCCTTCGGCGAGAAGGAAAGTGCAAACCCGCTTCAGAAGACCAGAAGAGCAGAGAACAGAAAACAGAATCAAGGAAGTGAGCGGGCGCAGCGGAAACCGAAGTAGAAGTAGTAGATGATATCGGGAGTGAGGTCGTCCCGAAACGAGGAACGTGTGCCGTAATTGCTGTTGCCCCACGAGCCGCCCCGCAGCACGCGTGAATCTAAAGAAGTCATATTTTCGCGCCCATCAGTTGCGACGTAAGGATAAGGCTGATATATATTGCTCGTCCATTCCCAAACATTGCCCGCCATGTCGTACACACCATAAGGACTTTGTCCGCTGGCATAACTGCCAACTGCGGTTGTATCACCGACGCAATCGCCCTTTGGGTCTCCAGAATAATTGGCGTAAGTACAGTCAATGTTTTCGCCCCAGGGATAAGTACGTCCATCTGTGCCGCGCGCGGCTTTTTCCCATTCGGCTTCGCTGGGCAATTTTGCACCGCGCCACGTTCCGCAATAAGTTTTTGACATATTCCAGTCCACATTGATAACAGGGTAATTATCAAATAGTGAATTGCCGTAATAACTGGCGCGAGTGGCAGAACTTGTATCTACTGGAGGTTGGCAAATGCCGGCGTCTACACAAAGTTTGTAGGCGGCGTTGGTCACTTCATATTTGTCCATATAATAGTCGGGCAGGTCAACAGAATGAGCGGGTTTTTCATCTCGATTATCACTGGTGTCGCTACCCATTATAAAAATGCCCGCAGGAATCAAAACCATTGAAATATTTTTTTCATCCACAAATGCCACAGAGGTAATAATGGTATTTGCAAGGTTGGGGTAATTATCAGCATTGCCATAGTCAGACCAATATTGGCTCAGAGCATCATTTTTTTCAATCATCAGTCTGGCAAGAGTATTGCGGCTGGGGGCGTATTTCAACATAAGTTCCAGTTGCTCGAGCGTCAAACTGTAATTCTTCATTTCAGCATAGGCGCGGGCGAGGTCATAATACAGGGCGGGGTTTTGCGGGTTTTCAAGACTGGCATCTCTCAATTTTGTTTTGGCTTCGGCGTACTTGCCGGTCTGCATCAACTTACGTCCTTCCAGCCAAAGCGTAATTTCGTTTTTTAGTTTTCTCTCCGCTTCCGGCGCGTCATCATCGCCGCTCAGGGCGTCGCGGATCTTTGCCAGCAATTTATCACCCTGTTCGTCCGCTTCGGTCTTGAAGCCGAAAGATTGATATACATTCAAAGCAACTGTCAACTGATTTTTTTTCAGACTGCTTGAAGTTGTTGGCGTGAATAATTCCAATTGCTGTTCTGGTTGCAGACTGTTGAATAAACTAAAAGCGCGGGTTGTAAACTCTGCGCCTTGTAATCGAAACAGACCCGCCAAATTTTCCAGTCGTTGCGCGGAGGGTGTGGCAATTAGAAAAGCATTGTTAAAGCGGTCTGCCCGTTCTCTATCTGTGCGATTCCATTCCTGCCATACGAAATAACCGATGACCATCAAGGCAAACACGGTCACAAAAGATAAGGCAAGCGCCAGCCTGCGCGTGGTGGTGGGCGGCGTGTTTTCCTTAACCCACTGCAGATCAAAGGCGCGTTCGTATATACGATTACGCGGCAATAAATTGCCATTCTCGCGGCGCACCACGCCTGATATTTTCAAATGCGCTTTGGGAATGGAACGCTCGTCGTCGCTTACTTTTTTACCCGCGCGAATATCCTTGTAGGTTTTCAGCACGCGCTGAATATCAGGCGCGCGTTTGGTGAGCATGTCGCGCACGAATTGCAGGTTGTTATCCTGCTTGCCCTGCTCGCCTTCGAATAATTGCTTAACTGAGTCTGCAACAGATTCTTCGGTCACCACCCCGCTCCCGTCGCCGTCCTCGGCGGCGGGGACGCCGCCTTGAGCAAGTTTGGAAAGATGCGCGCAAAGTCTCTGCGTAAGGTAGGGATGTCCGCCTGTCCAGTTGAAAACCCAACCCAAAACTTCTGCGCCCAGTTCACCCGCAAGCGGAGTCGCTTCTGCGGGCGTGAAGTCGGTCAAGTCTACACGGCGACCGATGTTGAAGGGCGTGCGTTTGCTGTCGGCGATCAAATCACCGGGCGTGGCGACTCCGATCATCACAAACGAAAGCCGCTTGAAATCCGCGACGGTGGAACGCGCGTTATAGATCGAACGCAGTGCCGCAAAGAAATCATCCGCGAAGGGAATGCTGAGCGTGCTGTCAATTTCATCGAAGAACAAAACGACTGGCTCGCTTATTTCTTTCAGCAAAACATCGCGGAAGAAATTGGTCATGCGCTGCGCCTGCCCCAGCCCGGCACGCTCCGACCACCATGCGAAAATATCCGCTTTCAAATTCAGCGTGGTCGCAATCTCATCCAGAATGCCGAGATACCACTCATCAGCGGAGATTTTCACGCCGATGCTGCTCAGGTCAATGATGACCGAGCGAACACCCTCCTGTTCAAGTTGACGCGCCGTGCGAACCATTAGGCTGGATTTCCCCACCTGTCTTGAAGAAAGAATAAAGGCAAATTCACTTGCGCGGCAATATTGCAGCAGTTCATCATCAGCCTTGCGTGGGATGTAAATCCCGCCGCCTGCTTGTACCGTCCCGCCGACTGTGTAAATGGTTTGATTGGTCATTGAATCTCCTATGTCATTGCGAGGAGCGCTCTTGCACTTTGCGACGAAGCAATCCCATGTCCAGAGGAGACTGCTTCGTTCCTCGCAGTGACACTACTCCTTATGTCGTTGCAAGGACGGCGCACTTCCGCCCGAAGCAATCTCGTGTCGCAAGGAGACTGCTTCGTCCCTCGCAGTGACACTACTCCTTATGTCATTGCGAGGACGGCGCACTTCCGCCCGAAGCAATCTCGTGTTGCAAGGAGACTGCTTCGTCCCTCGCAGTGACACTATCCACAAAAATCTCCTCGTACAAATCCTTCCGCTGCGGATTCATACCACTTACCAAATCTAACTTCTTCTGGCGCGAACCGCCTTTAATCTGTTTTTCACGCGCAATTGCCTCATTCACATCATTGCCGTATTCGTAATAGACAAGTTTTGCAACATTGTATTTCTTTGTAAAACCGCTTTTTCCTTCCCGATGTTCCAAGGCCCTGCGCATTAAATTATTCGTCACACCTGTATAGAGAACAGCATTGTGGGCATTGGTCATTATGTAAACGTAATACTGTTTTTCACTCATAATTGCCTTTCATGTCATTGCCCGAAGCAATCTCATGTCCCGAGGAGATTGCTTCGGGCGAAAAGCAAGAGCGCCCTCGCAATGACATTATGCATTGAGTCTCTTCCCAAAATACTCCGCATACAAAGCATTGCGTGGCAGGACATCATTGCCAATGCGCCGCACCAAACCCGCTCCGCGCAAGCGGAAGAAGATGTGTTCATCCGCGCAGCGCTGATATTTGATGACCTGCAACAGACCTGATTTCAACTCCTGATGATCGCTCATGCGGAAGAGATGATTGCGTAAATGGTCGCCAAAGGGACCGTCGTCTTCACAGGCATTTTTTACAATATCATCAAAATCCGCGCGTTTTCCTGCAACCAGATACAAAGCCTTACGCGTCAGGTACGGATGCCCGCCCAACAACTCACTGATCTTTGCAGATTGTTCCACCAAAAGTGGATTCCCGTGGCGTTGATTCAGGTCGCTTACTTGCGCGGGTGTGAAATCTTTTAATTCAACCACTGCGCCGACATTGAACGGTGATTGGTTGAGATCGGCAATTAATTGATAAGGCTCCGTGGATGTCACCAGCGCCATGTTGAAGCGCATCCAATCCCCGCCGCGCGCGCGATTGTTGTGCCAGCTGCGCAGCATACTGAAAAAGTCCGAACGGAACGGCGAAGTGAACATGCGCTCGACTTCATCCATTGCCAATAGCAACTGCACATCAGGCAATTCTTTCAGCAAATATTTCGTCACATAATTGGTAGTCTTCTGCACCTGTCCAAGCGGATTCTTCCAGAATTCTTCGGTACGGTCTTCCACTTCAAATTCCCAGGATAACAGGCTGCAAAATTGGCGGTAGAAAATATCCGCGCTTTCGATGGCGTTTTTTTCGATCATCTGAAAATCAACGAAGGCGGCTTTCATGCCACGCTCATTTCCATCCGCCATCAGGCGGTTGAGCAGGGAACTCTTGCCCATTTGGCGCGGTCCCTTGATCGTGATGGTCACGCCGTTGATCTCGCGCAAAGCCTGCATGGCATCCTGATCCGAATCGCGCGCAATGTAAAACAGCGACTGATGTGGCATCGTGCCTTCGGGCGAACCCAAATCACGCGGCTGGATGTTGGCAAAGGCAGTCGGGATTTCCTCTCCTTTTGGTGAGGCGACGGCCGTTGTCTCTGCCGTTTTGTCCGGCAATATTCCGCCCGAAACCGCGCGCTGCAACTCCGCGATCAAACGCAACGTGTCGGAATCCTTATCCCATAATGCCCACTGCAAGGGATTGAGATACGCGCTGATGGGATAGACCAAAAGTTCGTTGTATCCGAGTCGCACCGGCAGAATTTTGGGATTGCCATTTGCTTTGCTGTGATGATGAGCGGTCTCGATCTCCGCGATGACCATCTCGCTGTGTACCGAATTTTCGGAGAGGAAGATAATCAAGTAATCCGATTCTTTAATCGCATTCTGGATGCGCTCCGCCCATTTCTCGCCCACAGTCAGGGTCGTGTCCATGAATACGTCATGGTCATGGCGCAAAGATTCAAATACAGCCGTAGCAACAGGCGTATCGGGTATTACGTTTCGTTTGTAACTAATGAAGATTTTCGCCATATCAACTCCACTCCAAAGGGCAGCCAAAAATTGTTACTGCGGCGATTATACTACCGTAGCCAAGCAGATTTGGTTTTAAAAATCAGCGAAGTCGGCGCAATCTGTGGATAAATCTCGCCAGAAGCAGGAGAGACTTATTTTTTAAAAGAGTCTGTGAATATTCCGGCGCTGGCTTGAAATTTTCGGAACGCATCCAGAGTCATGTACATTGGCTGGAATAATATATCGCTCTTGCCAACCAGCGGCCCAAACGCAGTAAAACCGAGATGCTGATATAACTTTGCCTGACGCGTTGTACCCGAGATCAACGCGAGATCATAATGATGCTCATCACAATATTGCGCAAGATACAAAGCCAGTCCGCCAAAGATGCGCGTACTGCGCCTATCAGGCTCAACGGTCAGCAAACGGATCTCGCAGATGGATGTGTAACTCGGCAGATATGAATCTAAATTATCAAGTTTTGTATCCAGCGAGAAGGGACGTTTATCGCGCACCGCCAGCATCGCCAGCAGGTGATCATCTTCCATGCAAATCAGGTACGTGTTTTCAGCGTGAAATTTATCCACAAGACGCCTCTCCGGATTAGCTTCATGTTGTGGAATTTCCTCTGCGAAGGTTTTATAGTTTAAGCGATAGATCTGCTCGAATTCATCGGCTTCGCTTGCGACTTTAAATCTGATCTGTTCCATGATTACCCCCTACGTAGTTGTTTCCGGGTTCAAAGATTCTTTTACATTCTGGCGATGCGCAAAGACAATAATCGCGCCGCAGGCAAATAACCCAGCGACGATTTCCCAGCTCGCGCCAAGATATAAGCCGATCAGCCACGCACAAAAAACAGCAGCCATAAAACTCAACGTCACACGCCTGCTGACCAGGGAAAATAGTCCAGCCAGAAGCGCGGTCAGCAGCGCAATACGATAGTCATACGCAAGCACCGCGCCGAACGCGGCGGACAATCCCTTGCCGCCTTTGAATTTAAGTTGAACGGGATAAATATGCCCGAGCAGTACCGCAACCATCACGAATGCGACAACCCAGGGAGCAGAGTTAAACCATAACGCGATCCACATTGCAATCACACCCTTTAATACATCTCCGACCGCCGTGACAATTGCGCCGGTTTTTCCCAGCGCACGCGCTGTGTTACGTCCGCCTGTTGCGCCGCTGCCGATCTCATGTAAATCACGCCCTGTACGCCAGCGGACAAGGTAATATCCGACCGCGATACAGCCAAGCAGGTACGCAATAAAAATAATTGTTATTTGTGTAAGGATAAGCATGATTTATTTTACTTGATTATAGTGTCGCATCTTTCAGCAATTCTCAGTAGGTGTGCACGCAAAGGTTGTCATTAACCTATGCTCCAGCCGCCGTCCTCGGCGGTGGTTTGCGAGGAAACCCTGCGCCGGGGACGGCGCAGAGAGCAACCCCAGCCTGACATGTTTTGCGTGCACACTCCCAGTAGAGGCCGGCAGCCGCATGTCGTATAATTCATTCCATACTTCCTCAAAACATTTAATAATTTCGAGAATCAAGGAGACTTTATTTATATGTATACAACAGATATGTACGAAGGCGTGCTTGCTGAAACCATCACCATGACAGGCGCAAACGGAGATCTGATCAATGCTTATCTTGCGCGCCCGCTGGGGAAAGGCTCCTTCCCTGCGATGGTGCTGGCGCATCATATGCCCGGTTGGGATCAATGGTATCGCGAAGCAACTT
The DNA here is from genome assembly GCA_009885525.1 of Anaerolineaceae bacterium. Taxonomy (GTDB): domain Bacteria; phylum Chloroflexota; class Anaerolineae; order Anaerolineales; family Villigracilaceae; genus Villigracilis. The sequence goes on along the minus strand of VFKN01000111.1, from coordinate 1,159 downwards.
TCAAATTTGCGCAGCATGGTTATGTGACCATCTCGCCGAATTTATATTTCCGCACGGGTCATGGCACACCGGAAGATGTGGCGGTAAAAGTCCGCGCGGATGGAGGTATTGCCGACGCTCAAGTGGTTGATGATCTTGCTGGCGCGATGGAACATGTCCACGCGCTGCCATATGTCAACGGGAAAGTTGGCATCTTCGGCACATGCTCTGGCGGGCGCCACGCATATCTCGCCGCGTGCCAAAATTCCAAGTTTGATGCGGTCATTGATTGCTGGGGCGGACGCGTAGTAATGACTCCCGATCAACTGACAGATAAATTTCCTGTTTCGCCGCTGGAGTACACCAAAGATTTATCATGTCCCATTTTGGGATTGTTTGGTGAGGAAGATTCCAGCCCCCCGCCGGAACAGGTTAAACAGCATGAAGAAGAACTCAAAAAACATGGGAAGAATTACGAGTTCCACATGTACCCGAATGCAGGCCACGGCTTCTTCTATTATGACCGTCCCAATTATCGACAGGAACAATCAGTGGATGGTTGGAAGAAGATTTTTGCGTTTCTTGAAAAACATTTGGCGTAGAGGAAAACAGCATGTGTACAATGATTGTTGAAAAAGTAAAAATTGAAGGCAGCGGCAAAGGCGGCGCGGATTGGTTTACATTGCAACAGGCAAATGTTTCCTACGACCATCCTTTCAATGCACCTTATGAACATGCGTTGAATATTGATTTCGTAAACGAAGCGCAGGGACTCTCCGCGCGCGTGGCTGTCGAGTTGAGTGAATCAGCGGCGCGCGAATTGGTGCGCACGATTCTATCGGTATTAGATCAAGCCGAAGCGGGCGGTCTGATTGATCCCCTGGTTTTGTCTCAACGCGAAAATAGATGATTTCAAGGCAAATAACATGAATCCACTTTTACCAATTTTATTGATAATCGTTTTTTCGCTCCTCAGTCTGATCCACATTTACTGGGCATTCGGTGGACAGGCGGGTTGGCTGGCAGCGCTTCCCGAAGTGAACGGGCGGCCGGCATTTACACCGTCCACGCGCGCAACGCTTGTTATTGCAACATTCCTGTTCTTCTGCGCGATCCTCGTGGGGTTCACCTCAGGTTTCATTACACTGCCACTCCCCTTTTTCATTTTCAAGTGGCTGTC
>VFKN01000168.1 GCA_009885525.1 Anaerolineaceae bacterium | reverse complement strand
CGTAGATTTCCTCTTTGAGGGGTTTGTGGCTAAGTTCTTTTTCCATATTTAGTGACATGATTATATATTATATATAATTTCAAGTGATTTAGGAAGTCTTTAAGGTCACAAAACCTGTGGCAAAAAAGAGCACCCACAAGGAGTGCTCTTTTTTGCCACAGGTTTTAGTTATTCTGCGCCCCAGCGTTTACCCAATCAGCAATAATCTGAATCTGCTCGGGCGTAAGTTTTGGTCCACGCTTGGGCATTTCTCCCGTAAGCAATTGCTCGACCAAAAAACTATCCACGGCGCTGCCCGGGGTGATTACTGACCCATTAAATGACCCCGCCATAAGAGTGTCGTAGGATGTCATATCAAAACCTTCTTTTATCTGCTCAATGCCATGGCATTTATTGCAGCTGTTATTAAAGATCGGCATAATATCATTCGCAAAACTGACTCCCACGGTTGTTTCACCGGCAGGGAGTGCTGTTTCAGTGGGCGCAGGGGTGGCTGTGTCAGTTGCAGGGGGCACCGTCGCAGTGAAAGTGGGTTGGGAGGTATTTGTAGCCGGAGCAAGAGTCTCGGTGGCAGGCTCGTGCAGCGGCGGCTGAGTTGCCGGCGCTGCACATGCTGTAATAATCAACATAAGCCCAAGAATGGGAAGAAGAAATTTTTTCATAAGTTTTTCCTTTGATGAATTTTGATATAGATATCCTAAAATCAGATGAAAAAACGATGTATTAATTGTGTGGATTCTTACTTTTCAAATTCGGTTATACTTTGCAGATTGGAGAATACATGTCCGAAATAGATCTCACCCCCATAAAAACTGCAATTGAATCTTATATTCCCTTGGGGCGCACGGGACTTCTACCCGCGCTGCATGCTGCCCAAAAAGTTTACGGCTGGCTTCCTCAAGAAGTTGCCGCGGAGGTCGCGCGCACTTTGCGCGTTCCGCTTGCCGACGTGCATGGCGTCATCGAGTTCTACTCGATGTTCTACAACAAACCGGTTGGCAGAAGAATTATCCGCGTTTGTACTGATCCCGCCTGCGCCTTGCAGGATGGCGATGACTTGTTGAAAAAACTTTGCAAGCAATACGATGTAGAGCCGCATCAGACTCAGCCTGAGTTTGATCTCACCATCGAAGCGAGTCCCTGCCTCGGGCTGTGTGATCAAGTCCCGGCGGTACTGACAATGGATGGTGACCGCTCCACAATTGACCTTGACGTGAACGAGGCATTCCGCCCATTATCGCCCGTCAATGGTACGCTGCGCATTCTCACTGCGAATTGCGGCGGCGAAACAACCTCGCTTGAAAATTATGGCGGCTACGCTGCTTTGCAAAAAGCAAAAAGTATGCAGCCCGAAGATGTTATAAATGAAATCAAAGCCTCGGGTTTGGTCGGACGCGGCGGCGCAGCATTCCCTACCGGAATTAAATGGGAAGGCGCGGCGAAAGCGCAAGCCGATCAAAAATACGTCATCTGCAACGCGGATGAATCCGAGCCCGGCACATTCAAAGATAGAATTTTATTATTAGATGATCCGCACCGCACAATTGAAGGCATGTGCATTACAGCCTATGCCATCGGCGCAACCAAAGGTTATCTTTATATTCGCGGAGAATATCCATACATCGTGCCTGTTTTGGAAAACGCGCTGAACGAAGCGCGCGCAGCAGGTTATCTCAACGAAAATTTTGACATTGAAATTCGCGTCGGCGCTGGTGCTTACATCTGCGGCGAGGAGACCGCGCTGTTCGAATCGATCGAAGGCAAGCGCGGATTTCCACGCGTGAAACCGCCCTTCCCGACGACAAATGGTTTGTTTGATAAACCAACTGTCATCAATAATGTGGAAACACTTTGCAACGTGCCGCTCATTATCAAAGATGGTTCTGCTGAATACCGTAAGATCGGCACAGAGAAATCACCCGGCCCGAAATTATTTTGCCTCTCTGGTGATGTTGTCAAACCGGGCTTGTATGAAATCCCATTTGGCGTGACCTTGCGTGAACTGCTCACAATGGCTGGCGGAGTGGTTGGCAATAAACCGATTAAAGCAATTTTATTCGGCGGCGCGGCGGGAGCGTTTGCCACATCCGAACATTTGGATGTGAAAATGACTTTTGAAGACTTACGCGCGGCGGGCTTGCCTTTAGGTTCCGGCGTGGTGATGGTCTTTGATGAAACCCGCGATATTCGCGATGTACTAAAACGACTCGGAAAATTCTTCGCACACGAATCATGCGGCAAGTGCTATCCCTGCCAAATGGGAACGCAGCGCCAAATGGAAATTTTGGATCGCGTCGCAGACGGAAAATCCCTGCCCGATGATCTTATCCGCTTACAAGATATCGGTTGGACAATGACCGATGCGAGTTTGTGCGGACTCGGTCAAACAGCGGCGAGCGCAGTATTGTCAGCGATGAAGGTGTTTCCGGAAATTTTTGAGAGTGGAAAATAGATACAAGTTACGAGATACGGGTTACGAGTAACTTGTATCTCGTAACTTGCATAGGTGAATTCATGACAATTACATTTTTATTAGATGGAAAAGAAGTAACTTCAGAAGACAATCAAACACTGTTGGATGTTGCCCGCGAAAACGGAATCGACATCCCCACCATTTGCTTCCACGAAGCGACGACAGCGAATGCGTTGTGCCGCATCTGCGTAGTGGAAGTTGAAGGTCAACGCGTGTTGCAGCCTTCCTGCATCGTCAAAGCGGCGAACAGCATGAAGGTGCAAACACACAGCGAGAAAGTCGTCCGTGCGCGCAAAACTATTTTGGAAATGCTCTCCTCCACAATGGACTTATCCGAAGCGCCCGAAATTCAAGCGATGATGAAAGAATACGGCGCGGACGTAAATCGCTTCCCCGATGCGGAACGCCGCGAGTCAGCGGTGATTGACGACAACCCGATGTACATCCGCGATTATTCGAAGTGTTTACTATGCTGGCGTTGTGTACAAGTCTGCGCCGAAGATGCGCAATATACGTTTGCGATCAACTTCGACGGACGCGGATTCAATACACAGATCGGCACCTTCTTCGACAGATCCATTCCCGAAACATCATGCGTTCTATGCGGACAGTGCGCCGCGGTCTGTCCCACCGGCGCGTTGAAACCGAAGCGCGAATATTTGTTGGAACAGGGCATGACGCCGCAGGAAATTTCCGTATTGAATACCGGACGCAAAAAGAGAAAATAGATGGCTTATACAGCGGTCTTATTAGGTCTCATCTCGGCTGTGACTTGGGGCGCGGGCGATTTCAGCGGCGGCATGGCGGTGAAACGCTCAAGCCCGTATGGAGTGGTTATCGGCGGGCATATCATGAGTCTGTTCATGATGGTGGCGCTCGCCTTGATCTTCGGAGAGAAAGTTCCGCCATTGCGTGATTGGCTGTGGGGCGGAGCGGCTGGACTCTGCGGCGGTGTCGGATTGGTGCTGCTGTATCGCGCGCTGGCGACAGGTCAGATGAGCGTAGCTGCGCCAGTTTCCGCGCTGGTCGCAGCCGCATTACCTGTTTTGGTGAGCGCTTTTTCGGATGGTTTACCGCGCTGGACAATCCTCATTGGTTTTGCGCTGGCACTCACCGCAGTTTGGCTGATCTCAGGCGGAGTTGGAATTGATATGCAGTTGAGCCATTTGTATTTGCCCGTGGTGGCAGGATTGACCTTTGGCGCCTTTTTTGTTTTTCTGCATTTTGGAAGCAGCACATCAATTTTCTGGACGTTAGCAGCCACGCGTATCGCTTCAATCACTAGTCTATTGGGCTATTCCATTATCACCGGTGAAGACTGGATGCCAACCCGTGACAGCTGGGGCTGGGTCGCAATGAGCAGTGTGCTCGATGCGGCAGGCAATACGTTTTACGCGCTCTCCGCCCGCATGGGCCGCATGGATGTGGCCGCTGTGCTTGGCTCGCTTTACCCCGGCTCAACTGTTTTGCTGGCTTGGTTCGTTTTGAAAGAACACGTCTCGCGCATTCAAATGATCGGTATTTTAATTGCATTGGCTGCGATTGTGTTGATTACGCTTTGACCTATCCCCCCGCCCCCTTCCCTGAAAGGGAAGGGGAGAAAGAGAGAATATATGCCTGTAAAAAATATTGTGATTGGGCAGAGTGTTTCAAGTGAAATGTACGCGCGTTCAAAAGAATTACGGCGCGAGATGACTCCTGCCGAAAAGATTTTGTGGAAAGAGTTAAGAACGAACAAGTTGAACGGTTTGCATTTTCGAAGACAGCAAATCGTTGACAGGTTTATCGTTGATTTTTATTGTCATCAGCATGAGTTGATCGTTGAAGTTGATGGTGGCATTCATGACTTCCAAAAAGAATATGATGCAGAACGCGAAGCATATTTGAATGAACGTGGTTTTAAAATTATAAGGTTTAGAAATGAAGAAGTTGAGAATGATTTGCAAAGTGTTTTGAAAAAGATTTTGAGTGAGTGCAAGGCAAGAGAAAACACCTAACCCCCAACCCCTTCCCTCAAAGGGAAAGGGAGCAAAACCTCTCCGACCTCAGACGCCCCCTTTCCTAAAAGGAAAGGGGGGCCGGGGGGATAGGTCAAGGAGCCCTAATCTATGATTAAACCCGACAGAATCGTCACCACCACCTGCCCCTACTGCGGAGTAGGCTGCAATTTACAGTTACACGTCAAAGATGAGCATATTTTTAAAGTCACCTCGCCATTTGACTCGCCCGTCAATCACGGCAACTTATGCGTGAAGGGACGTTTTGGCTATGACTATGTTTATCATCCCAAACGTATGACAACCCCGCTTGTACGCCGCTATTTACTCGAAGGGAAAGAGAGACCAGAGAATAGAGAACAGAGATTTGAGGTTGTTCCAGCGAATGGACAATCTGTCTCTAATCATCTAGTCTCTAATCTCTTAGACTGGGTCGAAACGGATTGGGACACAGCGCTAAATTTTGTGGCGGATAATCTCACGCGCATTTACAAACGCGACGGCTCGGACGCAATGGCGGTTTATGCCTGCGCGAAAGCCACCAACGAAGATAATTATCTTCTGCAAAAAATGTACCGCGCAATTTTCCGCACTAATAACGTGGATCATTGCACGCGTTTATGTCATGCGGGTTCAGTGGTTGCGTTACAGCAAGCCACGGGTTCTTCGGCGATGAGCAACACCGCATCACAGGTCATTCAAAATGATGTCTTTATTGTCACAGGTTCCAACACCAGCGAAAACCATCCCATCATCGCCTTGCAGATGAAAGAAGCAGTCCGTCAGCACGGCGCGAAGATGATCGTGATTGATCCGCGTCGCATTGAACTCGTGGACTTTGCCGAGATGTGGCTGCCGCTCAAACCCGGCACGAATGTGCCCGTCTTCTCCGCGATGGCGCATGTCATCGTCAAAGAAGATTTGGTCAATCATGAATTTATTTCCAACCGCACCGAAGGCTTCAATGAATTTATCGAGTCGCTTGATAAATTCACACCCGAATATGCCGAGGAAATTTCGGGCGTGCCTGCCGATGATATTCGTAAAGCGGCGCGCATGTATGCCACCGCTGATAAAGCCGCGATCTATTGGGGCATGGGCATCTCGCAACTTTCGCATGGAACGGCTTCCGCGCTGGCGTTGATTAACCTCGCATTTCTCACCGGTCACATTGGGCGCGAAGGCACGGGGCTCAATCCCTTGCGCGGACAAAATAACGTGCAGGGCGCGAGCGATATGGGCTGTATGCCTTTTCATTACCCGGGTTACATGCGCGTGGATAATGATGAGAATGCCGCAAAATGGGAAAAAGCCTGGCACATCGAAGCAGGCGGTCTTTCGCGCAAACTCGGTTTGACCACCACTGAAATTCTCAGTCACGCGCACGAAGGCGGAATCCGCGCGCTGTATATCATGGGCGAGAATCCGATGATGTCTGAGCCGAATCTTAACGAAACGCGCAAGCACATGCAGCAACTTGAGTTTTTAGTTGCACAGGATATTTTTATGAATGAGAGCGGAGCCTTCGCGGATGTATTTCTGCCCGCGACACCTTTCGCCGAAAAAGATGGGACGTTCTCGAATACCGATCGGCGCGTACAAAGAGTCCGCGCCGCGCATGCCCCACGCGGACAAGCGCGGGTGGATTGGCAGATTATCTGCGACCTCGCCACGCGTCTTGAATCTCGGCTGCGAGTTAACACCGCGAAGTGGGATTACTCCAACCCCGAAGAAATTCTGCGCGAGATGGGCAATGTCAATTCAGATTATACCGGTATCACCTATGACCGTATTGATAAAGTCGGCCTGATCTACCCCGTGCCTACATTAGATCACCCGGGCACGCCGACGCTCTTCACCGAATCATTCCCGCGCGGACGTGGAAAATTCCACCCGTTGGATTTTGTCCCCGTGATGGAAGAGCCGAGCGATGAATATCCATTTATCTTAACCACCGGCCGCGTGCTGGAACATTGGCATGGCGGCTCGATGACGCGTAACTCGGTGTTGAATGATGCTTATCCCGAAGCCCGCGTAGACATGAATCCAGCGGACGCTGAGATTCACGGCATAAGAAACAACGACCCTGTGTGCGTCACGTCGCGGCGCGGAGAAGTTATCTTGCGCGTCACGGTGACGGAGAAAACATCCGTGGGCGTGGTCTTCATCCCCTTCCACTTTGCCGAAGCCGCCGCAAATTTGCTGACCAATGACGCGCTCGACCCGCAGGCCAAAATCCCCGAGTTCAAAGCCTGCGCGGTGCAAGTCTTCCCCGCCAGAGAAAGCGACTTGCCGAATCCAGATGCGGTTTTGAATAGAGGTAGATATTAAATAAGAACTCCGAGACCTTATCTGTCTCGGAGTTCTTATTTAATTATATTACTTATTACCTGCCGCCCATTGCGGACAGGTGATGCGATATTCTTCGTTGGGGAAATATTTATCCCATTCTGATTGTGCGAAGTTACTCCCTGCGCGCTGACAGGATTGCTGAACCAAGTTTTGCGGACTTACATTCCACAAGATGATAGGGCCATTATTGCCGCCTGAAACCAGGGTCTTGCCATCCGGGCTGAAGGCTACACTTTTAACGCCGAGTGTATGCTGGGCCAGCGGATGACCGATCGGCTGACGCGAAGCCAAGTCCCACAGGATCACTGTATTGTCGTCGCTTCCTGAAGCAATGGTTTTGCCGTTCGGGCTAAAGGCGATTGTATTGACATAATCTAAATGACCCAGGAATGGTTGAGCAATCTGCTTCCGTGTTGTTGCATCCCATAAGATGATCGCGTTATTTTCCAAACTTCCTGACGCAAGGGTTTTGCCATCCGGGCTGAAGGCGATGCTAGTTACCCAATTTGTCTTTACGGACGCCCCAATGGGTTGATATGTTGTTAAGTCCCACGTAATGATCTGGTTGTCCCAACCCGATGATATAAGGGTCTCGCCATTCGGGCTGAAAGCCACGCTGGTTACGCCGGCTTTATGCCCCTTCAATGTTTGTATGATCTGGTGCGTTGCCACATCCCATAGAATAATTGTGCTGTCCCAACTTCCTGATGCCAGAGTTTGTCCATCCGGGCTGAAGGCTACGCTTCTGATAATATCCGCATGCCCTGTAAGAGGATCGCCGAGCAGATTACCAGTCTCTACATCCCACAGGGTAATGACGCCATCGTAACTCCCGGCTGCCAAGATTTTCCCGTCCGGACTAAAGGTTGTACTGGATGTGGCTGCATTTTCTATTTGTTTGATGACTTGGCGTGTTGTTGCACCCCACAAGGTGATGGTATTGTCATAATTTCCCGATGCAAAGATATTGCCATCCGGACTGAAGGCTACGCTGGATACGTAGCCACTGTGATCCGCCAAGTTTCGAGGCGCTACATCCCAGAGCATGATGGTGGTGTCCACACTTCCTGATGCAATTGTTTTTCCATCCGGACTGAAAGCGAGGTTATTTATTGTACGCGAATGCCCGATCATGGGTTGACCTATGGCAAGTTGCGTCGCGACATCCCAAAGCACGACCGAAGAGCCGCTTCCTGATGCGATGGTACTTCCATCCGGGCTGAAGGCTACATCATATATGGGGTCGGAAAATTTCCTCAGCTCGCCTCTGATTTCATGTGTTGCTACGTCCCATAGGATTATGGCTGTATCTCTACTTCCAGACACCAGAGTTTTGCCATCCGGGCTGAAGGCGATACCCATTACCCAAAATGAATGTCCAGCAAGGGGCGCGCCTATGGGTTGGTATGTCTGCGTATCGCGCAAAATGACTGTGCCATCGTAACTTGCAGATGCAAGTATCGAACCATCCGGGCTAAATGCCAGACTGGTTATTAAATCGGAATGCCCTTCAAGAGGTTGAGCAATGGGTTCGCCTGTTGCCACATCCCATACCATCACTGTATAGTTGTAACCTCCTGCGGCGAAGGTCTTGCCATCCGGGCTAAACGCCACGCTCATCACGCCGTTTTGATAATCAGTGATGGGGTCGCCAATGGGCTGCCATGTTGTCACATCCCATAGGATGATCGTATTATCTTTGCTGGCTGAGGCGATCTTTGTGCCATCCGGACTGAAGGCGATATCGTAGATCCAATCTTTGTGATTCGTAAGAGGCGGACGGATCGGCTTGTTTGTTTTTATATCCCACAGAATGATCGTGCCATCCCAGCTGCCAGATGCGAGGATTTTGCCGTCCGGGCTGAAGGCAACACTCGCTGCTGTAACTGTATGCCCTGCCAGAATTTGACGTAAATTTGGGCTTCCATTTGAAGCATCCAGCATGGCTGCGCGTGTTTGGAGGTTATCCCATAAGCTAAATGATTCGATCCCAAACAACATAGATGTGTGGATATTCCCATCGTGTAATGTCGTTGAAAGTGCCGCTAGCTCGCCAGCTCTGGAAATTTGCGCCTGCTTTTTTGCTTCCTTTTCACTGGCGACGGCGGTTGCCTCTGAAGATACCGCATTTGCCTGCGCGGTTTGCGCAACCGAGGCGCTTAATTCCGCCGAGGCTTGCGCAGTTCGAGCCAGCCCTGCTTGTACAAATCCAAACACGGCGAGGATTGCCATGGCAACCCCGCCGACAATGGAAATAGCAATGATAATCTTGCGTTGCTGATCTACAAGCTTGCGGCTCTTGAAAGCATAATCACGCTGTAAGTCAGTGGGATGCGGTTCTTTGGATGAATTCGTCGCAAGTTGCTGTTCGGCATCCTGCAAGTCTTTGCCGCGCAATAAGAAACTGTTTTCGTTATTAATTCTTTCCCACTCCAGCGCCTTGACCTGCAAACGGCGATGCGTCTGCGCCCAGTCGTAATCGGTGCGGATGCCCGCTAGCAATTTGACAACCGCGCCATCGAAGTCATCTTCGGGGCGGAAGAATATCCAGTTCAAGTGACTCAGCTGCGGTGGAGATTCGCTTCCTTTTACGTCGCGCACTACGAGCGGAATCAGCCGCTTGCCGTTTTTTATGGCAGCGTCCAATTCTTGCGCGCATATTTTTGACGTGACCGAGTCGGGGCTGATCAGGAAGAGAAATGCATCCGCTTCTTCGATGCCTTTCTCGATCTCCTTCCACCAATCCACAGTCGGCGGGATGCCTTCCCAATCCACCCAAAAATCCAACTCACTTTTTTGTAATTCAGTAATTAACCTTTTTGCAAATTCAATATCCTTGCGTGAATATGAGACGAAAATCTTTGCCATGGTGTCATCCTTAGAGTTGAAGTTGAGAATACTCGTCTACGCAGCCCGGATATTCAAGTTGTGCGCATATTGTACTTTGAATATCTTGATTGTCCTATATTTCCCGCCAAAGAAAGCATCCTATTGAACAACGTGTGACTTTTGATGACGGAGTATAATCAGCAAAAAATAGATGTTTGATTTTATGCAAGGAATACTATGCCAAATAAACCGATTACCACCCGACCTTTGAACGAGAATGAAAAACTACTGCATGAGAAATTTTACGAATGAAACCCGAACAGACTCAGCCCATTACCTTTGACGCTCTGAATAGGATTGACCTTGATGGGGTTTATGAAAGTGGTAAAGAAGCGATGCTGCGCGATCTGGCGTTCAGCATCCTGCTCACTCATACGGATACAGTTGGTAAACTGGAAAATCTGACGTTTTCCGGGCAACGCGGATTAGCTGGCTGGTCCACCAAGGAACTCATCGAAATCACCAACCACTTTCGCCTACTCAGCTCGCCGGCGAACGAGATTCGTCTTTACCGGGAATGCCGGGACAAAGGTTTCCTCAACGCCCCGCGAGTCCGTGAATTTTATATTCTTGCTTTGAATAAGGCAGGGCTGCCAATGGACGCCATTCAAGAGGCATCCAAAATGATCGCTGCTGGCGAGAGCAGCGCTCTTATCTGGTCTGCGTTGGGCGAGTCCTACTCTGCCAGAGCCTTTTTTGCTGAAAGATTGTGCCAGTCGCTGGCGGATACGCCCAGCGACAAAAGCAGGATGTCAGCGCCCATTCAAACTGTAGACCCTCTGCTGCTCAACCAGTTTTCCAACTATTTCCCCGAAGTTGTCTCGCCCATCGGCATGACCGTCGCCCAGGTCTGGGAGATGCGCCAGAAGAACCTCCAAATGGCAACCCGCATATTCCATCGCGGCTTTCGCGATAGTGAATCATCATTTCCCGGTCTGGGTTGGATGCTGCGCACCATTGACGGCTTGACCGATTTGATGATCGAACGCGGGCGTCTGAAACAAAAGGAGGCGAACCGCACCCTCGATGAGGAGGAAGGCTTGCGCCTGCAGTTCATTGACAATGATATAAAAACCGCGGAAGAAGCCCTGGACCATCAATCTCAACTTGTTTGGATTGCCCTTGAACTGCAAGGCGGCATGGAATCCCTGGACTATTGGACGCCGGCAGGAACCGTATTGCTGGCAGTCATGCGCGGAGCCACCCGCCCTGAAATCCGAGCCTTCATGTCCCGCCTTTTTTCCGCTGCCGATGCCGATTTCAAGATTGCCACTACTCTGGCAGAATTAAAGCGCGTCAGAGATAGTTATGCAGTCATGATTGAACATGCCAGCGAGCGCGATACAACACTTATGGCGCTGCGTGTCAGCGGAGCAGAATGCGCCATTGCTGCGTGCAACGAAGCAGTCTCCCGCTTTCAAGTGCAGGGGAGGGCGGAAAATAGAAAGACCAGAAGGTTCTATCACATGGCTATCGAAACCCGTCCAGCGAAATCCTTGCAGGTCTTTCTCGATAAAACAATGAATTTTCGGACGTTGACGGCCAGTCTCGTCCCGCTTAATATCAGCGGTGGTCTTGGCCGCGTCGGTTCGCGCGTTCCAGACCTGCTGATCGACCGTCAGGTTCAAGAGGATTTGATCGATCTGGTGGAAACCAGAATTCTTCAGATGTTAGCGCCGGAGGACAGGGAGTTTCCCCTGGCTGTCATCGCGCGCATACAGCAGGTGATCGGCGCGGGACTAAAGGTCGGCGATCTTCAGGACCTTCAGTCACCGACCCATGCCTCGTTCGATATTCGCTCCGACGGCTTGATTGCCCTCTCGGGTATAGATCATGACATGCGCAGAAATGCGCGCACCGGTACGGATCTGACTGCCGCACTCCTGATGCAGAACGGCGACTGCCGCGAGACGATGTATCTGAATGGCGCCTTATTTGCCTGCTGGCAGCAGATACAGGTAAAAAAGCGTATTGCCAGTGCCATGCTATGCCTTGAACTCAACTACAGCACGGGCTTTCAAGCCATCATCAATGAAGACATTCCCCAGTTGATGCGTTATCAATTGCGCGGCGGGCAGGTTATCGTCTATGTTGAATCTATTGGCATGAAAGAAAAATACCACTGTGAACGGGTTGCCAAAGATGACGCGACGGCGGTATTCAGACCTTATGGCGTTGACGAGCTGCGTCGAAATATACCTTTGACTCCATATGAATTGGAAAATGCTAAGATTAAGGCAACCTTTACCGACGGCTCCAGCCTTTGGGTCGAACCTAAAGATCCGATCACGGGGAAATGGCGCCCCATCGAACATACGCCTGTTCCCGGCGGCGGCGTTCCCCTGATTCCGCGAGCCGAAGCGGGGTATGAAAATCTCCAGTCCCTGCAGTTGCTGAATCTTGTTGAGGAGCATGCCCTGACTTTCCTTTACGATTCCCATCAACAAACCATGACCCTTTGCGACGGATTCTATAACAAACAACTCTATAAGAGCCCTTACTCCTTTGGCTCTGGCATAATCAACATGGAGGACATCCGCGACAATCATGGTTTATTCCGCGCAGGCAATCGACTCCTGAAACATCCTGACGGATCGCTTCAGGAGCATCCCGTCTACCTGGAATTTCTTCCCTTTTCACAAACGGACTATGAAGCGGCATTGGTGGAAGGCGACATCGCTGGAACCATCCAGTTGATGGGTAAGGTTTTTAGCGGCGACCTTAAGCGGGAGCGAAAGCGTTTGGAGGAAGACGACTCGCCTATACCGACCCTGCTCGAAAGAGTGCAGGCATGGGAACAGGCAAGGCAAGAAGCGCCGGCGTTGAACGGCATGACAACTGAAAGGCGGCTGGCAAGGCTGATTCTCGATCTGGCGCGCAATCATCCTGAGCTGGTGCAATTGCAGGATGTCAACGCCAGCCAACCGGTTATCGTGGAAGGTTTGGAGAACAACCGCGTCTTCCTGGTCTTGAGCGGTCAGTTTGGAGTCTCGCGCGGCGGCCAGCCCATTTGTGATGACAAAGGCGTCCCTGTTGTTTCGACCGCCGGCGGTATCCTGGGTGAGTTGACCGCTTTGCGCGGGGGCGGCGCCAGCGCCACGGTTGCAGGAGATGGCGTGGTTTTTGGCATTGAGATGCCGGTCATTCAACAACAGTTGGCTGACAATCAGGAATTTCGTAAATGTATGGAAGAATTAACTCAGTATCGCATTCAGTAAGCATTAGGCAGGCGCGTTCCGTAAATATCCCTTTAAGGATGAATGAAAAACCATCCTCGAATAAAAATCACGAATAAATGAATAGAGAAGTTTTTTTACTTGGTCTCAAATAAAGAGCGGGGTAATTCAGATTGCCTAATGATCCCCAGTAAAGTTCCTGTTTTCAATTCGCTGTGGTCAGGCACAGGGATGGTGATCGTTGAGTGTCCAACCTGTTTTTGCATGATGATGTGGCTGCCTTTTGCCGCACCTTTTCGAATTCATGCTGAACAAGAATCTTGCATGTTTCCTTGCCTGAAAGAACACGTAACTTCGGCATACTACGCCCTTGCTGAAGTTTTCATTTTCAAGTTTGGTACAACAGGCATAAGCGGCATGACATAGGTTTCTTTCTTAAGTCGCCGCTTGATCTCGGATGCGGAAGCGGCTTCAAAAAACAATTCCACTGCTTCCAGCAAATTTGCGCGGGCTTCTTCGATGGTTTTTCCCTGACTCACCACATCCACTTCGGGGCAGGTCGCAACGAACCAATCATCCTCGCGTTCGATCACGGCGGTAAATTGAAAAGATTTTGTACTCATAGGTTCTCCATTCTTACCGGAAATTATAGCAGACTAGCGAAGGACCAAGCGTTACAGGTTTGAACGTTTGAATGTATGGTCTCGATACGCCGCAAAGAACAAGAGCGCGGCTACTCGACCACCTGTTAACGCTTCTTTCCTCTTTGACCTTACGGATTATTTACTTTTCGCCCCATATTTTTCGAACATACGATGAAAGATGGCATGGTCGGCTTGTGGCATATTGACGATCTGGAAGCCAACAATGTAAGAGTTGGGATTGAATGGATCCGGTTTGCACCATCTGCTGCGGGCAGAAAATATCAGCATGGTTTTATCCGCGACCTCTTTGGAAAGATTAATATACATCCGAAAATCTTTTCCAAGCGGAATCGCGTACTGGCTGTCCATTTTAAACCCTTCGTCACTGATATCCGACATATGGCCGAGCAACTTTGAAGTGGAGGCGTCCAGTACCTGCATATAATAGGTAAACGTTCTGCGCTCGATCCTTCGATTTTCCATAACTGAATCTCCAGTGGATAAATTACGGTTAAATATCCACCTTATTGTAACGCAGTCTCAATAGCGTTTTCATTTTAAATCCATTCTTTTTGCAGGGCAGGGGAGGGAGGCAAAGGATGAAAGAATTCCCGTCTTCCTTCTTTCGGGTGTTTGATATTTAGTTTTGGCCTGTGCTTTTAGCTAACAAGAAAAGGTGAGCGGGGGAGAAGGTGATAAAAATCAATCCTTGACTCTTCTTCTATCATTAAATATAATTAGTATTATACGCCATGATAAAGTTAAGGACAGAATCTTCATGCAAACCCAAATAAACCACTTCCTAGCCACTCTCGATCGTTCCCAAAATACAGTAAACACATATCGTTATGGACTTCAACGCTTTGTATTAATCGTTGGCGAAGACGCCCCGCTAACTACAGAAACTTATGAAGTGTTTCTGGCAGCTATTAAAGATTTTTCGCCATCCACAAAACAGATATGGCGCTCCGCAGTCCTCGGGCTTTACACATTTTGCAAGGCTGGCGATTTAACCGAGATGAAAGGGATTACCAAACATTACACACGCAAGCAAGGAAAGCGCGTGGTTAACTTTAACCGTGATGCTGTTAAGCAAGTTATAGAATATTGCAGCCGGCTCAGTGGCGATTTACTAGCCTTGCGAGATCGCGCCTTTGTTCTAACGCTCGCCGATACTGGCTTGCGTATTTCCGAGGCATGCGCCCTAAAACGCGGAGATATCGACTGGCAGGAATCTCGCGCTATTATTATTGGCAAAGGAAATAAACAGGCGGTAATTCGTTTCTCAAATCGCTCCATACAAGCAATGCGTGAATACCATATCGCATGCGCGTCCATCGAGCCTGCTACACGCATACCACTTAAGTCCCAGCCTGTGTTTGCCCGTCATGACATAAGGGCAAGCAAGAAAATAAAGCCGATCAGCGCAAGTGGAATGTGGACAGCAATCAAGGGCGATCCAAAACAGGGAATTAAAGGCAGAATTGAAGAGGCTGGCGTAGACCGCGAGCTTGTTCGCGTCCATGATTTCCGTCACTATTTTGTAACCATGACTTATCTAGCCAAGGGAAATTTGAAATTATCTCAAGAACTTGCGCGGCACAACAGTATTGATACTACAAGCCGTTACGCACATTTTAGCGGAGAAGCCGATATTGCTTATGATGAAATTTTCAACAAGAAAAAGTGAGGATGTAATGCAAAACAAATTACCCAACTATTCAAGCAATGAACTACTGAATTTCTCCACATAGTCCCAATACCCCTTCATCAAAATTTTCGACCATTCCCCCACCTGCCCCTGCCCTACTGCTTTATCATTAATTGAAACAATTGGCACCACGCCTCTTGAACTTGATGTAAGAAATGCCTCGTCGAATTCTTCATTCATGCCTGGTGCACGATATTCGATTCCCATCCCCTGCCCTCTTGCAATTCGAAGCATCGCTTTACGCGTTACGCCGAGTAAAATTCCGCGCTGAGCGGTGATGAGTGTCTTCCCTTTGACTGCATAGAAATTAGAAGTCATCCCCTCAAAAATATTTTTAT
This sequence comes from Anaerolineaceae bacterium, assembly GCA_009885525.1. GTDB lineage: Bacteria > Chloroflexota > Anaerolineae > Anaerolineales > Villigracilaceae > Villigracilis. The sequence goes on along the minus strand of VFKN01000168.1, from coordinate 19,521 downwards.
TTTTAGTCAATAGAACTTCAAAAACATCCTTGTTCAATAATTTTCTCTGCGCCACACTTTCAGAGATAAATCCCGTATCCTTAATACGCGGGTCATGCCTTGCAACCGACGAAGTAATCACATGCGCGCCATTTGCATACACATTCTTAGACAAAGACATGAAAGGCAGAACGCCGATATAAATCTTCCCCGATTCTTTCGCCAGGATCAACCGCACACGCGACTCATTAGGCAGGTTTTCTTTTGCAAGCAAGGCAATCCGCTCGCGCAAAACATATTCATCTACTGCGGGATTTAACTTCACCTCCCCTGCCGGCACATACAACCTTTGCAAATGATCGCGCAGCCCCAATACGCGTGTCCCCTGCGCTGAAGTGCTGAACGTTGTATAAAACCCTTGCGGCAGTGTGCGCGTCATTTCATCCAGCGTAGTTACACTTGTTTGCAAAGGGATAGTTCTTGTCGCGCTGATCTCAAATGCTTTTACTTTCATAATTTAATTCTACTACTTATTAACTGCTGGATTTGACAATCTGGGTCAAGTATTACCAAAAATTCAAGTCAGGTGTAAAATTATATATAATATATAATTTTTGGAGGCAGTCCTTATGTCCGTCTTTACACCCGGTCGCCGCTGGCAAGCGCCATTCATGCCCTTCAAGCGCACATCGTTCAAACAACGCGCGCTTGCAAAAATAGAACTCGCTGTAAAAGGTCCGCTCTTTGGATGCCGCATGTGCGGAAACTGCCTCCTGCAAGAAACAGCCCTCATCTGCCCAATGGAATGTCCCAAGGGATTGCGCAACGGTCCCTGCGGCGGCTCAACTCCCGAAAAATGTTACGTGGACGAATCGCGTCCCTGCATCTGGTATAAGATCTACGAGCGCTCTTTCAAACTTGGGCGCGAAGCCCTGCTGCTCGAAGTGCTCCCGCCACTGGATTGGGGCAAAGCCGGGATGAATGCCTGGGGCGATGTTTTTTCTCAAGCGAATAAAGTCGGCGTCGCGAATATCGCCGCGCAAATTTCTCAACGCGGATCTGACTCTGTTCTCAAAGTTTTAGATACCGCCGTTTTTCGTCCCGTGCGTCAACCCGAATGGTGGCAAGGCGACGCAGAATATCACGCCCCAAAATATTCTCAACCCATCTCAAATTTGGAACGCGCCTTGAAGGATGGCGAATTTGTCGTTGCTGCGGAAGTCACTTCGCCAGTATCAGTGAATACAGACAAATTAAAAAAGAATATCGAGTTACTCAAGCCATACGTCACCGCGCTCAACTTTACAGACAGCCCATCCGCGATCCCACGCATGTCATCGTGGGCGTGCAGCAAACTCGCGCTGGAGTTAAATACCGAACCCGTGATGCAAATCGCGGCACGAGATCGGACGCGCGTGGGCTTGCAATCCGAAGTGATGGGCGCATCCGCATTGGGCGTGAAAAATATCCTCTGCCTGACAGGCGACAGCATGGCGCTCTCCCCTTCTCCGCGCGGACGTATGGATATTGTGGATATTGATTCCGTCCAAATGTTGTGGATACTGCGCCGCATGCGCGATGAAGGAAAATATATGGACGGGCGCGAAATCAAAACTCCCCCGCAATATTTTCTTGGCGCAGCGGCTTCACCCTTTGCATCGAACATGAAGTTTCAGGCTTTGCGCGAACAGAAGAAAGTCAACGCCGGCGCGCAGTTCTTTCAAACCAATGTAGTCCTTGATGCTGACGCGCTTGATGAGTGGTTAAATGAAATCGCCAAACGAAATATTTTGGATAAGGTTTACATCATGATCGGCATTACGCCGCTAAAGAGTTATAAGACCGCTGCTTATATGAATAACAATATCCCCGGTGTGTTCGTGCCTGAGAAAATTCTCAAACGCATGGAAAATGCCGAAAGCAAAGGCAATGCACAGGAAGAGGGTGTGCAAATCACGCTGGAGTTGATCGAAAAAATTAAGATCAAGCAGGGCGTGCATGGGATTCATTTGATGGCTGTTGGTTGGGAAGAGATCGTGCCGAGAATTGTACAGGAAGCAGGATTGGCAGGCAAAACGCAAAACAATTAGACGTGTTTCGCCGGTGGCGTGATGGGCATCTGAATATAAAAAGTACAACCCGGAAAATTAACTTCATCATGTCCGGCGCTTTCCACCCATATTTTGCCGCTGTGAGATTTGACCACGCCGCGCGCAATGGCTAATCCCAAACCCGGTCCGCCGCCTTTAAACGCGGTCTTCCCCGATGAATGGATCGCCACGCCGCCAACTTGATAGAATTTTTCAAACACCAAATCATGGTGCTCGTGATCCAATCCAATGCCGGTGTCTTTCACGCTAATTTCAACGCCTGGAATATTATCTTCCATCAAAACTGGATGCGTGCGCACGGTTACCATTCCCCCGTCGGGTGTATATTTAATCGCGTTGACGATCAGGTGGTATATCGCTTTTTGAACCAGGGAAGGGTCTGCATAAATAATGGGGGTATTTTCATCGTATTCAAAGATGATCTGAATTTTTCGCTCTTCGGTGGCATCGGAAAGTTTTTTTATTACGTCCACGATGATCCCTTTTATCAAAAGGGGCGAAGCGATTACCTTTAATGTTTCGCTATCTATACGAGATACATCCAACATCATATTGACTACTTCGTGCATACGGTCGGAACCTTTGATGATCCCATCCACCACTTCGCTTGTCGTTAGGTCTTCCTTGATTCCAGTAAACGATTTAAGTAGATTGACATATCCCTTAAGCACAGTCAACGGCGTGCGGAGTTCGTGGGCGGCAACCTGAATGAACTCCAATTTGTTACGATCCAATTGGCGCAGGATCTTATTTGTCCGCTGCAAGTCCAGGATCGCTAATTGATCATTGGCACGCATACGATCTAGTGTAATGCGGATAATATCAAGTGCCATTAATGGGCTGCGGCCCAACATGGCCTCAAAATCCTTTTTCTCCATTTCCAACACAGCGATCTCTGTTGTCGCGCATACAGTTGCAGCGCGCGGCGCATTCTGAATCAAGGACATCTCACCCACCAGATCGCCTTTGCCGGCAGTACGTAAAATTCGCTCGCCTTCGTCATCACCGATCCGCTTGGTGATGACGGCCTCTCCATCTGCGATGATGTAAAAGATGTATTCATGAGCGCCTTCATGGCACAAAATATGCCCGGATGGATACGTGCAAAGACGCATCAAAGACGCCATCTCCCGCAGTTCATCATCCGCCAGCCCTGCGAAGGACAGACGCAAAAGAGAAACCTTGTCGAAATTATCTATTTCGCTCATTTGTGTATAGTATACCCGTTTTAAGGATACATCCCTCCAATTTTTTTGAATTGGAGGGATGTATAAATGCTGAATATTCAAGCGGCGCGCTACTTCTTGGGCGGCTTTGGCTGCTCTTTCTTTTTCTTCTTTTTCTCTTTATTTTTTCCTTGCTCTTTGTTAGCCATTTTTATCTCCTTTAAAAAATCAACGGGTTGATTTGACAACGTAAATTATATCATTTTTGCAGCGACGCTTTCAATCATCATATCTTCAACAGACAACTCCCTTTATAATTAAACTTATGACTATTTCATCATTCGAGATCCGGGTTTGTGTCAGTTGCGGGCTGCGTTTTCCACTGACCGAGGGGCATTCTTTTGGCGTGCGCTGCCCGCATTGTTTGGGAGAGACGCGCGTCGTTATAAAGAAAAAAATAGCGCGGGAGTCCGCACCGAAAGAAGAATCAAAACTGAAGGAAGTCAGAGCGGTGCTTTTGGATAATATCCGCTCGGCGTGGAACGTCGGCTCGATTCTGCGCAGCGCGGACGGTTTTGGGTTTAGTCACGTTTATTTATGCGGCATCACTCCCACGCCCGAGTTGGATGCTGTTCGTAAAACTGCGTTGGGCGCGGATGAGCATGTGACATGGTCGCATCATAAGGATGCAGTCAAATTAGTGCAGGAACTAAAAGAGGCTGGCTGGAAAATTTATGCGCTGGAAGAAGATGAACGCTCGCAGCCGCTTTCTCAAACCTCCGCGACAACCTCTCCCACCATGTTGATCCTCGGCAGCGAAGTTACCGGCGTTGACCCGGACCTGCTCAACCTCGCCGACAATATTTTCCACATCCCCATGCGCGGACAAAAGCGCTCGTTCAACGTCGCCAATGCATTTTCAATTGCGGCGTATGTCTTCGTTGAGCGCCAGTAGATTTGCGACCAACACCAGCGGATGTTTTGCATCTTTCACTGCGCCCTGTTTAATCTGCAATCTGCAAGCCGAGCCGGTAGATGCAACCTGGGTTGCATCATCCAATTCTCTTAGCGTCGGGAACAACTTCAACTCCCCCACTTTCATTGAAAGATCATAATGCTCTGCGTCGTAGCCAAACGTGCCAGCCATGCCGCAGCAGCCCGTGTCGATTACATCCACATCAAAGCCGCAGACACGCAGCATCTTCACAGTTGCGTCTGTGCCGGATGGCAAACCATCGTCCGCGAGTCCTTCCGCACGTTGATGGCAATGCGGATGAAAAACGATTTTATTTTCAGGCAATGGACGAGATGTAAATTGATCCAACTCAATATTTCTTAAAATGAATTCATCCATTAACCAAACGCGTTTGCTGATGGATTCGATCTCTGCGCGACGATTGGGGAGCAGCGCGGTATATTCGTGCTTGAGACAATACACTTCAGGAGGTTCGCAGCCGACGACGCTTAGATTTGATTCTGCATCCAGTATTTTGATCGCGTCCAGAATTTTTTCCGCGTGCGCACGTGCCGCGCTAATGAATCCCTTTGAAAGCAGCGAAGCCCCTGCCCCAATAATCGGCAGGACTTTCACATCATATCCGGCAGCATTCAGAATATCGAATGCTGCTTGCTCTACTTCGGGTTCAAGATAGCGCGCAAATACATCCGATAAGAAAATGACGGTTTTTCTTTGAGTATTTTTTACTTGTTTACCTGTATATCTACTTACTGGTTTGCTTGCATAAATAGGAAACGGTCTGTGTACTGTAACACCCATCGCGTGCGCGATCAATTTGCGCGACCAATTCATTTGCATAAAAGTGTTCGCCAAGGGCGCAACCGGACTTATCCATTTTGAAACGACATGAAAATATCCGAATAAATAATCGCGCAATTTCCTGCGATGCGTCTTGTAATATTCGTTCATAAATTCATATTTTAATTTTGGCATATCCACGCCGCTGGGACATTCCGCAGTGCAGCCTTTGCAGGCGAGACAGAGATCGAGCGAAGAATATACGTTCTCAAGGTTTAAGGTTGAAAGTTGAAGGTTTTGCGCGTTAATTAATCCACGCAGTAAATTTGCTCTGCCGCGTGTCGAGTTGCCTTCTTCGCGCGTTGCCTGGAATGATGGACACATCACGCCAGTTGTTTTTCTGCACACGCCCTGACCATTGCAATGTTCGATTGCGCCCGCGAGTCCGCGTGTATGCTCAAAATGCAAAGCGGATGTCCATGCCTGCGCGCGGTACGCTTCGCCATAGCGCAGGTGCGTATCCATTGGTGGCGCATCCAGCATTTTCTTTGGATTCAAAATATTATCAGGGTCAGCTGCGTGCTTGAGTGAACGCATAGCTGCGGCGATCTCTGCGCCGTACGTTTTTTCGATCCACTCGCCAGAGACAATTCCATCGCCGTGCTCGCTGCTCATCGAGCCGCCGAGTCGCAAGGTCAACGCCAGAACCTGCTCGCCGATACTTCTTAGTGCGCGCACACCATCGCCTTGCAGCAAATCAAGTATCGGGCGGATATGCAAACAGCCGCCGGAAGCGTGCGCGTAAATACCACCTTCGGTATGATGCTCGCGCAGTATTCTCTCAATTTCGCGGACAAACTCGCCTAAATTTTCGACGGGTACGGCGCAATCTTCAATGAATGCCGCGGGGCGCGCAGATTGCGGCCGCGAATCCAAAATGCCCAATCCCATCTTGCGGATATTCCACACGCGGATTTGATCTTCGCGAGACTCAGCAATTGTTAGCAAAGCGCCAATTTGCCTTACATCTTTTTTTATTTTTTGTGGATCATCTCCGCTGAATTCAACGACCAATATCGCGGCAGGATTACCCACCATCCAACTCATTTCACGCGCATACATCGGCACACCGCGCGCGAGTTGAATAATCATTTGCGGAATCAATTCAATCGCGCTTGGATTAAATTCAAGTAAACGCGGAACGTCATCGCAAGCGGCGGAAATGCTTTCATAAGCCAGTACGCCTAAAATTGTATGCTTTGGTTTTGTAACTAAATTAACTTTTGCGCGGCGCATGACTGCGAGAGTCCCTTCGCTGCCGGCAAGCAAGGGTGCAAGGTTGAAAGTCGAAGGCATGCCCTGAGCAATGTCGAAGGGTTGAAGGTCAAAAGTTGCATCGTAAACCGACCAGCGATTTTGGGGATTTGTCCATTGCGCGGGTTTTGATGGGGAGAAAGGCAGTAAATAATTAATGCGATAACCCGCCGAGTTACGCCATGATTTCGGAAAATTTTGTTTGATGGCTTCTGAATAATTTTCGCGAATATTCAAAATCGTTTGAGATAATTTTGATCTTCCATTTTCGTCCCAGGTTTCAAGCGCTCCATCCGCGAGGATGATATCGGCTGAGAGCAAATGATCCGCGGACATGCCATACAAAATGGAATGTGCGCCGGTTGCGTTGTTGCCGATCACGCCGCCCATGGTTGCGCGTTCAGCGGATGCGGGGTCAGGACCAAACATCAATCCGAATTTTGCGGCGGCGGTGTTAAGCGTGGAAAGCACAACACCGGGTTCAACAGTCGCGGTTTGGGATGCAGGATCAATTTCGATAATTGAATCTAAATAGCGCGAGCAGTCCAATATCAGCGCTGCGCCAATCGCCTGCCCGCCGAGAGATGAACCCGCGCCGCGCGGCAGGATCGGGATTTTATACTTCGCGGCGAGTTCCACGGCGGTGTGCAGGTCATCCTGCGTTTTGGGAATGGCAACGCCAAGCGGTTCGATCTGATACATCGAGGCATCGGTGGAATATAAAATCCGCGAGGCAGAATCAAAACGGAGGTCGCCGGTGAAGCGTTTTTTTAATTCGTGGAGAAAATCCTGATTCATGGGTTATCTATTTGCAAATAGTCTATTTGCTTCATCAAGATGTGTGAATAATTCATCTTTCATTGTATTAAGTAATTTTACGTCTTTGAAGGCAAGGTTGACCAATTCGTCAGGATCGTTTTCAATATCGTATAACTCAAAAATTTTCTCGGGAGTATATCCTAAATATGCGATGATCTTATGAGTATGTTTGCGCATGGATAACACCGCTTTTTTTATAGGAGCGAATGTGGAACTGTCGTACGCGTATACAGAAAAAATTGGGCGATCGGCATCCTCTTCCGCGCCGCCAAAGGCGGGCAGGATTCTCCCATCAACGTTTGGCGCGGGATTTTTGCCTGCGATGGAAAGCAGGGTTGGCAGGATATCTGTATTGCTGGTCAACGCAAAAATATCCTCCCGTTTTGTCTGTTTCGGCGAATGGATGACAAGCGGAATGTGGAGCGCACCCTCATACAGAAATAGATCACCGTGTCCGAGGAAGCCGCGTTCAAAAAGTTCTCCGTGATCGGAGGTGAGAATCAAGTAGCTGTTATTCAATACACCGTCTTTACCCAACTGCGAAATTAATTTACCAAACTCATGATCTACCTGCGCAATCTGCCTGTCATAAAGAGACCTTTGAGTGAGCAGGTAATTTTCAGGCAAGCCAGTTAGTATGGGATGAGCGGGTTTTTTGGCAGGGGCATATTTATCCTGAAATAATTTTCGGTAATCGGCGCGGGGTCTGTATGGATAATGCGGCGAATACAAATGGAAGTAGGAGAAATAAGGCGAGCCTTGATCTTCAAGACGGGATATTTCCTTATATACACCTCTGTAGACTTCTTCGTTATAAAACGGAATTCCGCTCATTGCCTCAGGTGTGCCTTTGGGGTATCGCGCAGATTTTTGAGCATTCGCCAAATTCAGAACGTAGCTTTTATTCAAGTAGCCGATCACAGAAGCGCCTGGTGGACTGGTTGTTCCCTCCATGGAAAATAGAAAATCATTTGTGGCTATTGAAGCCATGGTGCGGTCATTTTTGAGCAGATTTAATAATTTATTTTCGTTAACCAAATCGTATGAAAAAGGCGATAGAAATCGGTCTACTTCATGGTTGTACTGGCTGACCAGATAATCAGCCCACGTATTTTGCAAAAATCCAAAGCGATAATAATCGGAGCCAAGCAAAGTATATGGGTTGGTGTCTACAAATTCCGGGCGGACCAATCCGCCGCCCATAAATGCGCCGTGTTTCCACGGGAGCATCCCGGTCAGCATGGAGGCTGTGCCGGCAGTTGTAAAATTGCCTGCACTGTAATGTTTGTGGAATACGGTCGAGCGCTCCGCAAAGGCATCAATGTTGGGCGAGGTGGAGCGAGGATAACCATAAAGAGATAAATGGTTCGCCGAGAGCGCATCCATCAAGATGATGATGATATTGGGACGTGTTATGTCTTTTAAGCGCAGGGGATTTAGTTTTTGGGATGCGAATGAACCTGCGAGAGTTGCCCCCGCAACTTTTAGAAAGTCGCGTCGAGAGAGTTGTGCCATAGGGTCACCTAATAAATATTACGGGCAAATACAAAAATCAAGGAGATAAAACTTATTGGAAGATAAATATACAGGAAGACAATACAGCGTTCAGCAATGCCTTCAAAAAGTTTTTTAAACCAATCAATTTTAGGTAGAAATATTGCAAGGGGTAATCCAATTGCCGCCGCTATTGCCCACCAGGTTATTTCACCAGAAACAAAAACGGAGGAATCTTCATAATTTTGGAACAAGACCAATCTCCACATGGCGGGAATTAAAATGGCGAGTAGTACTAATATCGAGCGCGTCTGAAATTCAACCTTATTCCTCATGGCAAGAAATAAAGTTAGGTCCAGAAATAAAATTCCCGCCAGCACAAGAATGCTCTCCATAAAATTTGCGAGAAATGCATAAGCATAGATTGATAATATCTGGCTTATTGTCCTGCTAAGGATCCATGAAGGGAATTTGTAGAAAGATATAAACAGAGTCCATGAATAAATCAAAAAAACGATTACCGAATATAACCCCAGAATACTCCGGGCATCCGGTAACCGTTCAATGAAAAATCTTGATATTTTTGAGTTTAAAATTCCACTCACTTTGCTTTTCCCTGATTTGCCACAGCAGCCGCTTTCTTTGCGGCTTCCTCTGCGTCACCAAGGTAATAATTCTTAATCGGCTTTAGATCTTGATCAAGTTCGTAAACAAGCGGCAAGCCGGTCGGGATATTGAGTTCTGTGATCTCTGATTCAGAAGTATTATCGAGATACTTAACCATCGCGCGGATCGAATTACCATGCGCAACGACTAAAACGCGTTTGCCGGATTTGATCTCAGGCGCGAGCGTGGAATGCCAGAACGGGAGAACGCGCTCCAATGTGATCTTGAGTGACTCTGTTGCCGGCAATTGCTCAGGAGTTAACGCGGCGTAGCGGCGGTCAAATTTCGGGTGGCGTTCGTCGGTCAGTTCAAGGGCTGGAGGTGGAACATCATAGCTGCGCCGCCAGATCTTTACCTGCGCTTCGCCGAATTTTTCAGCCATTTCGGATTTATTCAATCCCTGCAAAGAGCCGTAATGGCGTTCATTCAACTGCCACGCGCGGATAACGGGCAGCCAATCGCGATCCATTTCTTCCTGGATCAAGCCAAGCGTTTTAATGGCGCGCTTCAACACGGATGTGTAGGCGATGTCAAAATCATATCCGCCTTCGCGCAATAATTTACCGGCGGCACGCGCTTCTTCGCGCCCGAGTTCGGTCAGGTCGACATCGGTCCAGCCGGTGAAGCGGTTTTCGAGATTCCAAGTGCTTTGTCCATGACGGACGAGGACGAGTTTATACATGTTCAATCTCCTAAATTGGCATTTAGCATATTTCGTATATCTGCGGGTATAAAGACAACCTGTTCATTATCCAATGTGCCCATTGCGAGAAATCCGGTTTGTCTTAATCTTCCGATAATTGTTTTGGGATCATGGTAATTCCAGTATGGAGATTCGCCTGCATCATCACCATACTTGGCGGTAAATTCATTCAAGGCACGCGACCCGATATTTTCTAATACCCAATGCAGTGCAGTTTTTTCGTCCCTCGATAATTTCTCAAGAACATTCTTCGCTGATTGAACATCCTGCATTTTCTCCGAAATATTCCTTATTAATTCGGCTTTTTTACCCTGGGAAGATGCTCTCCAAATACGCGCTGTTATGGCTAACACTTCACGCGAGAGGCTGTTAAGTGTGACCCAGGATGTTGAATCCGCGTCGAGTTTTGTTTTTATCACTTTTGCGTACGCGCGCCGGCGGCTTTGCTCCTGCATCTTTTCAAACCAGCTACCCGCGAATACTTCACTCAACTTTAACCTGACGCCCCAATCTTTTAGCATGGGATCATCCGGACGGAGTTCAATAGCCATCTCAAATTGTTTGCGGGCGGTCTCGAAATCCTTGCTCTCAAATGCAAGGATCATATAAACAAAGTGTGCCATAAACGCGGTTTGTGATGTGACCACCGGAGCCATGGTGACTTTACGCAGATAAGTTTCTATTTGCTGGATATCGGGATTCTCTTTGTGCGATTCCATCATGGCAAGGTTTGTATATGCAAACATGTAATCAGGGTCAACTTCGATTGCCTGCCTCGCAAGAAGTAATCCTTCTTCATCTTGTCCGTTTTGCAACAAAACAACACCAAGCATGTGGACTGCAAAACCGCTTTTGGGGTCGGCATCCACAGCCTTGCGCCAAAATGAAATTTTTTCATCAACAGATTTTGCGTTTTGCGCTTTCTCTGCCCAAACCATGGCGGCGGGGGAAATATTCAGTTCGATATCGTCCGAGATCATTTGGGCGGAATAATCCGCCTCGATCCACTCCCCTGTTTTATCATTCCAAAAGCGTATGGGGCCGGGAGGAACTTCCCTGCCCAGCTGGGACATTGCCATCAATACATGCATGCGTTGGTCGTTTGTGCCCGTATCACCAAGCGCAAAATTCAGCAGACGCGCATCGATACCCGGGTCGTTGATGGACAGGAGTAAGTGTGGAATCGCCTCCATAATGGGGCTGGTCAGCAAACGAAACAAACTTGTGACTACAAATGGGCGTTTTTGGATAAATTCGTTTAATTTTTTCCGCAGATGAAGAGCAAGGTCGCCGTCACCCTTGTGCTTCGATATGATGTCGGTCAATTCCTGTATAACTGCAGGGGGCATTAATAAACCGACTTCAACATAGGCTGGCGGTGCAGGTGTCGGCTCCCCCATGCTTATGGATTTACGAATCTCGATCACAAGTTCTTCTGCGGGTTCATAATATAATTCTGTTTTCTCAAGCAATTTCCGGGCTTCTTTGACTCGCCCCATATGAAGCGCCGCGACACCCAATGTATACCATGAGCTATCGAATAAATCTTCGTAATCGCTCTTTAAGTATTTTTGCGCCAGCGCCCATAGGGTGTCATGGTCGTTGACCAAACCCAGTACCGTGATAACGGTGTCCACTTCAAGCGAATCAGGCGGGAGGGATTGCAACAGGCTTGCGCTCTTGGCGGAATATTGACGCGCCTGTTCATCTTCACCAAGCCCGGTATAAAAGATAACCAAATTCTTCAAAGCATGAAAATTTTCCGGATCGAGTTGAAGAACGGCAGCAGCCTCTTCAAAGGCTTCCTTTATTCTTCCCATGAAATAGAGGATATACGAACGGTTGTTGCGGGGCGAAACCCAATTTGGGATCAGCCGCGCCGCTTCGCGGGCGTTTTGTTCGGCGGACTGCCATTGCCCTGCATTCATCTTTTCCTGGGCGGCTTCATTGTGCCAGCTGGCCTTTTCCATTTTTTCGTATGTTACGCCAAGTTCGGCCGCCGATTTTTTTATTTCCTCAATGGCGACATTTTCCATTTCAGTCAGATCAGATTCGGATTCGTCGTCAAGCACTGCCAGAGTGCGAACCCTGTTGATTGCCCGCAGTGCATGGGCAAGATATAAGTTCAGGATGTGTAAACGCGCCCGGTAGTAATGAAGGGGACCGAATTTTGGATGGGTGCGCTCGATCTCATCGAGGATTTTTCGCGCCTCATCTTCTTCACCGGCACGCAACAACCCCGTCGCCTTTGACAGCATGATCTCGGGTTTGCGCTGCCAGCGGGAAGGGGCGTTTTCTATTGCATCGAAAAATGCTTCGGCATCCTCTCCTTCAAACAAGACCTGCAGATGTTCAAGAAAACCTTCGAAGGATTCGGGTGTTTGGATGGGTGGCGGCGCGCCGACTGGGCGGGAGATGGGAAAATTCGATTTGACGGAGTCTGCAAGTTTTCGGAACATAATTACCTGTTTCTATATAAGGATGGGTTTGGAACAGATTTCATGGCTTCAACGTTCAACGACATTTCCAAAAATTCCACAATGGCAGGGACAAGCGTTTCCGGTGAATTAACCATCTCGTTATACTTTACATACATGACGCGTATATTAGCCTGACGCGGCAGCCAATATTTGACGGCTTTCAAGTGCCCGCGATACTGTGCTTCCATATTTGCATCTGAAATTGCAGAGGTTTCATTTCTGCGCTGCAACATTTTCTTTTGCGAAGCAAGTACTTCATGGATTTCACGATCCATAAAGATCACGTCGTAGGTTAAGTCGGTGGGTAAAAATTCGAGCAGATATGAAATAACTTTGACAACTTTTCCGCGCGCTGTATAGACCCATTGCTTCTCGCCGTCTTTGAGGGCTTTGACCTCTTCGATCTCGAAATATCCGTTGGGATTATCCTCATCGGCTTCGCGCAGTTCATCTGTGACTGCGGGGATGCCGCCTTCGGTGAGCATCTTCATCATCATGGATGTGCCCGAACGCGGCAAGCCCGAGACAACGACTACTTTTTTATTGGATGTTTTTTTGGGTTCTTCACGCTTGAAAAGATTCTTTAACATTTGCGCTCTTACTTTCAAATTTCAAAAACTTTAAACACGAAGGACGCAATGGTCACAAGGAAAAAAAATTTCCCTTTGTGCACTTGGTGTCCTTCGTGTTTAAGTACTTTAGAGATAACCAAGACCCTTCAATCTTTCCTCGAGGTCTTTTTGGTTGTGACCACCCACTTGCTGTGATGGTGGTTTGATGTGAGATTGGTCGAGGTGTTTCCCTACCGCGAGGAAGGGAATATCGCGGAAGGATATCCCGCCGAAACTTTGCAATTCACGGTTGGCAAAGATGACGCCCTGCACCACGTCTGAATCTACGCAGTGATCCGCGCCCCAGTGGTCGTGATTGGGCTCATCCAGCGCTTGCGGGATTTTCCCTAAACCAGTTTCGGAGGAGGCGCGATATCCGCGCGCGTACCCAACTACGAGGTCAGGTCCGAGGCGCGTATAAGCGCCATTGTAAACTTCATGTTTGAGTCGAATTCTGTGGGCAACGGAATTTCCGTCCGCGCCTTTCCAATCCAATAACTTTTGCTGTATTTCGGTCAGCAGCGGTTCGATCTCTTGCGCGCCGACAATTCCCTGGCCTTCACGGCCCGCGACATTTAAGTAGATGCTGTTCAAGCCGACCGCATACGCTTTTGTGCGCGACCAGTCCACATGTGAAAGATCGCCTTCAGTATGGCCGTCATTTAATGTGAGGTATCCATTTTGAGCAAGCCAGCGATTCATGTGAATCTTTTGTTCGTAGGTTGTAAAACCATGATCCGACATGACCATGTAGTTATATTTGCCGCCCCATTTTTCCACGCGCTGATTCACTTCGCCCACGAAGGCATCCAGTTTTTTGTACCATGCCTGCGCCACGTCAAGACGGTTGTGATAGAACATATGCTGCACGCGGTCAAGATCATCGAAGATACTTGCCAGCACGCCTTCTTTGAACTCGCCAAGCAAATAGAAAAATATCTGTTTGCGGCGTTCAAAGATCGTATCGCATAACGTGATGAATTGCTCATCGGTGATACAGCCATCTTCGAGTCCGGTTGTATCCTGCGGCCAGCCGAGCGTGAGATACGCACCGACTTTTTGCCAAAGATTTTTCGCAAATGATTTCGACGATGAATAATGTGACAACGCGTGTAACGGATGAATCTGCAAAGGCAGCGAATACAAACGCACTGCGCCGTTCAAACTTGTGAGAATCAAACGCGTGATCGCGTGAACATTGAACAGAAAACCAGCCTTGAATTTAACTTCAACGATGTCACTCCACTGGCCAACGCGTAATTCGAGCTGCGCGTCGCCAATGGTTATTTTCGCCGTATTTGAATCAATCACATCCACAATTACGGGAACGGTAATGGGCTGCGGACCCGACTTAGTCGCTACGGAAGGACCATTCAATACTGCCTTGAATCTACCTTTTCCAGCGGATTCAAAACGCGTAACAGCAGTCTTGTTTTTCTTTTCATCTTCAGTTGTGAACAGTGTGCCAACACCCAGTTGACCGCGAATATCGGGCGTGCCGAGTCCGGGCAAAGTATTGATCGGCAATTCAGGGCGCGCGGGATACATGGCGGGCCACCACAAAGCAGTGGCGGGATAGCCCATCTCGGCGGCTTCTTCAAAAAGAGTTTTGGCAATATAGGGCGGGATGAATTGTTCCCCTGCGACGGTTTTCTTCGTCGGTAAAATAGATACATAAGGTGCATACGTGGACGGGTCGCGATGCACAAAATCGAAAATGCCATGCCCGCCCGGGTCGGCGCCGGTTGCGATGCTCGTCCACGAGACTTCGGTCTGCGGCGGCGAACAAACCTCGAGACGCGAATATCCTTTTGTGTTTACAAATTTTGAAAGATTCGGCATCTCATTTTTCCCCGCCATATCTTCAAATACGGCGGGGTCAAAAGAGTCAAAACCAACAATGATCGTTTTCATGTAACGCGTTATTTGTCCTGTTGTTCTTGCGGCTGTTCTTGTTCGTCTTCCTTGCGCATTTTGCGGCGTATCTTTGCGATTGCTTCGCGGATATTACGAGAGAAGAACATCAACACGGCTGAGCCGCCCACGAGAACAGCAGCCAAAGCCTGAAACAACATTCCACCAGTATTGGGGTCAATATACATTTTTAACACTCCTTTATTTATTAGGTCAGCAACTTTACGCACTCAACTATGATTCCCTGAGCGGAGCGAAGGGTCTCTACGATAATCTCAGAGATTCTTCGCTTCGCTCAGAATGACATTGCCAGGGTAAGTTAGGTTAAAGATTATATCTGACATCACATCCCTTGTCCATTTTATCTCTTACACGTAGAATGGATATATGCCAAATGATGACCTCACCCCCGTTCGCCAGCAGTACCTTGAGATCAAACGCGATTACCCGGACACTATTGTGTTTTTTCGGCTGGGTGATTTTTATGAAACCTTCGATGAAGATGCGGAGATTACCGCGCGCGAGTTGGATATTGTTTTAACCTCGCGTCCCATCGGCAAGGGCATGCGCGCGCCGCTCGCCGGCATTCCATACCATGCTGTTGAAAATTATCTCGCGCGTCTGATTGAAAAAGGTTATCACGTTGCGATTTGCGAACAAGTCGGCGAACAGCCTGATAAGGGAATTTTTCCACGGAAAGTGGTGCGCGTCGTCACTCCGGGAACTGTAACGGAATCTGGACTCCTCCCCGGTGATGCGAACAACTACCTCGCCGCGATTTTCCTGGATGAACATACTGCCTCTATCGCGCATACCGATGTGACCACCGGTGAATTCGCGGTGACGGAACTTCCGCTCGAAGCCCTGCGCGCCGAGTTGACGCGCATCCATCCCGCCGAAATTATCTACCCCGATAATCAAACATTACCCGATGGAATTACAGGTCATCTTACCGCGCTGCCTTCATGGAAATTTGAAGCCGGTAAATGCAACGAAACTTTGCTCGCACATTTCAAGGCTTCTTCGTTAGCAGGCTTCGGCTTGAAAGATTACAGCGCACCCGTAAGGACAGCCGGCGCAATTGTTCAATACCTCAAAGAAACCCAGCCCGACGCGTTGAATTTGCTCACCTCGCTGCGCAACTACAGCCTGAATGAATTCATGACCCTCGATGCATCCACGCGCCGAAATTTGGAATTGGATGAAACCCTGCGCGGTGAACGCAAAGGTTCGCTGCTCGGCACATTGGATTTCGCCATCAGCCCGATGGGCAAACGCCTTATCCATCAATGGGTCAGTCAACCATTATTAAATGTCGAAAAAATTACGCAGCGACAAAACGGTGTTGAATTCTTCTTCCGCAACGGCATGCTTCGTGCCGAGTTGCGGGATGCCTTGAAGCCGCTCGCCGACCTTGAAAGATTAGTCAATCGCGTTCTCGCAGGTCACGCCCAACCGCGTGATATGGTAGCCATGCGCGGAACGCTGGGGCAATTGCCGAAGATCAAAGAAGTTACGAGTGATAAGTTATCAGTTATCAGTGGTCAGTGGTCGGTCTGTGAAGAAGAATACGCGTTGGTGAAAAATGCCATTGATGATGACCCGCCAGCGACGCTGCAAAATACGGGTGTGATCCGTGCTGGCTATTCCGCTGAATTGGACGGCGTCATCGAAGCCTCCAAACATGCACGCGATTGGATTGCCAACCTCGAAGGCATTGAACGCGAGAAGACCGGCATCAAAACGCTCAAGGTCGGCTACAACAAAGTCTTTGGCTATTACATCGAGATTTCACGCGGCGCGGCAGACAAAGCGCCTGAGACTTATATCCGCAAGCAGACATTGGTTAACGCGGAAAGATTCATCACGCCAGAGATGAAGGAATACGAAACGCTGGTGTTGAACGCGGAAGAACGCATCAAAGAAATCGAAACGCGCCTGTTCCGTGAAGTCTGCGCAGAGTTATCCAAAGCCGCGCACAAATTACTCTCCACCGCGCGCGTTATCGCGGAGCTGGATGTACTCTCCGCTTTGGGCGAGGCCGCCGCTTTGGGTGGTTACACCAGACCCGAGATTCATGACGGCAGCGAGTTGGATATCCGCGACGGCCGGCATCCCGTTGTGGAGCAGTTACTCAAATCAGATCGCTACATTCCGAATGATGTGATTTTTGAAAAAGGTGAAATCGTGCGTATCATCACCGGCCCGAACATGAGCGGTAAAAGCACGTTCCTAAGACAAGCCGCGTTGATCGTGTTGATGGCGCAAATGGGATCTTTCGTGCCGGCTGCATCTGCAAAAATCGGGCTGGTGGATCGCATCTTCACACGTATTGGGGCGCAGGATGAAATTCACGCGGGGCAATCCACCTTCATGGTGGAGATGGTCGAAGCCGCGAATATTTTGCATCACGCCACCTCGCGCAGTTTGCTGATCCTTGACGAGATCGGGCGCGGCACATCTACTTATGATGGTTTGTCGATTGCGTGGGGCATCATCGAGTACATTCACAATCATCCGCAGTTGCGTGCGAAGACTTTATTCGCAACTCACTACCACGAGTTGACTCAGCTCGCTGATTTGCTGCCCGGCGTCCGTAATTACAACGTCGCCGTCAGTGAAGCGGACAATAAAGTCGTCTTCCTGCACAAGATAATCCCCGGCGGCGCGGATAAATCCTACGGCATTCACGTCGCGCAGCTCGCGGGACTTCCCTCCCCCGTTGTGCAGCGTGCAAACGAAATCATGGCAGAACTAGAAAAAACCTCGGGACGCGCAGTCAAAATTGACCCGAACGCCGCAAGGCAAGTCGCGTTATTCCCAGAGACAAATCCACTATTGGATGAGATCAAAAATCTGGATGTGAATTCGCTGTCTCCAATCGAAGCGTTGAATAAATTATTCGAATGGCAGAAGAGATTCGCGAAGTAACTGTAGCGCGACATTTATGTCGCGCCTTCATCACGCGAGATAAATCTCGCGCTACAGGTTGTCTTTTTTTATGAAGCGATTAAACACAAACGAACAAGCAACGCTGATCCTTCTTCTCGCATTCATCTTCGGGGCGTGGTTCAGACTCATGCCGGCATGGATGGCGGGATTTCCGGTCAATGATGGCGGCATGTTTTATACGATGATTCTAGATTTGCAGGCGGGTCATTACATTGCGCCGATGTTTACTACATATAATCATCTTTCAATCCCGTATGCTTATCCACCGCTGGGTTTTTATGTCGGCGCAGCGTTAAGTGATTTATTGCATATCTCGCCGTTGGTGGTGATTCGCTGGCTGCCAGGAATTATCAACGGGCTATGTGTGCCCGCTTTTTATTTTTTTGCAAAAGAAGTTTTGGGGGATAAATTTCAAAGCGCGGTTGCGACTTTGGCTTACGCATTGATTCCGCATTTAACTTCGTGGCTTTCCATGGGCGGCGGGCTGACGCGCAGCTTCGGAATGTTGTTCATGCTGCTGACGCTTACGCATGTCCATCGTGTATTTGCGCTGGAGGATAAAAGGAGTGTGTGGGGTGCAATTATCTTCGGCGGCCTGACCACATTGAGTCACACTGATGCACCGGTGCACACGATCGCAATTGCAATATTTATTTGGGGAATGAAATCACGTTCACTGAAAGGCATCTTGAATGGCGCATTAATCGCTCTTGGCGTTTTACTCATCGCAGGCCCGTGGTATGGGATGAGTATGTATAGATACGGCTTGGACCCTTTTCTTTCCGCACTTAAAACCAGCGGGCAAACGATCTGGTCTCCTTTGAGACTAGTCAATATCAACGTTATTACCGAGGAACCTTATATTAGTCTTTTAGGAGTCTTTGGTGTGTTAGGGATGACATTCCTGATTATCAAAAAGAATTTTCTTGTTCCCGCAATGCTCTTGTTGATCTATCTTGTTCAGCCGCGCAGCGCGCATACCGTTGGGAGTATTCCGCTCGCGCTTGCAGCGGGATTATTTATTACCGAGGTTTTACTGCCCGCGCTTTCAAACCTCGATGAAAAAAGACCCAACGCTGGCATTAATATATTTATCCTTATCGCCGCCCCATACCTGCTGGTTAATTCCATTTACCAGGGATTTATGCTCTCACGGAATCATGTTTCAAGCGGCGAGCAGACTGCCATGCAATGGGTAAAGGACAACACGTCCGCAGACAGCCGCTTCCTCATATTGACAGGTGAGCCGGAGGTGATGTGCCAGGCCAGCGTGGAATGGTTCCCCGCGCTGGCTGAAAGAGTAAGTGTATCCACTCTACAAGGCAGGGAGTGGCTGCTTGGGGAAAAATTCAATGAATTTATTGCGTACAGCGCAGGCATTCAAAGCTGTATTGATGAGGGATTGGAATGCCTCCAGCGCGAATCCGGTTACAAAATAAATTACGATTATATTTATGTATCCATCCAAAGCCCTACAAAATATTGCATCCCATCGGGTTCATTTGCGCGAACAACGCGCGGATTAATCATCGCATTGGAAAATACACGGGATTATT
>VFKN01000118.1 GCA_009885525.1 Anaerolineaceae bacterium | reverse complement strand
TTCGCATCAAATCCCGAAGGGATGATATGGTTTGTGCTCAAAACCATGCCACCCTTCGGGGTTAAATTTAATTTTGCTTTCTTTCTATAATCATTTCACTTGTTTCGACAGGCTCAACACATCGCCTTCGGAGTTATTTCCGATAACGTCTAATGTATCAATAATGACTATTGCAAAACAAGTTTTATCTTTTTCAGCCCGGGATTTTTGAGGCGGCAGTCACTTCATGAAGGTGGCTGCCGCCTTGATTGATTTATAAGCTGGAACGAATATGGACGATGTCCCCATCCTTGACAAGATATTCCTTGCCTTCGAGTCTGAGTTTACCTTTCGCTTTGGCTTCGTTCATCGAACCGAGCGTGGTCAAATCTTCGTAGGAGACAACCTCCGCGCGGACGAAGCCGCGTGAAAGGTCGGTATGAATCTCGCCCGCGGATTCTTGCGCGGTCGCGCCGCGTCTGGTTGTCCATGCGCGCACTTCATCCTCACCGACGGTGAAGAATGTTTGCACTTGGAGAAGATCATAGGAAAGATTGATCATTCTGTTCAAACTTAATTCTTTGATGCCGTATTCTTCCATGAACATTGCGGCGTCTTCCGCGCTGAGCTGCGCCATATCCATTTCGAGTTTGCCCATCAATGCAACAGAAGGATGATCGAGTTTGCCCTGTGTGTCGGGCGCGGTTTGACCTTCGCCCATGTTGAACACGGTCAGGATCGGTTTGCGTGTCAGCAGGCCATAACTGGCGAGTTCTTTCTTCTCTTCGTTCGTGAATTCCGTGCTGCGTAAAGGTTTATTATCTGAAAGGATCTTGTGTAATTTTTCAAATAACTCAGTATTGCGTGCGTTGAGAACTTTATCTGTGCCGCCTTTTTTGCGTTCGTCGGTTAACTTCTCCAGTTTTCTTTCGACGGCGATCAGGTCGTTTAGCAGCAGCTCAGTTAACATATTTTCCACGTCGCGCATGGGATCAATGCTCCCGCTCGGGTGCATGACGTTGTCATCCACAAAGCCGCGCACAACTAGAATCAATCCTTCCATTTGGTTAAGTTGATTCAAGAGCTGCCCGGAGATTCCGCTTTTAGCAGAACCAGATTCGAGACCGGCAATATCCGCGTAGGTTACTTTGGTGTAGATCGTTTTGCGCGGGTTGAACATACCAGAGAGTTTGGTCACACGCGGGTCGGGGACATCCACAACTGCAGTGTGAACTTCGATGCGTCCGGCGCTGGCGGTAGTCGGCGTGTTGCCGCGTGTCAGCGCGTTATAAATGGTGGTTTTTCCAGATTGGGGGATTCCTATGATTCCTAGTTTCATCTTGACCTTATTCGTAAGAGTTTGATATACTTGCGTTCGCTCGATTTCTAATTGCCGGAGTGGCGGAATAGGCAGACGCGCACGACTCAAAATCGTGTTCCCTACGGGAATGAGGGTTCGATTCCCTCCTTCGGCACCAAGATTATACCCTTTCGGGCGCTTTATAACCAAACGTCCTCTCAAAATGAGAGGACGTTTGTGTGTTAACACCCTTAACTTAGAGTGACCGTTTTTTTCAACGTGCTGTCTGAAAAATATGAGGCCATCGATGATATAATCAAGTTACATCCCAGATCGACGGGTTCCACGTGCCAGTCCTTTTGTCAGACTGGCATTTTTGTTTTTCTTCCACCATTCATATCAAGGAGATACTATATTATGAGCTTCCGTGAAGGCGATTCGGTCATGCACTGGACCTTTGGGCTGGGGAAGGTTGTTCGCTTGGAAGAGCGAGATATGTCTGGCAGGGAGGTTTTGTATTACGCCATTCAGATCAACGATATGACCATTTGGGTCCCGGAAGATGAAATGTTAGGCACGCGTCTGCGTCTGCCGACTTCTGAGAATGAATTCAAAAAACTGAAAAAAATCCTAACCAGCCCCGGCGAGCCGCTCCCGGATGACCGTCACCAACGAAAGATCATGTTGATGGAAACCTTGAAAGACGGCAGCGCCGCGTCACTTTGCCGCGTGATCCGCAGCCTTGTCGTCTATCGCAAAACCCGATCCTTAAATGAAAATGATCAAGCCCTCTTGAAACGATTAGAAAAAGTGCTGATCGGCGAATGGAGTATTGCCCTGTCTGTCACCCCGTTGGAAGCGGAAACAGAACTACGCCAGATATTATTAAAAGATTGAGGAACACCATGATTTTAGAAGATAAACAAATCATCCTTCGAGTGATCGAACATTATTTCTTAACCGGCAGCGCAGAAGATGAATTGGTCAAAGTGACCTGCCTGTCTGAAAATAAAACCAGCACCATAGAGCACGTCGGTGATGACAGCCGTTCCGTTATGCTGGACGAATATAAGGTAGACGGTAAATCCATTTGGGCAGGTTATAGCAGAAGAAGCGGGATGGTCTTTCTAAGTCCGGTAAAACATTACTAAATTTCAGCGTGTAATATAATGGGCGGTGCATGATCTAAAGATTGTCGTTACGTTGGGTATGGGAGAAAATGCGATTACTATGAATAAAAAGAATATCCAGTTTCTGCTGATATGGATGCTCGTCACTGCTTGCACCTCCAACGCGCAGATGACTGTCACGCCGATCATTGCCCCATCCCAAATATCTGCGCCCACCGATACACCCATCCCCACCGTAGCCGCGACACCAATTCCCACCGATTTTATCCCGCCCGCAGAGTTGATCACCAGCGGCGATTGGCTTCGTCCCAACGTCGCGCTGACTTTCGATGTCTGTCAGGACCCGCAATACCCCGCCGGTTACGACTCAGCACTTGTGGATGTATTGACGCGCTACGACATCCCCGCCACGTTTTTCCTCGGTGGCGATTGGATGCGCACCCACCCCGAAGAAACCAAAGCCCTCGCATCGAATCCCAAATTTGAACTCGACAACCACTCATGGAGTCATCCTGACTTCACACAACTCAGCGACGAAGAAATTGCCCAGCAGATCGAAATGACCGAAGAGTTACTCCTCCAAATCACCGGCAGACACTCGCGCTTCTTCCGTCCGCCGTTTGGGTTTTATAACGACCTCACCTTGAAATCTGTCTCCCAACACGGACTTTACACCGTCACCTGGGATTCAATCAGCGGCGACCCCGATCCCAACTTCGACGCCGCGACAATTTTCGCAGAAGTCAAACGCACAGTCCGCAACGGCTCCATTGTCATCATGCACGCCAACGGACGCGGCTGGCACACCGCTGAAGCGCTGCCTGCCATCATTGAATATTTGCAAGCACGGGGATATACTCTGGTCACTGTTTCGCAATTGCTGGAAATAAAATAATATGAATGAGGCCCAATCATGACACTCTCGCCTGACGATGCAAAATTATTCTTTGAGTTGATGTGGAAATTACAGTTTTACGTTAATCGAAAACTTGGCATCCACAAAAATATTTCTTTGATAGAAGAATATGTCGCGCTCCCCGCTGAAAAGAAACTTAAGGCGCGCGATGAGCTATGGAAGAATCCAAAGTTGATCGAATCCTATATTCAGGAAAATCCGGACACACTGCCCGCCGATCAACTGGAGATTATCCGAAAATGGACAAGATTTGTCAAAGGCTCTTTTTTTATTTTTCGCCACTTGAAAACGGGCTCGATCTTTATCAACAGGGGCGACAGGGTATATTCAGTGCAAGGATTACTTGACCCGTTGGAAAATTTAATTCCTCCTTATGCCCTGCCGCAAATGGTTGAAGCGGTACTGATTCCGTTCAAGGGACAAATTGTTTATGACGGATTACTGATGGGACATAGCATTCATTTTGGCGGCGGAATTCGTTCAAATCTCAACCATGAATATACGGTCGCAAAACAAAAAGAGCGGATTGTTACCACGCTTGAACCTGAACTGGCGGAGCCTGTGATTGTCAAAACGAAGAAAAATATCCTGCCACAGCTCAAGGAAATTTCGGAGACGCTTGCAAAATTAAAAAGCGACAGCCCTGTTCAAAAACAAGCGCTTGTCGTTGTCCGCGCCAGCATTGAATCCGCTATTGTCGAGGCGGAGGGAAATTTATCGCCTGATGCGGCGAACGATCAGGCGCATAAGTTTTTCAAGGCTTCCAAACGCTTTCTCGATTTGCTTAATAATCTTGCAGAGGATTAGATCGGCACAACAAGGGGAGTGTAAGCAGAAAACTCGCGTAAAAAGAAACGCAATGAAGAAGTAAAACTTACGCCATGCAACATGCCTCACCCTTTCGTGGGTGAGTTTGTTTTTAACCCTTGACAGAAATCCCGTTTTGCGTAAAATAAAAACGAACGTTCGTTCATTTCAAAAAGGACTCAGAATTATGCCTAAAAAAGAAACTCAAACAAAAGGTGAAGTCACCCGCGTAGCCATCGAAGACGCCGCGCTGGATTTGTTCATGAAACAGGGCTATCACGCCACCTCCATGCGCCAGATCGCTGAACAGTCGGGGTTGGCGCTGGGCGGTATCTACAATCACTTTGCCAGCAAAGATGAAATTTTTGAAGCCATCATCATTGATAAACATCCGTACAAAAAGGTGCTGCCTGCCATTGTGGAGGCACAGGGCGATACCGCAGAAGAGTTTTTCAAGAATGCCCTGCGGATTGTCATCGCGGAGTTGGGGGAGGAACCGTATTACATCAATTTGATGTTCATTGAGTTTGTAGAATTCAAAGGCAAACATGCCTCTGCCATGTTGCGTGAAATTGCCCCAAAAGTTTTACCTGTGATGGAGAAGGTTATCAAAACACGTAAGAGTATACGCATTACCAACCCTGCCATGCTTGTGCGCACATTTTTTGGAATGATCATTTCTTATTACATTACCGAAATGATCATCAGTAATTCTATTCTGGGCGCTCTTATGCCAAAAGATACTGTGGATGCGTATGCTGATATTTATTTACACGGAATCTTAAAACCAGAATCATCATAATTTGCCAAAGGAAAACTTATGTTCAATACCCGTATTCTTTCCATCATCCGTAAAGAGTTCCTGCAACTCTTCCGCGACCCGCGCACGCTTGCGCTGGCGGTTGTCATTCCTGTCGTGCAGTTATTCCTCCTTGGATACGCCGCCACCTCCGACGTGCGGAATATTCCCCTCGCAGTTTGGGATCAAAGCAAGTCGCCCGAGTCGCGCCAATTGCTGGATGCCTTCCGCGCCGCTGATTATTTCACCCTCGATTATTTTGTCGGCTCACAGGATGAATATCAGAAGCTGATCGAATCAGGTGATGCGCGCGTCGCGCTGGTCATTCCGCCCGACTATTCGCGCCGCGTCCTGGATGGCAACGCGCAAGTCTTAATGGTGTTGGATGGCTCGGATGCGAGTATCGGCTCCACCGCATTATCCACTGCGCGGCTGGTCGGTCAATCCTACGCGACGAATATTCTCAGTCAGCAAGCTGCTTTGGGTGGGCGTACCGCGCCCTCCGCGCCGGTTGAAGTCCGCACGCAGGTCTGGTACAACCCCGATTTGAACTCCGCGTATTTCATGATCCCCGGTGTGACCGGAATGATCCTTTCGTTCATTACTACTATTCTCACCGCCACCGCCATTGTGCGCGAACGCGAACGCGGCACGATCGAGCAGCTCATCGTTACGCCCATTCGCTCATGGGAATTGGTGATCGGAAAATTATTACCCTACGCCATCCTCGCTTTTGTGGAAACATTTGAGATTATTATCATCGGGCATTTATGGTTTGGCGTGCCGGTGCGCGGCAGTCTCGTGTTGATTGTATTCACATCGGGGTTATTCCTCATGTCGAGTCTTGGCATTGGGCTGCTTGCATCCACTGTCGCCAATACGCAGCAGGAAGCCATGATGACCGTGATGATGTACAACCTGCCAAGCATCTTCCTCTCTGGATTTTTCTTCCCGATTCAAGCCATGCCCCAATTTTTACAATGGGTATCGTATCTGATCCCGCTTCGCTTTTATCTCGTCGTCATCCGCTCGCTGCTGCTAAAGGGAGTCGGTATCGAAGCCATTCAACGTGAAGTCATCACGCTCGCCGTCTTTGGAATTGTCATCATGGGCGCCGCCGCCCTGCGATTTAGAAAACGTCTTGATTAATTTTCGAAGGAGATAAACATGGAAAATAAATTTCCCCCCGTTCCTGTTCGTATCGCACTTGCTGTTATTGTATTTGGCATACTCGCCTATTTTGGATACAACACCCTGAACAATTCCACCGATGGGCTGATCACCGCGTCCGGTTCCATCGAAGCCACAATCGTGAATATTTCACCTGAACTCTCGGGCAAAGTATTGGATGTCTTGGTGGAAGAAGGCCAAGCGGTTAAGACAGATGATCCGTTGCTTCGCCTCGACCCGAGTTTGTTAGCTGCCCAACGGAAAGTTACCGCCGCCAATCTTGATGTGGCCAAAGCGGGCGCGCAAACTGCCCGGGATGCTTTGAATACCGCCAAAAGCCAATATCAAATTACGCTCGAAGCCGCGCTTGCGCAGGATAACCAATCCCGTATTCAGGATTGGTTTTCGAAAGACCCGAATCAATTCAATCAACCCAACTGGTATTTTTCCCGCGATGAACAGCTTCTGGCTGCGCAGGGTCAAGTTGATATTGCTTTGCAAGCGCTGCAAGACACCAAGTCAAAATTGGCGAACCTCAATATCTCCGTTGAAAAGTCGGATTTCCTAAAAGCCGAAAAACGACTGCTCGATGCGCGTCTCGCATATCTAACCGCAAAGACTGTCAACGATCTCTCGCAAAATTCCGCAGATGCCAATGCGCCGGTCGGCAGATATAACAGCACTCACTGCGGAACCAACGCCGGATATAAAGTTGACAATAAGAAATTAACAAATTTGATCTATAGATGCACAGGTGACGATCATCTCTCCAGCGCAGGCGAAGACCTTTATAACGCCGCGAAGCAGGAATTGGATGATGCCCAGAAAGCCTATGATGGTCTTGTCGGCACGCAGACTGCTGATGAAATTCTTCAAGCGCGCGCTGATGTATCCATCGCCCAGGAGCGCTACTATGCAAATCTCGACGCTTTGCGCAAATTCCAAACTGGCGAACAATCCAGCAGCGTAGTTGCCGCTGAGGGAATTCTTTCTCAAGCACAGGCGGCTGTTGACCAGGCGCAAAAAACGGTTGAACAGGCGCAAGCCAACGTCGATCTGCTTGATTTACAAATTGCCAAACTTGAGATTCATTCTGTTATGGATGGCGTCATCCTCACGCGCAATGTCGAGCCCGGCGAATTCGTGCAGCCCGGCGCAGTCGCACTCACCATGGCAGATTTAAGCAGTATCACCATCACCGTCTATGTTCCCGAAAATCTCTACGGGCAGATCAGCATCGGACAGCAAGCCGATGTCCGCGTGGATTCTTTTCCCGATTCGACCTTTACCGCTACTGTCGTCGAGATCGCAAACCAGGCTGAATTCACTCCGCGCAATGTCCAAACTGTTGAAGGTAGAAGCGCCACTTTCTATGCGATCAAATTAAAAGTCGAAGACCTCGCAGGCAAGTTGAAAATCGGTATGCCGGCGGATGTGGTGTTTAAGTAACGTTGGAACGTTGTGAGGAAATAATGGCGACCATTACGCAGGAAGAATTTAATCAGGCTTTTGATATCACAGGTAAATCATCTCGCCAAATTGCGCGGTTTATAAATTATCTTGAAAACCATCCCCAATCTCACCGCGTTCGCGATGAAGGTGCTGAATATGAAGTCTAACGTTTTGACGTTTGAACGTGCTAACGTTCCAACTCTTGTACAAGCAACAAATTTATATAAACATTTTGGCGCAACTCAAGCAGTGAATGGCGTTAGCATCAATATCAGCGCCGGTGAAATCTATGGGCTGGTTGGCTCGGACGGCGCGGGGAAGACGACCACCATGCGGCTGCTCGTTGGCGCGTTATTGCCCGACCAGGGTGATGTCAACATCTGCGGATATGACCTGCGCACCCAAGTGGAAATGGCACGCTCCATGATCGGTTATCTCTCACAGAGATTTTCGATGTACGAAGATTTAACGGTGCTGGAGAATATCCGCTTCTTCGCCGAGATTCGCGGATTGTCTTCTTCCGAATGGCGTCCGCGTTCGATGGAAATTTTGGAGTTTGTTGGTTTGGATAAATTCATTGATCGCCGCGCGGGACAGCTCTCCGGTGGCATGAAACAAAAACTCGGGTTGGCGTCCGCGCTGGTTACACGTCCGCGTTTGTTGTTGCTGGATGAACCGACAACGGGCGTTGATCCTGTCACGCGTCAGGATTTTTGGCAACTGGTTATTAAGTTAGTTTCTGCTCCCCTCTCGCCTTCTGGGGGTGAGGGTGGCGTCAGCGTAATTATTTCAACGCCATATATGGATGAAGCCTCGCGCTGTCATCGTGTGGGATTTATGAAGGCGGGCAAGATCATCGCCGAGGATACACCCTCCAATTTGCGCGCGCGACTCAATGGGCGTGTGCTTGAGTTGCGCGGTGAGCCGCTGAATAGTTTACGTCACATTGTGCATCAGGATGAAGATGTGGAGGATGTCGCTGCGTTTGGCGATAAGTTGCATGTGCGCGTAAAAGAAAATACAGCAAAAGATGTGATCGCACGATTGCCAAAAATGATCGAAGCACAAAACGCAAAATTGATCGAAGTACGCTTGATTCCGCCCGCGTTGGAAGATGTTTTTATCGCGTTGTCTGAATCGGATTCGAACGTCTCCCGACTTTCGAACTTTCCAACGTCGGGAGACGTTGGACTCCTGGAGTCCAAATGAGTGAGACTGTTATCTCTGTTGAAAACTTAACCCGCCGCTTTGGTGATTTCGTTGCTGTCGATCATATTAGTTTTGAAGTAGGCAAAGGCGAGATCGTCGGTTATCTCGGCCCGAATGGATCGGGGAAAACGACCACTATTCGTATGCTGCTGGGCTTGCTCAAACCCAGTGACGGCAAAGCGACCGTGCTTGGCTATGATGTCTTCAAGCAAAGCGAAGAAGTCCGCTTGCGAGTTGGATACATGTCGCAGAAATTCGCTATCTACGATGATTTAACCACGCTCGAAAATTTAACTTTTTACGGCGGCGTCTATGGGATTAATGACAAAGCCCGCATCTTGCATACGCTTGAATTGGTTGGGCTTAAAGGACATGAGCATACGCTCACACGTGATATGTCCACCGGCTGGCGGCAGAGACTTTCACTGGGGATTGCTTTGGTGCACGAACCGAAATTGTTATTCCTCGATGAACCCACCTCGGGAGTTGATCCCACCGCGCGCCGCGCATTTTGGGATTTGATTTACGGACTCGCGGAAGGCGGCGTGACGATTTTGGTCACGACTCATTATATGGATGAAGCCGAATATTGCGAGCGCGTGGGTGTCATGCGCGATGGTAAATTATTGGCCATGGATACGCCGACAAACTTAAAGAAGATGATCATCAAAGGCGATGTGTGGGAAGTGTATGCGCGTCCGCTTGAACGCGGGTTGGAGATTCTCTCCGCGCTGGACGGCGTGGAAAGAGTGGGATTGGCTGGCGATCATTTACGCGTGATCAGTTCCGGGGTGAGGGAAGACGCGATGCAATCTTCGCTGGGCAGGGAAAACATTGTGGTCGAAAAAATCGAGAAGGGCGAACCAACTTTGGAGGATGTCTTCCTGTCATTGGCTCGATAAAAAAACGTTAGCACGTTTGAATGTTCAAACGTGCTAACGCGTTATTGCGTTACGGTTTCTTCGGGGGTGACGATGGCCATGATGAGATAGGCGACCAACATGCCGCCGTGCAAGCCAAAGAAACCCAGTACGAATAACAGGCGCACAACGGTGGGGTCGATGTTGAGATAGTCTGCAAGGCCGGCGCATACGCCCGCGATCATGCGGTTGGATTTACTTCTGGTGAGGGTTTTTACTTCGTTCATTTTTTGCTCCTTTTGTTTTGTATACTTTTATTACGCAGGAAAACAAAAAGAGTTGCAGGCTTACTTTGGAGTCTATCAGCTTGCTGATAGACAGACTCAAGCGTAATCGGGCAGCAAGCTGCCCGACTCCAGAGTTGAAAATTAAATTATTTATGCTTTCTGCTTTCGAAATAATTTGCCGTTGCCGCATAAAGCAGGAACAGGCCGATGAGCATAAAGAATATGGCTTGTATGCCGATGAAGCGATATTGGATGTATCCAAACCATGCGAATAAAATTCCGACCAGCCCATAAAAAATGGCGTTGCGCGTGTAGGCGGAACTGACGCGTTTGGATTGAAATAAATTGCGCGCCGTGAGCTGCTCTTGCATGTGTACAGCATCTTCGTGGCGGTGCTGGCAGGCGAGCACATCGTCAATGATGGCGGCGCAGTCGGCGCACAATCCGCGCTGACAGTGTTTGCAAATTCCAATGGCGGGTTTATCCGTGTGGTAAAAACAATTCATCTTGTTGCCTGTTTCCTTGTCTACTTATTTACTTCTCTCACTGGATGTGTAATGGTCAGGAATGGGTTGCACACTTTTTGAACCACGGAGACTCGGAGTTGCGGAGAAAACCAGAGGAAAAACTCTGTGCCTCGGTATCTCGGTGGTAAAAGGCTC
>VFKN01000034.1 GCA_009885525.1 Anaerolineaceae bacterium | reverse complement strand
GTCCGCGTGAGCCCGGGCGCGGAATTGCAGCCAGTAGCCCTTTGCTGTATGGATGATGCGGCTTTTCGTAAACAAAATAAGTCGGCGAAACTTCCGCGACGCTGCCTGCATACAAAACAGCCATGCGGTCGCAGGCTTGCGCCACGATACCGAGATTGTGGGTGATCAACACAATGGACAGGTCAAATTTCTTTTGCAGATCGCGCAGTAGATTTAATATCTGCGCTTGAATGGTGACATCTAATGCGGTCGTGGGTTCATCTGCGATCAACAATGAAGGGCGGCAGGACAAGGCCATCGCGATCATCACGCGCTGCTGCTGTCCGCCTGAGAGTTGATATGGATAGGAAGTCATGACGCGTTTTACATCGGGCAGGCCGACTGCGGCGAGGCTTTCTTCTGCTTGAAGTTGCGCGGCTTTTTTATCAAGTTTCAAATGCTGACGCACCACACGCGTGATCTGCTCACCGATCGTAAAAACCGGATTGAGGGATGAAGTCGGGTCCTGGAAGATCATCGAAATGCGTCCGCCGCGGATGGTGTTCATCTCAGGCTCGGAAAGGTCGAGCAGGTTTTTATCCTCGAACATGATCTCGCCGCGTATCGTTGCGGATTTGGGTAACAGGCGCAAAATGGAAAGTCCGGTGATGGTTTTGCCGCAGCCGGTTTCACCGACCACGCCGAAAATCTCTCCGCGCTTCACGCCAAAGGAAACATTATGCAATGCCTTATGCACGCCGCGCGCAGTTTTGAAATCTATTGCTAAATTATTGACGGATAATAAATAATTCATTTATATTGCCTTGCCTCTCGTCATTGCGAGGGCGCTCTTTGCCCGAAGCAATCTCTGTATAACGCGGAGATTGCTTCGTCGGGAAGAGCAAGTACCCTCCTCGCAATGACGGTGGCGGTTATTTATATTGCCTCGGGTCGAAGATGTCGCGCAGGGTATCGCCGAGCAGATTGAACGCGAGCACAACAATAAAAATCGCAATGCCGGGGAAGGTGGCGATCCACCATTGATCTAAAATAAAACTGCGTCCTTCGCTGATCATCAGGCCCCAATCGGGTGATGGAGGTTGAGTGCCTAAGCCAATAAATGCCAGCCCGCCCATCGCAAGGATGACGGTTCCCAAGTCTACGGTTGCCTGCACGAGAATGGGGGAAATTGTGTTGGGCAAAATATGTCTAAAGATGATGACCGAATCACGCACACCAATTGCCTGCGCGGCTTCGACAAAATATTGTTCCTTGAGGCTGACCGCCGCGCCGCGTGCGATGCGCGTGTACCAGGGCCACCACGAAATAACGAGTGCGATGGCGGCTTTATCCAATCCGCGGCCGATGGAGGCGGCGATTGCCATGGCTAATAATAGAGATGGGAAGGCGAGGAATAGATCGGTGGTGCGCATGATGACTTCGTCGATCCAGCCGCCTTTGTAGCCGGCGAGCGCGCCGAGTGGTGCGCCGATCAGCACCGCGAACAGAACCACACCGATGGGAATCACCAGCGCGGGGCGCGCTCCGTAAATGATGCGGCTGAGAACATCGCGCCCTAATCTATCTGCGCCGAGCAGATATTTTGCTGAAGGCGGATGCATGGTGTCGGCGGCATTGGTGCGTCCCTGTCCCTGCTCGGGATATGGCGCGACGAGCGGCGCGAAGATTGCTACGAGAATAAATAAAAGAATAATAACGGTGCTGATCAATGCCAGCGGGTCACGCAAGATGACATTAAACACATGGCGCAGAGTGCGTGTGTTTTGAGATTCGGTGCTGACGGGAATAGTGTTATTCATGCGTGTTTACTTTAACCGAATGCGCGGGTCTATCGCCGTCTGCAACAGATCAACGATGAGATTGATGATTACATATCCGCTTGCGCCGAGCAGAGTCATGCCCATAATGGAAGGGTAATCTAATGCCAGCAACGAACGGACGGTGAACAAACCAAGCCCGGGCCAGTTGAAAATAACTTCAACAAAGAATGTGCCGGTCAATGCGTAAGCGACGGTGAGACCAATAACTGTCAACGTGGGGCTGAGGGCATTCTTCAACGCGTACCGATAGGTGATGATCCAGTGCTTAATTCCATACGCGCGCGCGGTACGGATGTAATCCTGCCCGAGCACTTCGAGCATGGCGGCGCGGTTCATGCGCGCGATCAATCCGATGGGATACGCGGCGAGCGTGAAGGCGGGAAGAACAAGGTGCAGGAAAACATCCTTGAGGGCAGCCCAATTCAAGGTTATGAATGAATCGATCAGAAAGAAAGATGTGAGCGGGTCAATGGGACTCGTAAAGCGCAGATCCGAATCCACGCGCCCTGAAAGCGGAAATAAATGCAGGTTGCGAAAAAACGCGATCTGCATTAATAATCCAAGGTAGAAGGCGGGCATCGAAACGCCCACGATGGAAATAATGCGCACGAACATATCTGCCCACGAACCCTGCCAGCGCGCGCTGACAACGCCGAGCGGAACGCCGATCAATGTGGCGATGAACATGCCGACAAAAAGCAGTTCGAGCGTGGCGGGCAATCGGTCTGTCAGTTCTTGAAGCACAGGACGTTTTGTAGCAATGGATGTGCCCAGGTCGCCGTGCAGGAGGTCGTTCATATAGATCAAGTATTGAACGGGCAGTGGACGATCCAATCCCAATTTGGCGCGGATGCGCTCAAGATCTTCCGGCCGCGCCTTGGTTGATCCAAGATAGAGAGCGGCAACATCTGTCGGCACCACGTGTGAAATGGCAAACGTGATGATCGAAACGCCGATCAATACGAATATGGCAGTGAGTAAACGGCGGAAGATAAATTCGAGAACGCGCATTTGATAACCTTATGTCATTGCGAGGGCGGTTTCTTCCCGCCCGAAGCAATCTCCATTCTGCTGGGGATTGCTTCGCCGCAACGAACGCGGCTCGCAATGACGAAGTTACAGATATTTATTTAGCCGAGCGCAATTCGTAGTAATTGAAATGCAGGAACGGATAGTTGAGATTGTAATCAAAGCCTTCAACCGTCGTTGGGATGACAGCGATTTCCATCGTATCGTAAAGGAATACGCCGGGGGCTTCTTCGACGAGCAGTTTTACGGCTTCGACGTACTTGGCTTTTGAAGCGGCGAAATCTGTGCCGCTCAACGCGCTGCCTTCATCCCATAACTTGGTGTAGTCAGGATTGTTCCAGTACGAAAGATTCCAGGATGGCTTCTCGGTATAGTAGAACAATGACCACAAGTTATCAGCGGCAGCATCGGCGTAGGCAGGCCAGTAAAGCATCAAGGTCATATCCTGCGCATCCTTGCCGGAGCGCGCGAGTTTCAACTGCTCGCCCAAAGAAAGCGCTTCGATGGTTACATCCACGCCGATTTCCTTGAAGGAATCCTTGATCAATGGAGCAAAGGCTTCTTCGGAGGCATTCGAGGCGGTGTAGGTGAGTTTCATGCTAAAGCCGCCGCCTTCGTGACCGGCTTCCTTCAAAAGCGCTTTGGCTTTCTCAAGATCATACGTGTATTGACCAACGCTGTCATCCCAAGGATAAACGCCAGCGGGAACGGGACCGTAGCTTTGCGTGCCAAATCCATTTGCGC
This sequence comes from Anaerolineaceae bacterium, assembly GCA_009885525.1. Taxonomy (GTDB): domain Bacteria; phylum Chloroflexota; class Anaerolineae; order Anaerolineales; family Villigracilaceae; genus Villigracilis. The sequence continues at coordinate 26,901 of VFKN01000034.1, read as the reverse complement.
CGATCTTGATAATGTCCTGATAAGGAATGGCATAAGAAAGTGCCTGACGTACTTTTACATCATCCAATGGCGCGCGGAGTGTATTGAAGATGCCCACATAGTTGAAGAATGCAGGTTCTATGAATACTTTGTACTTGGGATCACTCTTGAATGTGTCGAGATTTTCAGAAGGCAAACGTTCGGCGAGATCAACTTCGCCGCCTTCGAGCATCTGCTGGCGGGTTGTGGCTTCAGGTACGAGAGAAGCAACGACCTTTTCATATTGACCGGGCTGCCAACCGCCCCAATAATCTTTATTCTGGGTGAACACGGCTTCAACATCAGGGGTATAGGATTCTACGATGTAGGGGCCTGTGCCATAGCTCTTGCCATCAGCCCAGAATTTATCATTTGTTGCAAAGGCTTCGAGCGCCTTCGGGCTGACAATATAAGCAGCATACATGGATGAAGCGATCAAATCAATTGGCTGCGGGGTGCTGAGGTTGAACTTAACCGTCAGATCATCCACCACTTCCACGCTATCTACTGACCACCAAATGAAGCCAGCGCCGCCATGATCTTTGACCGCATCAATGGAAGCCTTCACGGCAGCCGCGTTCATCGGCTCGCCATCATGGAACTTAACGCCGGAGCGCAGTTTGAATGTGTAGGCTTTTTTATCATCGCTCACCGACCAACTTTCAGCAAGTACCGGCGTGTATGTTTCCGCAGAACCTGGCTTGTTGATCTTCAAAAGCGTTTCGTACACATTGGGCAGATACGCCGCTTCGGTCGAGAAGGAAGCGATCGGGTCCCAGGTGTCAATCGTTGAAGAATATGCAATCTTCAACACCAAAGGTCCGGCAGCCGGGGCTTCGGTTGCAGCAACAGGAGCTTCGGTTGCCACGGCGGGGGCTTCAGTAGCCGCAGGCGCGCTTGTTGCGGCAGGCTTTTCAGTAGCAGCAGCGCCGCCACCACATGCCGCCAAAACCATCGAGAACACTACCAACAGAGACAAAACAAACAACTTTTTATTCATATTTTCTCCTCTCGTCTATGGACGAATTTGAGCAATCCTATCACAGCCACTTTGCAAAAAATTTGCAAAACATTAGCGGATATAATTGCCTTCGATGAAATCCTCCCCCCTGCTGAACACAAAATTTGCGCCGCCGCCCGGCGCGGGTTCTTTGCCGCGCCCGCATTTGATCAACTGGCTGGATGGACAATCCGCGCAGAGACTTATCCTGATCTCCGCGCCGCCCGGATATGGGAAGACCACCCTGCTCGCGGATTTCCTCGCGGCGCATACGGGACCCTCCGCATGGTATCAACTCGACGCATCAGATTCTGACCCGACGGTTTTTCTCAGCTACCTGATCGAATCGATCCGCCGCGCAAAGTGGAAGAAGGCCGGCAGGTTGGGACAAAACGCGCAGACCTTGCTCAACAATTCCGAAACCGGCATGGACTCGCAGCGCGTGCTGACCGTGTTGATCAACGAACTGACCGAGCAGGCGCCGGATCAATTTGTGATTGTGCTTGAGGATTATCACGCCATCACGAGTCCCGTCGTCCATCAATTAGTGGATTACCTGCTCGAAAACGCGCCACCCGCCCTGCGCCTGATTATCTCCACCCGCGCAGATCCGCCGCTGGCGCTTGCCCGCCTGCGCGCGCGCGGATTGTTAGCCGAACTCCGCGCCGCCGACCTGCGCTTCCGTGATGAAGAAATTTCCGAATTATTCAAACGTGAATCTCCAGACCTGCCCTCCGATAGTTTATTCGTGCTGAGTGAAAAGACCGAAGGCTGGGCGGCAGGCTTGCAGATCGTCCGCAATTCGCTGGCGGGACAAAACGCAAAAGCAGCGCACGAGATCATTGCATCCTTAAGCGGCTCACATCGCTTTGTATTTGAATATCTTGCGGAAGAAGTTTTTCGCAGACAGCCCGAGGAAAAACAAAAATTTCTTTTGCGCAGCGCCATCTTCTCTCAAATGGATGCGGCCTCATGCAACTCCATTGTCGGCATAAAAAATTCACAGGACGTGCTTGAGGATTTGGAGAAACAAAATCTTTTCGTCGCCTCGCTTGATGCAGAACGGCGCTGGTATCGCTATCACTTTTTGTTCCGCGAATTTTTGTTAAGCAGACTCCGCCGCGAGTACAGTGACCAAATCCCGGAACTCGAAAAAAGCGCGGGGAAATATTATGAGCAGCACAGTGAATGGGAAGCATCCTTCCTGCACTTTGTCGCCGCGCAGGATTTTGAATCCGCTGCGCGCGCGGCGTTGAAATTCGCATCCGATTATGTCGAGCGCGGAAGCGTGGAGGTTTTACATCGCTACCTGAATATGCTTCCAGCAGAAGTATTGCGCGCAAACCCCGAATTGTTATTGCAGCACGGCAACGCCCACCGCCGACTCGGCGAAGCGGGGCTGGCAACCACCGCGTATGAAGATGCGCGGCTCGCATTCGATCAGCAAAGAAATCCATCGGGAAAAAGCCGCGCCGTCACCCGTCTCGCGGAAGTGTATCGCGCGCAGGGAAATTATCGGCAGGCGGAAATCTTCGCAACGCAGGCACTGGAATCCGCGCCGGAGGATGATCACGCCGCGCGCGCCGAAGCGTTGATGGCGCTCGCTAAAAGCGCGGGCTTCCTGAGCGGCATGGATCGCGGACAGGAACTTGCGGAACAAGCCGTGGAAGAATCGCGCAAAGCGGAAAAACTCTCCGCGCTGGAACGCGCAAATTTTTTACAATCGCTTGGGCAAATTTGTTGGTGGCATGGCGACCCGCAATCCGCCGCGCAATATGCGCAGGAAGCGCTGAGACTTATCCCCGACCAAATGTCGCCGATTGCGGCGCAGGCTTACATCTTATTGGTCACGCCACATTTATACTGGCGCGAATTTGAACCCGCCTTGAAATATGCCGAACGCGGACTCGAGATTGCGCAGACATTGCACCTCACAGAATTGCTGCCCGCCGCGTACACCGCATTGGGAAATGTACTCACGCGTTTAGGTGAAACCTCGCGCGCCGAAGTTTCCTTGCGTCAATCCGTGGAACTCGCGCAGCGACTCGGCATGGCGTCTTATGAGCAATTGATGGCGACAGGTTATCTCGCATACAACTTATATGGTCAGGGGCGAGTAGATGAAGCCTGGCAGCTCGCAGAGGGCGCGTTGTGGGCGTACACCGGCAACCGCGATGCATATGAAGCATTTGTCTGTCGCAGCGTGCTGGCGGATGTCGCATTGGAAAATGAGCAGATCAATCGCGCAGAGAATCTATTCAACGAGTTATTACAATCCGGCAAACGCCGCCAATTCCGCGTGCCGCTTGCAATGGTGTATTTTGGGCTGGCATATATTCACCTCGTCACCGACAGAAAAGAAACCGGCGTCAAAAATGCGCGCGCCGCATTGGAGTTACTTGAACCAACGCGCGCGTTTCAATTGTTCGTTGATCAGGGCGAACGCAGCCGCGTGGTTTGCAATGCGCTTACTGAAGCAGGTTACACAAGTCCATTTTTAGATCGTGTGATTGAATACCTGCCGAACAAAAAGAAAAAACAGATCATCACTGTAAAAGATCAATCTGTGGTTTCGATCAAGAGCATGGGCGCATTCAAGGTTTTTGTGGGCGAAGAAGAGATTACGCAAGAGCGTTGGGTTTCATCCAAAGCGCGCGACCTGCTCGCGTATTTCGTCACCTTCCGCGGAGAACGCGTCCCAGCCGACCGCGCCTTTGACGCGATCTGGGCTGAAAAAGCGGGGCGCGGGTTGACCGCTTTTCACACCGCGTTATCGCGGCTACGCAGCGCCTTGAAGGTCGGAGAAAATTCTCCGCGTTTGATATTGGTGGAAACCGGCGAGTATCGTCTCGATGTCGCGCGCTTTTCCATCGACGTGGATGAATTCGACTCCGCGCTCGCCAAAGCCCGCGCCGCATCAGATGATGAAGTCGCGGCGCAATTTCATGAACAAGCCGTCAACTTGTATCACGGTGAATATTTGCCAAGTCTATACTATGACTGGCTCTTCCCCGAACGCAGGCGATTAACACAAGCCTACCTCAACACCTTGCGCGCGCTGGCAGATTTCCATTACTCACACGAAAGATTCACACGCTCACAGGAATTGATCGAGCGCGCCCTGCGCGTGGATAAATTACAGGAAGACCTGCACACGCAAGCCATGCGCATTTACGCCGCGCTGGGAGATCGCTCCGGGCTAATCAATCAATATCAGGAAGTGAAACGTCTGCTCGCAAAAGAGTTGGATATGGAACCGCTGCCTGAAACTGAAAAAATGTATAAAAGGCTGCTGGATAGTTTTAAAAATTAAATAACTAACTCACCTTACGCAATGTCGTTCTGAGCGGAGCGAAGAACCTCTACTTTTATCTCAGAGACCCTTCGCTACGCTCAGGGTGACAAACTCAAAAGATATACAGGAATTTCAATGTCAAAAATAAAAATGCTCCCTTATCTTGAAGCCCTGTTCGCTGTGGTCGTATGGGGCGGATCGTTCATTGCCACGAAGATTGCCGTTGGGCAGATATCTCCTGTTGCGGTTGTGTGGCTGCGTTTCGCAATGGGAATTCCCATGCTGCTTATCGCCGTGATTGCGCGCAAACAATTTGCATTTCCAAAAGGCAGCGAGTGGTTATATTTTGCGATGCTCGGCTTTTTGGGAATTTCATTTCATCAATGGCTGCAATCGAATGGATTGAAAACCGCGCAAGCCTCAACCACCGCTTGGATCGTTTCCACATCGCCGATGTTCATTGCCATCCTCGGTTGGATGATTCTCAAGGAAAAATTAACCTTGATGCAATCGTCCGGCATTGTGCTGGCGATGATCGGCGTACTGGCGGTAGTCAGCAAGGGCAGCATTTCAAATATCGCCATCGGCAACTTTGGCACGCCTGGCGATTTTCTCATCCTCATCAGTTCAGTCAATTGGGCGGTGTTTTCCATTTTATCGCGGCGCGGATTAAAGACTCATCCATCCACGTTAATGACGTTTTGGGTGATGACCATCGGCTGGTTGATCACATCGGCTGCGTTCTTCGTGGGCAAAAACTATACCGAAATTCCGCTGCTTGATTCAAGAGGCTGGATGGCGATGATTTTTCTCGGCATATTCACCACCGGTTTTGCATACATCGCGTGGTTCGATGCGCTCAGTCAATTGTCCGCCGTGCAAACGGGCGCGTTCCTTTTTGTCGAGCCGCTGACCAGCATGGTGGTCGCGTCCGTTATTTTGAATGAGCAAATTACGCTCGTTTCTGTTTTGGGCGGCGCGGTGATTTTGGTCGGTATTTGGCTGGTGAATAGGAAAGGATGAAGGATAAAGGATGAATGAAAGAGCGACTCAGGATGCAAAAGTCGAAAGGATAGAAAACGGCTGGAGATTGGAAGTAGGGCGCGGAGATTCTTCTCATTACCGGGATGCGCAACTTGACGATTATGCTCTGCTTCCCCGAACTAAGTTTCCGCATCAATCCCTGAACCCTTCGACATCGCTCAGGGCAAGTCTGAGTTTGCGCGCGCGCGCGAGTAGTGCTGCCATCCCCGGTACGTGGGGATTTGGGTTATGGAATGATCCCTTCGGCAATGCTCAGGGCGCGCCGTTTGGGATGTCGCTTGGCTTTGGCGGGAATCCGTTCCGCTTGCCGGCGCTGCCGAATGCGGTTTGGTTCTTTCATGCGTCGCCAGAGAACTATCTATCATTTCAAGAACCTTCAGCCATTGGTGGTTTCCCCCTACGGGGACTTCGCGATACGGGCGAGAAGAACGCTTCGGTAAAACTCAGTGGTCTCACTCGCCCTACTCAACCACCGATAGCAGCAAATGGTTTTCTGGCACAAACATTCCGCTCGCCAAAATTTCATCCGCTATTGATTCTTGCGGGGATGGTACTTCCCTTCTCGCGTAAGGCGGCGAGAAAATTATTAAGCAAAGTTATCGCGGAAGATGGGATCAAATTGGGGGTGGACGTGACTCAGTGGCACACGTATAAATTCGAGTGGAGTCAGAATCGCGTTATCAGCTATGTGGATGAACTTCGGGTGTTTGAATCTTCTGTGAGTCCGAATCCACCGTTGGGAGTCATCCTCTGGATTGATAATCAATTTGCGGCATTTACCCCTGAAGGAAAAATCGGGTTCGGAGTTTTGGAAAACTCCGAACCCGCGTGGATTGAAATTTGTGATTTGGTAATTAGTTAGAACAGACCGGGCCAGAAAGTTGGGAGGAAAGTTCGCAGGAGCGCATCCACAATGAGTCCGATAATGAGCAGACCGCCGAATTTGCGATTGTGTTGGAAGGCAAAACCAGAGAACCAGACGGGCCAGGCGGGCCAGCCTTCGGGGGCTTGCGCGGGTTTCGGTTTTTGCATGACGCCGAGCACTGTGAGTGCTTCTTTATAAGCAAGCAGAACGATCAGCATGACGGGGGTGAAATAGCGCGGCACAAAAACAAGATACGCGATGACGAGATAGATTAAGACGATCACAATTTGATTGACGCGGCGCGCATTGGCTTCACCGACGCGGACAGGGAACGTGCCAACGCCTTTGGCTTTGTCATCGTCGTGTTTATCAATGTGCTTGGCAACGTTGATGCTGGCAACGCTTAAGCCGAATGGAATACCAGCGAGAACAACGTTCCAACTCCATGTTTGTGTGAGAACAAAATATACGCCCGCGATCATAATTGGTCCCCAGATGAGGAAGATCATAAATTCGCCGAGCCCCCAATATTTAAAGGGATAGGTGTAGGCGAGCAGTACAACCGCGCCAAAAGCAAACAAGCCGATTGTTGTCATTGAAAACTTTGTGTAAAACAAAGCATAGACGCCCGCTAAAGTGGCGAGAAAACCGCTGACCACGAACCAGCGGATGGAGGTGGCGTTATCCCAAAATTTTTGGACGAGCGGGTGTACGCCGTATTGCGTGCGGAAGTAGTTATCATTATCCACGCCGCGATTGTAGTCTGTGTAATCGTTGAGGATGTTGTTCGTGCCATGCGCGATGAACAAACCGAGGGTTATGATGAGGAATGGCAGCCATGAAAAACTCCCATTTCCGTCACGGGCGGCGAGAATTCCGGCGATGATGCAGGAATAAACTGTGACGAGGGTCACAGCGGAACGGGTGGCGATCAGCCATTTGGAAACAACATCGAGGGCATCCCATTCTTTCTTGTCTTCCATTTTGATGAGCTGCCAGGAGGCTTTACGCCACATTGCGAAATTAATATTCATTTGTTCTCCTTCTGAATTGATAAAAATAGTACGCGATTTTTTCGCGCCTTGAAACTCTCTCTCGAAGAGAGATTATACAGCCGTCATTTCAAAATGCGTATGATATTGATGGTGTTTGTACGGGGCAAAATTCGCCTAGAAAACCATGACATCCCTTCGGGATTTGATGATGGTTTTGGCTATTTTCTATAATCGTTTCATCCCTTCAGGATTGCGAAGTACGTAAGTGAGTTAGTAGAATTGCTGACCTGTACGCTCATTAAAAATATCCATGATGGTTTGCGCAAGTTTGGCTGAATCATGCCGCCAGGGATGCGCATCATCTACAAGGTCGGCGGTATAGGCGCGCGAGTCGGAGAGTGTCTTTTCATCGGCGCGCGCCCATTGAGATGCGCCAATATCGCCATCGTAATTATTATTGCATAAAATAATATCGAACAGGTCTTCGCCGACGTGGTTTTCCAATGCGCGGACATGATCGTAACAAGTGAACGCATCTGTTTCGCCGGATTGGGTGGCGATGTTAGACACGTATATTTTTATGGCGCGGCTGACATGAATGGCGGCGAGCAGATCATGCACGAGCAGGTTGGGTAAAATGCTGGTGTACAGGCTGCCGGGTCCGATCACGATCACATCGGCATTCAAGATGGATTGAATCACAGGCGGAAACGCGGGGGCGTCATCCGGTTCGAGCCACACGCGGCGGACTTTCCCTGCCATCTCTGGAATTTTGCTCTCCCCTTCCACGCGGACTTCGTGCGTGAAGTTGGGCAGTTCCATGCTGGCGACCAATTTGACATTATGCAGCGTGGATGGAAGCACGCGCCCATTCACCGAAAGCACGCGCCCCGATTCGACAACGGCATCTTCGAAACTTCCGGTAATATCCGCCAGCGCGGTAATAAATAAATTTCCAAACGAATGACCTTCGAGGTCGGGCGAGCCGCTGAAACGATATTGAAAGAGCTGCGTGAGCATGGCTTCATCGTTGGAAAGCGCAGCCAGGCAATTGCGAATATCGCCGGGGGGCAGGATTCCCAAACTCTCGCGCAGCCTGCCGGATGAGCCGCCATCATCCGCGACGGTGACGACTGCGGTGAGGTTGCCCGTATGCGATTTGAGTCCGCGCAGAAGGGTGGAAAGTCCGTGCCCGCCGCCGATGGTTACGATGTGCGGTCCGCGCTCGCGGCGCTGAAAATCCCGCAGTTGGTCGAACACATCCGAGCCGGGGCGAATAAAGGGGCGCAGTAAAGAGCGGTTTAGTTTCAAGATGCCGTATACCACCAGCCCGATGCCCAACCCGCCGAAGATGACCGCGCGCCAGGTGCGCGGGATAAATCGCAAAGATGCGTAAGAAAGAATAAGGAGAATGATCGGGTTGGATGAATCGGTTCGATAGAGGTCAATAAGAATGACGGCAAAGCCCAATCCCAACATGGTGATGCCAAACATAACGAGTACGAACCAGCGTTTAATATCCAAACCCGGACGAAGCCAGCGCGGAAGTTCACGCAGGGTCTGCCAAAGGCGCGCGAGGAAATTCTTTTGCATAAAAAATATAATAGCAGGGATGGATGGATGAGTCAATTACAGAGCAGCGAGCGGTAAAAAGCATACGGTATAATTGTGCGTATGCCCACAATCGTTTCCATTGACATCGGCGGCACGCAACTGCGCGCCGCAACATATACACAAGACCAAATACATCCCCTTTCGGTAAAACGAATACAGACTAAAGCCAGCGAACCAGATACCTTTGGCAGGCTGGTTAAGTTAATTGAGGATGTTTTACCGAAAGATCAAAAAGTGGACGCCATTGGCGTTTCGCTGCCGGGACCAGTTGATCCACATGCGGGCATCGTGATGGTCACGCCAAATATTAAAGAGTGGCGAGATTTTCCGATTACCTCAAAATTGACAGAACATTTTGGCATACCTTCTTTTTTGGACAACGACGCGAATCTCGCCTGCCTCGCGGAGTGGAAATTCGGCGCGGGGCGCGGACATCACAATGTGTTGTATTTGACCATCAGCACCGGCGTAGGTGGCGGCGTGATTATCGAAGACCGCCTCTTGCAGGGACAGCACGGTTTGGCTGCCGAATTGGGGCACTCCACTATTCAGGTGGATGGTCCGCTGTGTGGATGCGGTCAGCGCGGACACTTGGAGTCGTTCTCATCAGGAACTGGAATCGAGCGCTATGTGGCGGAGCAACTCGCGGCGGGGCGCGAATCATCTCTGACGCTGAATTCAAGCGGCGGTGCAAAAATTTCGGCGCACGAAATATCCAAAGCCGCGAAGTTCGGCGACGCGTTATCCATTGAAGCGTATCAAATTGCGGGAAAATATTTGGGCATTGGCGTCGCGAATTTCCTGCACGCCTTTGACCCATCTGTTGTTATTTTTGGCGGCGGCGTTTCGCAAAGCGGAGCGCTGCTGTTTGATTCATTCAACATCAGTTTAAAAGAACATTTGATGCATCCAAAATATCTGGAAGGGTTGGTCATCACGCGGGCAGAGTTGAAAGATGACTCGGGGCTGCTCGGCGCGCGCGCATTGGCTGAGATGAAGTTAAGTTCGTAATGATTGTAGCGCGACATTTATGTCGCTTTGCAATTCCAAGAAGCGACATAAATGTCGCGCTACAGAAATTATCAAGGAGCATATATGGCAAACACCAATTTACCCGGACCCAAAGCAAAGGCAATGATCGAGCGAGACCGCAAGGTGATCTCGCCTTCTTATCCGCGCGGATATCCGTTCGTGATGGATCATGGAAAAGGCAGTGAAGTGTGGGATGTGGATGGAAATCGTTTTCTCGATTTCATGGGCGGCATCGCAGTTGTCTCAACTGGATATTCACACCCGAAGGTCGTTAAGGCGATACAAGAACAGGCGGAAAAATTCATCCACATTTCTTCGGATTTTTATCACGAGAATTGGATCAAACTCGCTGAGAAGTTGGATGAGATCGCGCCCTTTGAAGAAGACGCGCTTTCTTTCATGACCAACTCAGGCACCGAAGCGGTTGAGACCGCGATCAAACTGGCGCGTTATCACACCAAGCGCACGAACTTCATCGGCTTCACGGGCGCGTTCCACGGGCGCACGATGGGCGCGGTGACTTTCACCGCCAGCAAGGCAAAATATCACGGCGGATTTTATCCGCTGATGAACGGCGTGACGCACGCGCCATTCCCGAATCCATACCGCCCGATTCTTGAACGCCGCCCGGGCGAAGATTACGGCGAAGCGAGTGTGCGTTATATCGAAGAGGAAATTCTCAATCAGGTTTTGCCGCCCAAAGATGTGGCTGGAATTTTGGTCGAGACAATTCAAGGCGAAGGCGGATATCTTGTCCCGCCAGAAGGTTTCTACCCCGCGCTGCGCAAGTTGTGCGATAAGTATGGCATCTTGATGATCCTCGACGAAGTGCAATGCGGAATGGGACGCACCGGCAAATGGTGGGCGATCGAACATTTCGGTGTCGAGCCGGATATGATCACCTCCGCGAAGGGCATTGCCTCAGGTATGCCGCTCGGCGCGTGTATTGCGCGCAAGTCCGTAATGGATTGGGAAATCGGCACGCACGGCAACACCTACGGCGGAAATCCGATCTCATGCGCGGCTTCACTCGCGACGATTGACCTGATCGAAAATGGATTTATGCAGAACGCGGCGGAAGTCGGCGCGTATGCGTTGGATGCGCTTGCAGAAATTCAGGCGCGCCATCCAAGCATCGGCGAAGTGCGCGGAAAAGGCTTGATGATCGGCGTGGAATTTGTCAAAGACCGCGAGACCAAAGAACCCGATCACGATTTGACCGAACGCGTGGTTGACCTCGGCTACGAGCGCGGCTTGCTGATGCTTTCCTGCGGCAAGAGCGTCATCCGCGTTGCACCTCCGCTTTCGATGAGCAAATCCGAAATGGATGAGGGGTTGAAGATGTTTGAAGAAGCGGTAACGGCGGCGGAAAAAGAGATTAGATAATTAGAGAGTAGAAGAGTAGTGAAAAGTAAACAAGCCTTCGAGGTGACTCGAGGGCTTGTTGGTTTTATTTACCCTTTACTCAATGTCACAAACACCATGGGCTTGCGTTTTGTTTCCTGATGCAGATAACTCTTGATGGTGCTGATGATATCCTTTTCGCTTTCCATGCCGCCATGGTTGACGGCTTCCATCACGCGTTTGCGGACTTCGGGCAGCAGCGTTTCCGCTTCGGCCGATGTGACAAATCCGCGTGTGAGAATTTCGGGTTCATGCAATAATTTTCCGGTGTGTTTATCCAGGCTGATGTCAATTAACAAAATTCCGTTGCGCGCCAGTTGACTGCGTTCCTTCATAATGTCGTGATCGATATCGCCGATGGATTCGCCGTCTACAAAGATATATCCGCCGGGGATGCGTTCGCCGAGTTGGATCTTGTTGCCGATCAATTCAACAACCTGTCCATTCTCGACCACGATGGTGTTTTCTTCATCAACACCCACTTCCATTGCAAGTTGGGCGTGGCGCTTCAACATGCGTAATTCACCATGGATGGGCATGAAATGTTTCGGGCGCACAATGTTGATCAGCAGTTTTTGCTCTTCCTGCGCAGCATGACCCGAGACGTGAATGGGCGCGACGCGATCATCAATTACAGTGGCGCCGCGGCGCAGGATGCGATTAACAGTCTTGCTGATGCCTTCTTCGTTGCCGGGAATGGGGTGCGAGGAAAGCACAACGGTATCATTGGGCTTGAGGTCGAATTGACGATTTGTCCCCGCCGAAAGTCTGCCGACGATGGAAGATGGCTCGCCTTGCGAGCCCGTGCACATGATGACCACTTTATGCTCTTGCATGTTCAAGGCCTGCTCGATCGGCACGATCAGTTCATCTGGAATTTCCAGATATTTTAGTTTGCGCGCGATCTTGACGTTGTCCACCATGCTTGGACCCGCGATGGCCATTTTGCGTCCGCTTTTTAGAGCGGCATCTGCAACTTGCTGCACGCGTGAAATGAGCGAAGCGAATGTGGCGACAATGATACGTCCCTTGGCTTCCGCGAAAACTTTATCGAAGGCGGGACCAATCACCTTTTCAGAAGGAGTCCAGCCGGGGCGTTCCGCGTTGGTTGAATCGGAGAGCAGCAGGTCTACGCCGCGAGTCGAAAATTCCGCGAGTTTGGCAAAATCGGTGGGCCAGCCATCCACGGGCGTATGATCGAATTTGAAATCGCTCATGTGAATGACCAAACCGGCGGGCGTGGTAATCCCCAAACTGACCGCGTCGGGAATGGAATGGCTGACGTGAAAATATTCCACTTTGAACGGGCCGATATTGGAACTTTCGCCCGCTTGAATGGTTTTGAATTGCGCCTTATGCTGCGCGTTGTTTCTGTTTAATTTACCTTCGATCAATCCGCAGGTCAGCGGCGTGGCGTAAATCGGCACGTTGATCTGCTCGATGAAATGTTGTATCGCGCCGATGTGATCTTCGTGACCATGGGTGATGATCAACCCGCGCACCCGATCTGCTCTTTTGATCAAATACTCAAAATCGGGGATGATGTAATCCACCCCGAGCATATCGTTATCCGGGAACATAATGCCCGCGTCTACAACGATGATGTCGCCTGCGAACTCGTAGGCCATCATGTTCTTTCCCACTTCGCCCAAGCCCCCGAGCGGGATAATCCTTAATTTATTTTTCTTACTCATATTGTATTGTATACCTCACTGTTTAAAATTTTTTTATTTTTTTTATTATATAAACCGCATAATGCGGAAAAGGTCTGATTACTGGGTACCGCGTAAATGTCCAAAAATGGAATTTTCGTTGATTCCTAATTTCTGAAACATGAAAGTTTTAACTTTAATGCAAAACAGTAAACCGGAGTTCTAATTTGCGCCGTTAATTTTCAAAAAAGTTTGGAAGGTTATGCAAAAAGCGGTAAAAATAAAGACCTTCGCTGACTTGCTCGCGAAGGACGGACTAACCAAGCACGATTGTTCTCAAACAAACTGCCCCAAATAAGACAGTGAAAAGTCAACTAACAAAGGTGAGTATAGCAGGACGCGGGCGATTTGTCAAAGCGCCCGCGCTTTTTGTTATGTAGGACTTACGCAAGATGGCTTGCGCGATGCGCCCTCACCCTAGCCCTCTCCCGTTGGAGAGGGGACTCCCTTCCCCTTCGGGGGAAGGCGATGTCCTGAGCCTGTCGAAGGGGTTGGGGATGAGGGAGCGTCTTGCGTAAGTTTTATTATGTTATTGCGAAGAAGGTGTTCTTCGTTTAGTCCAACATTTTGACCCGAAACCTAAATTGACATTCGTCCTTCTCTCATGTAAACTCTCATTATGGATATAGACTTTGATCTCTACCGCCACGAAATCCGCGTTTCCACAGGCCCGCTTGTGCGCCTCTCTGCGATCGATGTTTCGCCCGAACGCCCGCTGCGCACCATCGTCTTTATTCACGGCTTCGGCGGCAAAGCGGAACAGTGGCAATATCAAATGCAAAAATTCGCGATGGATAACCGCGTCATTGCATTGGATTTGCGCGGACATGGACTCTCCGACCGGCCATCTTCCGGCTACGATATGCCGCGCATCCAACTCGACCTCGAAGCGGTTCTCGCGCAGCTGAAAGTATCCACGCCCTTTGTGTTGATCGGCCATTCATTCGGCGGCGCGGTGGTCACTGACTATGCCCTCAATCATCCGAATCACGTCGAGAAATTAATTCTCATTGCAACAGCAGGCGAGTTCAGATTAAATCCGCTCTTCAAATTAGGATTACATCTTCCCGCATCGGTCCTGCGTTTGATCGAACCCATCACGCGCAAATGGCTGCATGGGCCTCCGCACGCGCTCCAGCAATTCTATTTCGACAACCTTTCCAAGTGGGTAGGCTGGGATAAATTCGCAAACCTACAAGTCCCTACCATGGTTATTCGCGGACATCGTGACATCGTCTTCGACCGCCCGCTTTTTGAGAAGGTCGCAAAATCCATTGTCGGCGGCGAAGATGTGGACATCGGCTCGTCGGGTCACATGGTGATGCTCGAACGGCGCGAAGCGGTAGACCGCGCCATCGCGCGTTTCCTCGACGGCGAAACAAAAAAATCGTGGCGCGATTCATCTTTTGTCGCCACCAAAACTTCGCGGGATGATTTCAAGCGCGAGCGCGTCTGGTTGAATCATTACGAGGATGGAGTTCCGTACACGGTGGATATTCCGCGCATCCCCGCGCATCATTTGCTGCGTTCATCCGTGCGCAGATTTCCAAATAAGACCGCCATTTATTTTGAAGGCGCAAAAATTTCATACCGCAAATTGAATCACGAAGCCAATCGTTTTGCAAATGCGCTACTCGCCCAGGGACTTGGCAAAGGCGCGCGCGTGATTTTGCTTTTGCCCAACACGCCGCAAATGGTGATCGGTTTTTATGGCGCATTGAAAGCGGGCGCGACCGTAGTTTTGATTCCGCCGATGACCGAGCCCGAAGAACTCACGCGCCAGGTCAAGGAAGCGGATGCGAGTGTGCTGGTGACTCTTTCCATCTGGGCTGGTCTTGCAAAGCGGATTCAACGCGACGCGGGAATCCCCCACGTTGTTTTAACCGACGCCGCCGACTATCTGCCACTCCCCAAATACATCATCTCTCGCTGGCGCAACCGCGGACTCGACGTCCCGAATTCCTTGCATTGGAATAGATGGCTCGTGACGCACAGCGATAAATCTCCCATCGTTGAAGTTCAACCCGCTGACCTTGCCGCTATTATTTATACAGGCGGTACGACCGCGCAATCGAAAGGTGTCATGCTCTCGCATCGCAACCTGGTCGCGAATGCGCTGCAAACCCGTCACTGGTTGCCCGAAGCCGAAGAAGGCAGGGAAAGATTTTTATGCGTTGTGCCGTTCTTCCATAGTTACGGCATGACGGCAGCATTGAATGTGCCCATCTCACTCGGCGCGACATTGATTTTGAAAGCGCAATTCCAAACGCTCGATGTTTTAAAAACCATAAAACGTTACAAGCCCACGATCTTCCCCGGCTCGCCGAGCATGTATGTTGCCATCACAAATTTTCGCGGCGTCAGGAAATATGGGATCAGCTCCATCAAAGCCTGCATCAGCGGCTCCGCGCCTTTGCATGTGGAAGTGCAGGAATCGTTTGAGAAACTCACAAAAGGCAAGTTGGTCGAAGGTTATGGATTAACAGAAGCATCTCCGATCACGCATGCGAATCCACTTGGCAAGAATCGCAAAGTGGGCAGCATCGGCGTGCCGCTGCCATCCACGCAAGCCGCAGTTGTGGATTTGAAATCAGGACGCAAGGAAGTGGAGCCGGGTCAGATCGGCGAGCTCGCGGTGCGCGGCCCGCAGGTGATGATGGGTTACTGGAAAAACGAATCCGCGACAAAAGAAGTTTTGATGGACGACGGCTGGCTGCTCACAGGCGATGTTGCTCAAATGGATGAGCAAGGATATTTCCGCATCATCGCGCGCAAAGCGGATATGTGGTACCCCGAAAGACGCGGCAATCCCGCCTTCCCACGTGACGTGGAAGAAGTCATTTACGAAATTCCGCAGGTGAAAGAAGTGACTGTTGTTGCCGTGGCCGGACATCCGTTTGCGTTTGTCATCGCCGGCAGGGAAAAGCCCAGCGCCGATTCGATCATGGCCTATTGCAAACGCCGCCTGCCGCCGCAGCTCGTTCCGCGCTTTGTGATTTTCATGGATGATTTTCCAAGAACGTTCATCGGAAAAGTTTTACGCAGGGAACTCGCAAAAAGATTCGAGAAGCACGTGGCAGAGTGAAGAATGTCTTTTGAAAAAACAATGAATCAACCAATAACAAAAAGTGGGATTTTGAAAAATAATCAAACTGTAAATTACGTGCAGCAAGGCGAGGGTGCGCCTGTCATCCTCACGCATGGGCTTGTCGCTTCGCTGCATGATTGGGACGACCTCCTGCCCGAACTTGCGGCAGCTGGCTACGCGGGTTATGCGCTTGATCTTTTGGGACATGGCGACAGCCATAAGGCAACTCACCATCACGAATATACATTCGACGCGGTCTTCGAGCATTTCTCCGCATGGATCGATTCGCTTCAAATTAATGAGCCGATGATTCTGGTCGGTCATTCATTGGGCGGAGGATTGTCTTTGCTGTATACGCTGCGCCACCCTGAACGCGTGCGCGCGCTTCTTTTGGTAAACCCCTTTTATGGTCTTCATCAACTATCGCCTGTTGTGCGCCTGCTCTTCCGGCGCAAACTTTTAAACACTGTATTGCTTGACCGCACGCCGCATCGTATTTTTCGTTTGATGGTGGATGCGAATAGTTTTAAATTTTATATTGGTCATCGCAAGTCTCATATTCTGCCTGAACATATTCGTTACCAAACTGCGTTGGATTACACGCGCGCATCTTCGGGAGTTTACAATATTTTGCATTCGTTCCCCGATCTCACTCCCGATTTACCACGCATCCACCAGCCGACGTTTCTCCTGTGGGGCAAACGGGATGAGACCCTCGCGCCCGATTTCTTCACGCGCATTGGTCATTTGCTCCCGAATGTTGTCGCAGCTCATGTCATGCCCATTTGCGGACATGTTCCGCATCAATGCCATCCCCGCAAATTCAATCAGTATGTCATGGATTTCCTGGAAAATTTATAGGGCTATAGCATCGACTGATTTTACAACTTTGTATTGATAACGTCGCTTGGGGGATTGACAAATTTTTTATAAAAGACATATTCCAAAACGGGTATGTCTTAAAAAATCCAAAACGCCAATTTTTTAAGACAATTGATATGAAACAGACTCTTGCTTGTGATTTGTATATATGCTAAAATGCCGCTCACATTAGCCATATATACGGGGATGCAGTGCCTGGACGCCCATATATGGTGCTAACATTTGTTCTAATTTTGAGAGGTTTTCAATGCGTTGCCCATATTGTAAGCACCATGATTCAAAGGTGCTGGATACATCCCACGATAGTAACGGCGGAATTCGCCGCCGCCGCGAGTGCTTGAAGTGCGGACAGCGCTTTAGCAGCCACGAACGCCCGATCCTTGCCACGCCTTTGCTCATCAAACAGGATGGCACGCGCGAGGAATTTGACCGCGAGAAATTGGCGCGCGGTATTCGCATTTCGTGCGTGAAGCGTCCCGTTTCCGCAGCGGATATTGAGCGCATGATCGGCCAGGTGGAAGCAAAACTTCAAAAACTTGGCAAAGCCGAAGTCTCCTCGCGTGTGGTGGGAGATCTGGTGATGGAGACACTTAAGGAAGTGGATCAAATCGCGTACATTCGTTATGCGATCGTGTATCTGGGGTTGCACGATCTTCAATCCATTCGTACTGAAATAGATCAGCTGCTCGAAGATTAGTTTTTTTAAAAGATATTCTCCGTTCGAAACGGGGGATATGCTTTGTTCATTTTTTCAAACCAATATTTAGGAGAATATTTTATGGTCGCAAAATCTGTTGAAACAAAAGCAAATAACGGGCTGCTGCCCACGATCCCCATGCCCAAAGAACTTCCACGGGCGCAGTTGACCGATAACGCGCGTCAGGTGTTGATGAAGCGTTATGTGCGCCGCGGAAATGACGGCAAGCCCGTCGAAACCGTGGAGGAGATGTTCTGGCGTGTGGCGTATCACGTCGCCAGAGTCGAAGAGCAATGGGGCGCGGATGTCGAGAAGCGCACTGTTGAGTATTATCATTTATTGAGCAGCAAGAAATTTTTCCCTAATTCTCCTACATTTACCGGTGCGGGGACTCCGCTGGGTCAGCTGGCGGCTTGCTTTGTATTACCGATCACCGATGATATGGGACGCGACAGCGCAGGCATCTTCCAGACTTTACGCGATGCTGCATTGATTCAACAGACAGGCGGCGGCAATGGTTTTTCATTTTCACGTTTGCGCCCGAAGGGTTCATTCGTTAAGACTTCATCAGGTCAGGCAACCGGGCCTGTCGGATTCCTGCGCGTGTACGATCATGCCTTCGGTGAGATTGCTCAAGGCGGTTGTTTGCTTCCAGAAACTTTAGTATTTACAAATAAAGGTTTATTGCGCCTTGATGAAATTGTAGATTCAAATGTTGATGGCTGGCAGGCGCACGATCTATCCGTGCCGACTGATGATGGCGTGAAAGATTCTCCGCGCGGATTTAATAATGGCATGGCGGAAGTGCTGCGCGTTCATACCCGCGAAGGATTAAGCATTACAGGCACGCCAAATCATAAAGTAAAGGTAATGACGAATTTCGGTCCGCAATGGAAAGAAATTCAAGACTTGGAGAAAGGCGATTGGGTGGTTGTGCGCCTGGGTGAACACGCTGGTACTTTGCAGGCATTGAAGAAGCCAAACAAAAAACATGGCAATCAAATTATGCCCGAATTGCCTTCGATCATCGATGAAGATTTTGCATTCTTTCTTGGCTGTTTGGCCGGTGATGGGTTTGTGGCGAAGGGCGAAGATGATCATCGTGTGGGTATAAGCGTAGCGCATTCCTCATATCTCATGGAAGAAATGCCCGCATTGATGGAGCGTCTCTTTAATGTAAATGTTCATAAAATGCAAAAACCGAATGACCGCTCTGTAACCTTTGTAATGGATAATCTTGCGATTAAAGAATTTTTGCAAATGAACGGCTTGGAGAAATCCTCCAGCCGCGAGGTTTCTGTGCCGCGTTTAATTCGCCAGTCTCCGCAAAATATTGTTGGTGCGTATCTACGCGGATTATTTGAAGCGGACGGAACATTGACGCATGGTTATCCCACATTGGTGACATCTTCTGCGCGTTTAGCGCGTGAAGTTTCCACCTTGTTGATCGGATTAGGATGCCCGGTGGGTATTCGCACTGTTTCGGCTGGGCTGAATCGTTGGGGTGATTCGGATACACATCAAGTAAAAATTTCTTCAACGGTTGGTTTACAGGCATGGCGCGAAAAAATCGGCAGCGATCAACGTTCACGCTTTGTGTCGGCTTATGCTTGGGAAAGCGATCTGCGCCGCGAAACGTCTTTTGTTTTGCCAAACCCTGAATATTGGCTGCAACCTATTTTGAATGAAATTACGGTTGGGCAAATTGATAGTAAGGGACGCGGTATGAATATTAATTTCCGCGCCACAGAGCCGACTCTGCGCCGAAAACTTTTGCGTTATATGCGCGATGACCGAAATTTAACCCGTTCAGGATATGACGTCTTAAAACAAGATCATCCTGAATCTTTTGAAAATGCACCCGCGGTAGATGGTTATTGGTTTGTCGAAGTTCGCGGCGTGGAAGAAGCGGGCAGGTCGCTCACGCTGGATTTGGAAGTTGCTGATAATCACACCTATCTTGCTTATGGCATGGTGACGCACAACACACGCCGCGGCGCAAATATGGCAGTCTTGCGTGTGGAACATCCCGATGTGGAGGAGTTCATTGACAGCAAGATCAGCGAGAACAGCATCACGAACTTTAATATTTCCGTTGGCATTACTGATGAGTTTATGCAAGCGGTGAAGAATGATGAAGAGTGGGAACTGCGTTTCCCTGACCTCGCTGAAATGAAAGAGCATGCTTTCAGTGGAACTTTGGAACAGGCAATCGAAAAAGGAATCACGATCAACTCTTATAAGAAAATTCGCGCGCGCGATCTGTTCAATAAGATCGTCAAGCAGGCGCATCACAACGGTGAGCCGGGCGTGTTGTTTTTGGATGCGGCCAATCGCGGCAACCCCGTTCCGCATTTGTATCAGCTTGAGGCGACAAATCCGTGTTTTATTGGATCAACTCGTATAGCAACTGATTTAGGTTTGCGAACTATTCAAGAACTTGCTGAATCTGGCGAAAACTTTATAGTGGCTACCGATCTACGCGCTCCGCAAGGTGGACATGGTTCTATAGGTGAAAATTTTGGCGTGGCTTATCGTGTTTCATCCCCTGCGTGGAAGACGCGCGAGAATGTTCAAACTTATAAATTGACAACTAAACATGGCTATACAGTAACTGCCACGCCAGATCATAAATTCTTAACAACTGACCGGGGCTACGTTGAATTAAAGGATATTAAACAAGGCGATATATTATTACTTCAATCTGGCGAAGGGGTTTGGGGTCGCAATTTTGCTTTGCCAAATGTTGAGTACGTCCGACAGAAAATAGCTGTCATGGCGCATGGGGGTGATCATTCTTCTGGTAATACAGTGACTCGCGGTGATTTTACTAATCAATATTTGAATCTGCCGAGTAATTGGTCGCATGAACTTGGCGTAGTCATTGGTACATTAATTGGGGATGGCTGGCTTAGCCCAACAAGCAATTCTCCAGTTGGTATGGTCTTCAACTATGAAAGCGATGAATTGTTGGATATAGTTCATCAGACCATGCAAGCGTATTTTGGTAGCGGGCATTTGCACGATCGTGGTTCTGTCCGCCAATTGACCTACGGTAAATTGCCTTATGTATTCTTTGAGTCATTAGGCGTTTTACATGCGCCCGCCCATGAAAAGCGTGTCCCTGCTTCCATTTGGAATGCGCCACGCAATGCCGTGATTGGTTTTCTGCAAGGGTTGTTTACAGCTGATGGGACAGTGAATCTTTCGTTGTTTAAAAAATCCTGCTCAATCCGGCTTGCAAGCGCATCTTTTGATTTATTGCAAGATGTTCAAATGCTTTTGTTGAACTTTGGCATTGTGAGTCGTCTTCACAAACGCCGCGAAGATGGTTTTCGCATGTTACCTAATGGCAAAGGCGGCTCGAAGGAATATTTCACTCATGCCGATTACGAATTGATTATTGATAAAGTCAATCGCGATAAGTTCATTCGCGATATTGGTTTTCTCGAATCGGCCAAACAAAATAAAGCGGTACAGTTTATTGACAGTAAGACGCGCGTTTCAAACTTTGAGTCATTTGAAACAACAGTGTTGGATATTGAAAATGCAGGTATGGCAGATGTGTATGATCTTACTGAAATGCAAACGCATAGCGTGATCGCAAACGGTATTGTCGCGCACCAATGCGGCGAGCAATGGCTTGGACCTTATGAAAATTGTTGTCTCGGTTCTGTGAACCTTAACGAACATTGCGGCCCCAACAACAGCGTGGATTGGGAAACTTTGCGCCAGTCGGTTGTGACTTCCACGCGCTTCCTTGATGATGTGGTTGAAGCCAATGCGTATGTGCCGGCGGTTGCGCAGCTCAAAGAAGCGGCGCATCGCGCGCGCCGTATTGGATTGGGCATCATGGGTCTTGCGGATTTGATGTATCACGTGGGTGTGCGCTATGGCTCGCAGGAAGGTCAGGAATTCGGCGCGCAGATCATGGAATTCGTGCGTTATCACGCGATGAAGACCAGCGTGGAACTCGCCGAAGAGCGCGGACCTTTCCCCGCCATTGAAGGCAGTATCTACGATATGGATGATATGAAATGGAAAGCACCCGAGGCGCGGATTAAATCCGAGCATAACTGGAACAAACCCGTGGTCAAGTGGGATGCGATCACGAAGGGCATTAAAAGTCACGGGATTCGAAATGCTGCGCAGACCACAGTCGCACCGACGGGAACCATCGCAACGGTTGCTGGCTGTGAAGGTTATGGCTGCGAACCGGTTTTCGCGCTCGCATATATCCGCCACGTGAACGATAACGGCAAGGATCTTAAACTCACATACGCGAGCCCGCGTTTTGATGAGGCCTTGAAAAAACTTGGATTGGGCGAAGAGAAGCGCCAGGAAATTGTCGAACAAGTGATGAACGACGGCACGTGTCAGAACATCGTTGAAATTCCGCAGGCAGTGCGCGATACGTTCGTGGTTTCTGGCGATATTACCGCGGAAGAGCATGTTCGCATGCAAGCCGCGCTGCAAGATTATGTGGATAACTCGCTCTCGAAGACGGTCAACTTTCACGAAGGCGCCACCGAAGAGGATGTTGCCAAAGTGTACATGATGGCGTGGGAACTTGGCTGCAAAGGCATTACAGTTTATGTGACCGGCTCGCGCGATAAAGTTGTTTTGGAAACTAAAGCCACAGCGGATAAGAAAGTAGTGGCTGAACCTGTTGTGACGCAACAACCTGCTGCTCCTGTAATGTGGCATGGAACCAAGAAGGCGCGCCCCAAAGCGTTGACCGGTAAGACATACACCATCGAGACGCCCGTTGGCAAGGCTTTCATCACGATCAACGAAAATGGCGGAACGCAACCCTTTGAGGCGTTTGTCAATACCGCCAAGGCTGGTTCTGAAATTGCCGCCGTCTCCGAAGCGATCGGACGTTTGATTTCTTACATTCTGCGCATGGCTTCACCCATTGCACCCGTGGATAGAATGCGCGAGATCGTCGTGCAGTTGATCGGCATCGGCGGCGGACGCTCGCTCGGGTTTGGCATCAACCGCGTACGTTCCCTACCCGATGGCATTGGTCAGGTGCTGGATACATACCTGAATGAGAAAAACGGAATTGTCACTGAAGAAGTGAAATCCAATAGCAGCGGCGGTCATGGACATGACTCACATGCGCCCGTGATGAAGATCGGCGACATCTGTCCCGAGTGCGGCGAGGCAGCTGTGGTGAATGAAGAAGGCTGTCGCAAGTGTTATGCCTGCGGGTTTAGTGAGTGTTAAAACGGCTTGCCCTGAGCCTGTCGAAGGGTCGGCAGGTTTGAAGGTTAAAAAGTTGGCGGGCGAGGAAACTCGCCCGCTTTTATTTCTGTTTTCGACTCAATTGCCCGATCAATTTGTGCATCCGCTCGTAATAAATCAGGATGAAAACCGTCTGGAGAAGGGCAGTAGAGTCGTTTTGTTATAAATGAATCTCGCGCCAGATAATTTAAAATATAAATCGTCAATAAAATGGAGACAACTTATGGCTAGTCGATGGACACAGACTGATATTTCGGATCAAAAGGGCAGGGTGGTGGTCGTGACCGGTGGCAACAGCGGAATTGGATACGAAGCAGCGCTGGTTTTGGCTGGCAAAAATGCCCGCGTGATTCTGGCAGTTCGCAGCGTGGATAAGGGCGAAGAATCCGCGCGGACTATTCGTAGACTTTATCCCCAAGCGCAGGTGAGCGTGATGGCGTTGGATTTATCCGATTTGAAAAGCGTGCGGTCTTTTGCGCAGACATTTCTGACTCAATATAATCGCCTTGATATTCTGATCAACAACGCGGGCGTGATGGCGCTGCCTCAGCGTAAAACCGCTGACGGATTTGAGATGCAGTTCGGAACCAATCATCTCGGTCATTTTGCGCTGACCGGCTTACTCCTGCCTGTGTTGAAGAAAACTCCTGGCGCGCGAATTGTGACGGTCAGCAGCGGTGCGCACACTGCCGGCGAGATTCATTTTGATGACCTGCAATGGAAAAATAAGTATAGCCCTTGGGGCGCTTACTCCCAAAGCAAACTGGCGAATTTATTGTTTGCCTACGAATTACAGCGGAAATTCACCGCGGCAGGAATCGATATCATCAGTGTCGGCTGCCATCCGGGATACGCGGCGACGAATTTGCAGGCGGCGGGTCCGCAAATGGAAGGCTCAACGCTTAAACTGTGGATGATGAAGATGGCAAATAATTTACTCGCTCAGGGACAGGATATGGGCGCGTTGCCCACGCTGTTCGCGGCTGTCGCTCCTGAAGTCAACGGCTGCGATTATATTGGTCCCGATGACGGGAGGAAGGGCTATCCTATAAAAGTCAAATCTAACGATAAGTCCTACGATGAATCTCTAGCCAAACAACTGTGGTTGGTGTCGGAAGAATTGACGCATGTGGTTTATTCTTTTTAAAGGATAAGAAATTTATAGAGAGCAATAAGAAAATCTCCCTTTGCCGGGAGATTTTTTGTTATTTTTCGAATTGGTTTTCAATGCGTTTGTCCGGGATGAACCACATTACGGCTACGCCTGCATAAATGGCGAGTGCAAAGTAGGCATTTAAAAAAGAAAGCGACAGCGCCAGCGCGTAAAGCACCAGCGAAAGTTTCCCTTTGAAATCCTTTCCGATGGCGATTGCCAGCGCGGAGTCTTTTTCGTGGTTGGCGAGCAGGCTAATGGTGAGTAAATAATAGGCAAAGCCGGCCATCGTCAGCACGATGCCGTAAAATAATACTGGCGTTTTAGCGAAGTTATTTTCTCCCATCCAGCCTGTTACAAAGGGGATGAGCGACAGCCAGAACAGCAGGTGCAGGTTTGCCCACAACACCGTCCCTGTGACTTTTTTAACCGCCTGCCACAAATGATGGTGATTATTCCAGTAGATGCCGACATAGATAAAACTCAACACATAGCTGATAAATTTGGGCACAAGCGGAGCCAGCGCTGCCAGATGGCCTTCTTCCGGCACTTTGAGTTCCAATACCATGATGGTTAATATGATGGCGAGCACACCATCACTGAACGCTTCAAGTCTGCCTTTGTGCATGATATTCTCCTGTTTATTTTTATCCCAAATCAATCCCATCATCCACTTTGGGCAGCATGATGATTAGGGTTGCAACCACGCCAATATAGATCAAATAACTTGCAAGTGGAAAAGAATGCGCCAATAAAACGGCACAAAGATAGATGCCATTGATAATAATATAAATCGGCGTGTGGCTGCGTAGATATTTTTCATTAAATGCAGCGACGGCTAATTGCGGGTGATAGTGAACATAAATCACCATGATATACGCGACGACATTACAGGTGATTAATGTGACTCCATAAATAACAATCGGCCACGCTTCAAATGGGTAGCGCCCCAACAATGAAGTTGGAAAGGGAATAAAACTCACGCACAACAAGAATAGGATGTTCAGCCAAAGAAAACCGCGGTCTGTTTTTCTCATAGCATGCAGGGAGTTGTGATGCGAGACCCAATACAGCCCGATGATAATAAAACTCAGCACGTATGCCAGTATGCGCGGCCAGACGGAGCCCAGCGCTTCTATAAATTGGCTGTAAGGCACATCCGGGAATCGAATGTCCAAAATCAACAAAGTGATCACGATGGCAAACACGCCATCGCTAAATGCTTCCAAACGGGATTTTTCCATAATGCGGCTGATTATAAAGGTAATTTAAAGCAGAATTTTCATCGACCCCTTGATGAATTTTTCATTCAGCAAAAGCCGCTTGAAAGCGGCATTGGACGGAAAGCCCGCGCCATATAGCAAGGAACAATAAATATGACAGTCATCTGTTACGCGAGATGACTGTCATATTCCAGAAGTTGTTTAGAATTTTTTGCAGTATTTGGTCTTGCTGATTTACCGCTTTTCCTTTATCCTTGACCGGTGTGCACGCAAAGGTTGTCAGGCGGCGAGCGGTAAAAGCGAACGGGCGGTCACGAGTTTTTGCCAAGTATCACTCAACCAAGCGGCGCGGGCTTTGGCAGTCAAAATGGCGCCGTCCAAATTCCATTGCGCGCCAGAAATTTTAAGACGCTGAGTCACGATTTGCTTGCAACCGCTTTCAATGATGCCGCTGCCAATAAAGTAGCCAGCCGCGCGAAATTTAGCATAGCGCATGCGTTCAATGTTATCGCCATAGTAAGAGAGTGATTGTCGCGCTAATTCGGATTTCTTCGCCAACGTTTGGCAGGCTTCAATGACTAACTCAACTCTACCTTGCTATAGGTCTTCTGTGGCTTTTTCTCGCCAAGCCCGCCGTTCATCTGTGTTAGCGAAGGCTTCATCGGCGATGCGTTTCAAGCGGTCTGCGGCATGATACCAGTCCACAATTTGGATGGCGTTTTGATAATAGTGAACGATCAAATTCCAAATCCAAATTGCGCCGTCGCAGATAAATACCAACACGCGCGCACGGTCTGCGCCAACCGCGCACCCTGTGGCCCAGAATAGTTTGCCAAACTGTCCTGCTTTTTCAATGTCGCAAAAATATTTTTGGTTTTTGGCGCGCAAGATAACACCTTCACGTTGCGCTTTGTCTTTCTGCCGTGCCGAATGCTGACTTTTCGGAACAATTTCGCCTTCATACCAGCATCCAACCTTCAAATCGCGCCACTTTTCTCGGTTTTCAACCGCTTTTTCCTTTTTGTCGCGTGGCTCAACCCGCACTTTCGCGGCGTCAATTGAACCATACAAGATGTCTGGCGCAGGTGGTTGACTTTTTTCTCGCTCTTGCAGACTGCTCTCACTCTGCGTCGCCTTTACTAAATCAGCATCCGCTTGACGTTGCAATTCGCCCAATTTTTGAGTTTCCGCACGCACGGTATTCTCGGAGACTTCAAACAACAAAAATTCTTTTAGGCTTTTTCGACCTTCGTCAAGCGCATGGTTGACCCCAATTAACGCCAGCAGCCGCGCTAATCCAGACGTCACTTTACCAGGCTCTATGCCGTAACGTTGGTCGACAGGAGCACACCCTTGTTCGCAAACACAACCCGCATAGATCGCTCTTTTGTAAACCACTTTATCAAACACCGACCAAATCGTCGCCTTGCGCCGACGTTGGTATTTCAAGATGCCGCCACAGGCACACTTGATTTCCGGGTAGTGGGCTTTTCCAAATGATGGTATAAAAGGGACATGATAAGCAAAGTGGTAGTTTTTCACTGTCCTGAGTGCGATAGCACAAATGTAGTCAAGAATGGTAAAAATAGCGCAGGTAGCCAGCAATTTTTATGCAAGGATTGCCGCAAG
>VFKN01000065.1 GCA_009885525.1 Anaerolineaceae bacterium | reverse complement strand
TGCCACGCTGACTTCTTGTTTTGTTTTTTCGGTGCGCTGGCTACGCTCTCGACCGGGTTTCAGCCCGAGTTTCGGTTATTAAACTATGGCTTCTTGCAGTGGAGTCATGGGTGCATTGGGTAAATATTGCGGACAATCTGCTCCAGCAGATCAGGTTCCCGCAAATATTCGAAAATCTTTATTTTACGTTCCGATTGCTTTGTTGTTTCATTTGCCATGCGGGTTAAAAGCCAATGGCTTTGAATATCGGTTTTCCAAATCGCTTCCTCTTTCTTTGGGGAAACCAACGCGGCAATGATTTGTTCCAACTCTTCGGATTCAAGGCTGACCTCGGTGACGCGGTCGCGCACCACACGAAAGTCTGTGAGCAAAGCGGGGTTGGCATACATTTCAAAGCGCCGGTGACCCACGCCAACAAAGATGATCGGAAGTCCATCCACACCATCTTTTGACATCTCTGCGAAACTTTGGAATACGCTCATGGGAACTTTCCCCTCACTGAGCGCATACCCAAACTCGTCTGCCAGAATAACCAAGCCACGATAACGCGACTTGAAATCCGGGCTGCGCAATAGATCTTCCAGGACGGATTTCAGGTTGTCATTGTGCATATTAAAGCGCTGCCCAATTGTTTTTTGGTACGCCTCTTGAAATTGTTCCATGGCTTTGGAAGAATTCTGTTGTAAATCCTTCTTTAATTTTTTGAGACTGACTTCGCCATCGTCCTCATCTAAAAACCTCATGAAGTCTTCGTAAGCGCCCGCGGGCTCGCCTGCCTGGCGGCGTTTTTCCCATTCTTCAATCTGCCTGAGCACGCCCTTAAAATGAGTGTTGAGGACTACATCTTCGGCACCCTCCATCTCCAGAGCTTCTTCAACGGAGGAAAGCACCATATCTTCAAAGGGTTTGCCTGTACCAAATTCACAAATCGCCACTAGATACCGACCGTCGCCACGTATATTTTTTACCAGTTGAGCACCATCTGGATCTCGTTTTGCCCAGTTATCAAATAAAGACTTCATAGGAGCTGAATCAGATTTTCGCGAAAAATAATTCGCTAACATCAGGCAAAGATGAGATTTACCCGTGCCATACGAACCGGTCAGCATGAATACTTTATCTTTATTGTTGCGGTCGGGCAGTTGAGCCTTCACCAGTTGTTGAAAAGCAGCGCGGTGCGCGCTGATGGGCATATACCCGCTCAGACGACTGCCGTTTTCACCATCATCATAAAAATGATCGTGCAAGCGCACCTGGCTGCCGTAAGCAGTATGAAAGTTTATAAGTTCAGAAATTTTAGTCATTAATAATTACTCCTGATGGATTACAAAGCGTCAAACTCGTTTAGCGCGAGAATGCGGGATTGGTTTCGAGTATTGGTCAATGTGGCGGACGAGAGTATGCCGTCTGTTTGGATAATGAAAATAAAGGGTCTTTTGGCAACCGAAGGAGTGCGCAGCGTTCCGCGCAGCCAATGGAGAAATTCCAGTTTTTCATCTTTATCCCAGGTGTTAAACATAAAATCTCCCTGGTCAATCACCAACGCCGAAGTATTCTCGGGCAGTGATCTATCAAGTTGCAAAAGCATATTCGTAAATATGCCGACTTCAATTTTTTCCAAGGATGATAGTTCAGGGTTTGCCAAAGCATATTCAAGCAAATCAACATAATGAATGCCGGGAATGACTTGACATGCTTTTTGGATAAATTGCGTCTTTCCACTGAGTGCCGGATAATGAATGATGAACGCCTGACGATCTTCATGTGTTTGCTGCTCGAGATATTTGGCAAAATTCATTTGCCCTCCTCAAAATATTTTGCAATTGCCGAAATCCACGTAACCTCACGCTTGAAACGTACCTGATCCAAGCCAAGGCGCGTCTCAACGGTGATCAATCCCTGGGTATGTAATTTCTCCAATCCATGACGTATTCCTTCTTCTTTTTGGCGGAATAATCGTCCCGGACTGAAATGCGCATCTACCAACAAATGAGTTTCGAGGCTTGCAGCGCCGGGGTAGAAGCGATCGCGATAAGCCAAAATACTGGACAGCCAGACCAAGGGTGGAATAGCAAATTCATCTGTGATGACGGCATATTTTCCAGTGCTAACCCGTATTATTAATCCAAGCGGCTTAAATATGCTTTCAGAATATGTGCGTAATATCGCCCCTAATTCTTTGGGACCATTCCAGTTGAACATCTTATCCGACATGCCGCCTTGTAAATCTTTAAAATAAGCGGGCATATCTCCGGGTGAAATTTCTTCCATCTGATAAACCATCGAATTAAAAAGTCTGCTCCAACTTGCAGAAAAGGCATTTGATGAGATTAGGTAGTGCAACAACCATAACCCACCTTTATCCAATAAATATTGATCATACTTAAGATATATTTTTGCCAAAGAAGTTAATTGATTGTCAACACTCAGCAGTTCTGTTTTGTGAGAAAAATTTATTAGACATGGAATTTTACTAGAGGGGATCGCTAATTCCGTTGCCAATGAGCTGTTTAAAAATTTTACTTTTTTTGTTTCTTGGTCGTTGAAGAATAATAGAAAACGGCTTAGAACGCTACTGGACACATCGTAGTTATGCGTTATCCGAAGGGCTGCATTTTCAGGAACTAGATCCTTAAGAGAATTTGCTTCGTCTTTATGAAGCGGAATGGGTTGCAACAACTGCTCGCCCCATTCCGGGCGTGGAGGTGTTGGCTTGGAATCGTCAAACAGAGGAATTTGCATACTACTCATTCTACCTGCTCCTCTTCTTCTTGATCCAATTCTGGCGTGAGACCACTGGCGGCTTCTTCAGCGGCAATTTTCTGGTTGAGTTCCATCAAGCGGATGAAGATTTCACGCTGGGCTTCAGGCGCAGGCGTAAAGCGGATTTTCTTGCGATCATTGAGATAGAAATTGTGCCGCAAGTCAATATCTTCCCAGCCGTAACACGCCAGCACGGACTGATCCATTGCGGTATGCAGGGCACGCATTTCGATAATATCGGCATCTTGGCAGGCAGGGTTATTAAATAGGTTATAAAGTTTGGTCAAGCCAAGTTGACGGGCAAGCATAGTCTGTTGGCGATACTCGTAAAATAATTTTGCTGCATTTTCTACGTCAACTCTTACTTCATCTAAAAGTATCTGGGGAAACGGAAAAGTTTGAAAACAATCGGTAGGGGTATAACGTACATCTGTACGCATGGTTGATGCTTGTCGTCTTAACCATACTTCATGAGCCCAAGATTGCAATATTGCAAAGTGAAAATAATCGTCGAATGCAAGGACTACAAGTGCATGACTAAATATTGTTCTTGCGTCAACAAAACTAAGCATATGAAGTTCGCTTACAGCACTCCTTACCAACACTCTTTGTAAATTTTTAGATGCTTTCCTAAGACCTCGACGGTAATCTCCATAAAGCCACCAGTTTTTCTTGTGAGTTAATCTCTTTACGTGGTCACGTTCAGGCTTTACCCTTTCCCGTACAATCTGTAATAAATCTGGGTAAGTACTTGCGTGATCAAAAGACCAATCATGGAAGCAAATCACACAGCGACTACTTTCTTGAGTTGGGTTTTTATTTACATCTTCTCCATTTAAGAATGGATATAAACATTCTTGATTACGATTATCCTTGCGAACCAGCAAATTACTTTCTGATATCTCAATAGCAAAGCCAATGCCGTGTAAGTTGTCTCCACCAAACGATTTAGATTGATTTTGCAATAACCGAGCAGGGGTAAATTCTGGAAGATCATCCATATATGATGAGATGTAAGGTGTTTGCCCTCCATCAAGAAAAACTGCCTGAGGTTTATTCGATCGCGCAAGAGCAATGGCATTGACTTCTACAGTCGCATCGCCTGCCCAATTAATGTAGCGATCAGCATAAGTGATCACAGCTCCATTATTTACCATAAATTTGAGTCCAGTGACTCTTGTATCACCTTGTCCGATAGTGCTTGTGGCAATAAAAGCAACAAAGGAGTTTAGATATTTTGTTATTTCAAACCCAAGTCTAAAAAAATATGCTGATAAGTCTGTATTTTTTTCAGAATTTGAGTAAGCATTTTTTAAATATCTTAAAAACTTATCTCCAAGTTGAGTACTTATCATGGATCCGCCTAAGAAAGGAGGATTGCCAAGGATTATGTCAAATCCATTATGAAGATCATCATTGCTATCTTTGATTTCTCCTGCGAATATCTGCAAGAATTCCAATTCCCAATGAAAAGTTTTTTGACCAGCAGTAAATTGGCAAGCCTGCTCCCACAATAATTTCTTTTGCGCATCCAACTCAGCAGGGGCTGTCGTCTCCAATGCTTTTGCCAGTTGGTGTAAATCGTTTGCTTTTACCTTCCAACCCATTTTTTGCGCCACCAACAAATCGCCAATGCGCTTATAAGGAGCAAGAATAGCCTCTACATCGGCGTAGTCAATCTCCTGCTGGTGAACATCCGCCACCCGTGAAACCACCTGGGCTGCAATTTTGCCCATCAAGTTACCGGCTTTGCTCAGGATGTCCAAAACAGGCAACAACTCATGAAAGGCATATTGTCCACGCGCTTCTGCAACAGCAGTTTTAGAGGATACCCGAGTAAGTTCGTTTTCATCGAGCAGGGACTCAATCTCTTTCAACTGACTGCCAAGTAAACTGTTTCCGTGTTTAAGGTGGTGATCCAAAAAGGACAACGGGCGATCCGCTTGCATGGAAACCAACCAGAGCGAAAGTTTGGCAAGTTCCACCGCCATCGGGTTGATATCTACGCCATACAGACATTGCTCCACAACACGCCGCCGCCAAGTGGATGGGTTCAAATCAATGCCGGGGTTGCTCCAATTCGTGCGCGTCAGCGTATGCAAAATAAAATTCGTCATCTGGTGTGATGTATGCACTGGAAAATGTCCGCTACCCATTGCGGGGTCACAGACGCGCAGGCTTAGCACTTGTTTCTCAACAAAGTCGATCAAACGTTTGTCGATAAATTCCTGCATTGCCGAGCGGCGTTCTGGAGATGTGGCTTCCAATTCTTTTAGCAAAGCATTGAATTCTTTTTCAAATTCCTGCCAGCGCTCTTCCAAAAGGCGCAGCACGGTCTGGCGCACCAGACGCTCCACCAGTTCTTCAAGGGTGTAATGCGTGCCAGTCGATTTGCGCTCATGCGGACTTTGCGCGAAGTACACCTGCCCGGCGGGAATCATCTCATCGTTGAGTTTGCGCGGCGTATCTTTTTCGGGCAAATAGCGTATCCCGCCATCTTTTTCGCGCCGTGCCAACAAATTTTCCTCGGCGATGAACAGGCGGTATTCGATCATCCCTTCGTAAAGGCTGCCCAGATGACGCACGGACAGATCCCGATAATCAATGCTTTCCAATCTATCCGGCTGGCTCGGATTTCGATAGAACGCGAGCTGAACCAGCGCATCCGCCAGATAAGGATTTTGGATCGCGTATTGACTCAGATAAGGACGTTGGGAATTATCGAACAATCCGCCATTGAACGCGGATACGTGTAAAGCGATATCGCCTACATCGATCCGGTTGAACAGAGAGAGAAGCGCATCCCACAGACTGGTGGGATGCTTTGCAGCCTGATCTGGATTAGCCTGCAAAGTGGACGCGTCATCAATAAGATTATGAAGACTGATCTCATCGTAGTCGGGCTCGCCTGATGGTAATAATCCGCGCGCTTCGGCGTAAAAAATGAACAGCAAACGATAAAGCAAATAAGTGGCATCCCGATAAATGGCGTCACGCTCCGCTTCGGTGAAGGAATATTCTCCACTTGGGTGAATCGCACGAACCAACCCAAGGCATAATTGTGCAATAATGCCATCTCCCCCGCCGGGCACATCCATATTGTCGCATACAGAATACTTCAAATATTGCTCAGTCCGCAACGTGTAATGAAGCGAGCCAACGGCAAATTGATCTAGTCCGCACAAACCAGTTTCAGGATCGTGCAGGAAACCTTTTTCCAAACTAAACAAAGAATGAAAAAGGTGCGCGGCTAAATCATATTCTTTCCCTGGTGTGGCGCTTTGAACAAGCGCTTCGAGATCAATCTCCAGATACGCTTCATAGCGGCGCAGACCTTGCGCATCCAATATTCGCCACTGCCTCGCATTTGTCAAAACCACCCAACGGATATTCAACTCGCGGGCACAATCAACGGCTTTGATCATCCAATGTTGACCTTTAGGAATGCTGCCATCCGGCAAAGCGCCATCCAAAGCCTGATCCGCTGACACCACAAACAAAAGCCCCTGTGCTTGATTGGCGTCCCAGGGAGCAGCCAGCGCAAACGCTGACGGTTCCGAATCTATTGAGGTTAAATCGAGAGATTGATTTTGTAAAAATGGTCGAATGAAACTCGCGACCATTTCTGTGTCTGAAGATAGATCAGCGCGCTGAAACCACGCCCGTGCGCCGTGAACGAAATCATAAACAGTTCCCATCTGCTCAGGATTGGGAATAATATTATTGAGAAAAGCGTTGCTAAAAAGCAGTTCGTTTCTAAGAAGCAAGTGTTGATCCTCTTACAGTGCAGAGTATTTCTCTGGATGATTCTTTGCGTACATTAAATACTCCATAAAACCCTCTAACGTCATGGTGTCTGCTGGATGCAATTGATTATACCGCTCAAGTATTGGTGTCACCCCGGATGGTCGATTCATCTCAATAAATATTTTCAAAATTCTCTCAAATCGCTCTTCATGCTGAGCATCCGACGATTCAGGGTTCGCGTTATCATTATTGATTATTTTATAAATTCCTTTGCCTTGGGTCGAAATAGCCCCCGCAAGTTTTTTTAAATCTATTCGAATGGCATTCAAGCCAACTTGTTTTTCAGGATGACTCTCGTTATATAGGCGGCAAACCTCCTCAATATGGAGAGGGGATTTTTGTTGTAAAATTTTCAAAATTGCCTCCGAACGGTCTACGGGAGAATTTTGAAAAGACTGCAATCCCCATTCCGCTAATCCAAATTCATCACGTCCTGTACGGACAAATAACTCAGGTTTCCTGTACATCATATGTCTTACAGTGGAAATAGTTAATGGTCGTTCTGTGTAAGAGTTGTTATGCGCTTCCACGATTAGATGAACTGGAAAAGGTTTCCCAAGTTCTCGTAACACAATTAAAAGGCGATCCCATCGGGTGTCATCATCACGCTTTACTTTCTTTTTTCGAGTAAATCCTGTCTCTGTCAGCCAAATTTTTCCGTCTGCGGTTTTAGAAAATCGAGCATCACCATCTATGGCTGAAATGACCGCTGATTTTTGAACATCCCAGGTTTTTAGAACTTCATCAACAATATCTGCAAGATTCATAGGGTGTTTATGATTTGCAAGAATACGACACACTGCATTCGCAACATTACCGTCATCGTGCAACCCCCACTCTGGTAATCCATACTTTCCTTGTCCTACACGTACAAACTCTCCACGACCACTTAATACGGAATGGATGTTGTGTTCTGATTGTGATAAATCAGTATAGGTTTGATTGTAAATTTCTGTGATTTCGCTAAAATGCGCAGGTCGTCCTATTTGCCTCATAACGGTAATTATGCGACTATAACGAGTTGTCTTCTCAAATTTTGACCAACCACCATCCGTTTGACGCTGAATCTGCTGTGTATCGCTCATACAAAGAGCAACCGCATGCGCAAGGCTTTCGTCAAGGGTCAGTAATCCATCTTCACGTATAAGCATTGAGAAAAGATCCGCCCATTGCATTGGGAGTTCTGCGGTTGAAAGAATTTCGAAAAGTTTATTTGCAGCCTGAAAAATCTGATCTTTATCATAAGAACTTGTAGACCAGCTACGTAATGTTGGTACATATATTATTTTTACTTCATCATGATTTAGGCTTATTACTCCATCGAATATCTTATTAACGAACTCTATAATCCCTTCCATGGAGTAAGCAGTGTCTGTAAATACACGCCGCAGCTCGTCTATCAAACGAGATTCAGAAATAAGTCCGCCTCGGGCATCAATATTTTCCCTAATTTTTTCAAGTAATGGCAACTGAGTTATCTGGGTTAATCGTTTTTTTATAATTTCTATCGCCAGGCTTTCAATTTGCCGAATACGCTCTCGTGTAACCCCAAACTGCTTTGCAGTCTCCTCCAAAGTCATTTTTTTGCCGGTTCTTAAGCCATATCTAAATTCAATCATTGAAAAATAACGGGGATTTAAAAGTCCGAAGAGAGTATTAAAATAATCGTCGAAGCCTATTTCTTCTGGCCGAGCGATTACACCTTTACCTTTCATAACTTCCAAATATGCATTCTTTCGATTTTCATCCTGGTTCAACCAAACTATGAGGGCATCATAAATTTGTCTTACCATTTGAGGCTTTAGACCTTTTGTTGACCCAATTTCAACCAATTTAACCAATGTTATTTGGTCAATTGTTTCAATATTCATATTTTTAAGTAAAAGATTAGCGCCCGGAAACAGATTTAATTCACGAATTTTTATTTTTATAAGGTATTCGTTATGCTGTGACGATAACAGCAGATTGCTTTCTATATCCTGAGCCTTATCAGTCATTAAAGTTGCACGATCATTTTTCTTGCGATCATCAACTTCATGTTGCAATACAATGATTGCTTTTTGGATTTCTTCCAATGTGGCAGGTCCAACATTTTTAAGAGAAACTACATTTTTCCATTTAGAAAAAATCTGTCCGACAGTTTCTATATCATTTCGCTTCAAAACATTGTATGCGCGGATAGACAAATCCAAAGTTGAAATAGGAATATTTGAAAGAACATCATCGTAAGCAAACGACCATTTTTCACTCAGATCACTACTGTTTACGGTCAGTAAAGCCTCGCTACTAAGCACCTGCCTCCCCTTTGTATTTTGTAACAAGGCAATCGCATTCTGAATTGTTTTTAGTGTAGTGGGGTTAATACTTTTCAGATGAGCATATATCTGACCAATTTTTGCTATTCCTCTTCGCCTCAGCATGTTATAAATATTCTGAGACAATTTTAAATTTGCAACAGGAATTTCAGATAATTCTTCATCCTGGTCTGATTCATGGATTAATGGTTGCTCGCCATTTTTTTTCTTGTCAAAATTTGGGGAACTAAGAACCAAGTTAGCAAGACCTGAAAGTGACCTTTCACCCTTTATCTGCTGATACCAAAAACTTAACTTGTCAGCGATTTCTTGTATCCCTTTAGTTCCCATATTATTGAAATCAGGAATTGCTTCCCAGTTTTTTTTAAGGTCCCCCACGGTGTTTACACCATTTCTTAATAAAGTGCGGCGAACTCTATTTGAAAGATTTAATGCATCAATCGAGAAAAACAGCGTTTGCTTTTCTTCTATTTTTGATAATGTGTCGATGATAGTTTCTGTTTTCATAATTATTGGTAAACATTGAAAACCGCCCACGCAATTTGATTTGCGAAGGCGGTAGGATTGTGCTATTATCTCCCTAACGACTCGCGTCTTGATCACGCAGTCTGTTTGAAAGCCTCGCGGTTCCACCCGCGGGGCTTATTGTTTATTAGTATAAGACCAAAGGGGTAATTCTGTAACTGACAAATGTCCTTTTTTTGAGGTCGCTCAAATTCCCGAGGTGGTCAAATATTATTCCCCCGCAAGTTTTAAGACCTTATCCAGTAAGGCTTCTCCATAACGAATGGAAGAGAGTCTTATTCTTTCTATATACGGCGCGATCTTTTCGATCTCTCCATTTTGTTTTGCAAACAACAAAACGCCAAGCGCACCGATACAGTTGATGTGATTATGCTCGGCAATGACACGCGCGCGATGGTCATCGATCAAAAGCGCGTCGGCTGAAAGCTGCTTGTAAAGCGCCATCGCTTCGATCTCGCCTTGCCCAAGTCCACCCGCAGTAAGTACCCAATGCTCGGTGTCTACATCCATGACCTTGCCAGATAAAAATGTTTCAAGCGCGGCGGCTTGAGGCTTCTCTGGCTGCACGACTTCTTCGTATACCGCCTTCGGTACTTTGACTTCAGCGTACACGCGTAATAAAACTTCCAGTCCATCACAGGTTGCAAGAGCAATCAAAGCGGAACTATCGGCGACGATGAGCATGATTATTTTCCCGTGTTGAATTTTTTAAATTCCGCTTCCAACTCATCAGGCGTTTGGGTATGCAAAGTCACACCTTCATGTTTGCACAAATCAAGGAAGGCATACCGATCTACGCCTGCAAGTTCACTCGCCGCGCCGATGGACAATTCCCCGGATTGATACAGTCCCAGCGCCGCGTACATGCGGATTTTTTGAGTCACCGCTTCAGGGGACTCGGCTATAAATTGACTTTCGGGGAGTGAAAAAGAGATTAACATGTCACTGCTCCTAATCTAATAAACCGTTTTCTTTCATTATATCCCGCAATTTGTCTCGGCTTCCTATGCCCATCCCTATGATGCGGTTTTGAAATTATCAAAAATTCCTGACAGGAATTTTTTACCCCAACTTCACACCCTCATTCGCGATCTTCGCCGCCTCGACGTAACGCAACGGCATCGCGGGACTATTCCATCCGCCGGCATCCTGCAAGCGGTCAATGGGAGTGTTGTTCCGTGCTGCTTGAGTTGCCCAATAATGCCGGCAGTCATGTGCGGATAAGCCATGCAAGCCGACCGCATTCCCCAAAGCATTGACGCGCTTGGTCAAGCCGCGATCGGACATACCCTGCTTGGTCAATGTACCTTTCGCCTGTTTGCCGTTACCCTTGCTGGCACTGGCGCGCCAGACATTGCCATCTTTAGGAGCATCGTACTTGAAATATTCCTGTGCCGCTTTCAAGGTCGGGGGCGTGAGCGCGTGCGTCTGTGTCTTATCCACCTTGGGGCGGTAGAAGATCAACGTACCTGATTTCAAATCGAAGTCAGTGACACTAAGCACGGCAACCTCGCCCACGCGCAAGCCATGTTCCAGCAGCAGACACATCAGCAGCGAGTCGCGTCTGCCTTGCGGAGTCTCAGGCTGTGCCATCAATTGCACGGCTTGCTCCGGGGAGATAGAGACCGCTACGCTTTTCTTCGCGCCTTTGCGGATTGCGATCTCGGATGCAGTCCGTTGCTCATCAACACGTTTGCTTTCCTTGTGGCTGTAGCCTTTGACGGTAGTGATCATGGCAAATTCGGTTTGATCCAATGTACCGGCTTTCAAGGCCAGCCGCGCATAACTCTTGACG
>VFKN01000053.1 GCA_009885525.1 Anaerolineaceae bacterium | reverse complement strand
TTTCAACGCGATCCAGCCTTGCTGGAGAAGTATGAAATCGATGTCTTACCCATATTGTCGGTCAGGAATGTCCGCGAACTGCTCCGAGCCGCAATTCCTTTGCCACAACTATCTATTGAAGAAGCGGCGGACTTGGTTGTCAAACACCTGACCAATCGCACCTGCTCTCGTAAATCTCGTTTGCGAAAACAGCAAGAAAAAGACACTGTAACTTGACATTGTCAAAGTAGTTACATTTTATACCACAAAATAAATTGACGTGAAAGATTTTGCAAGCTCTGGACTCAATCGGCTGCCGATGGTTGAGCCAATGATTACTTGCTATTCTTAAATAGACCGCTTGCATAAGTAAAAAAACAAAAAAGAGCATTTTCACCGCAGCCCACAGGGTAGTTAAGGCGCAGAAAGCGCAGAGAAGTTCTTAAACTCCGCGAACTCTGCGCCTCTGCGGTAGGTTTTAAGACTTTTGCAAGAGCTCTAATAAAAAAGGACTGGCAGCTAATATCGCCAGTCCTTTTTATTTCAACTTTCAACTTGCAAACTTTTCAACTATTTCACTTAATTAAACTCGCCAAGTCAATATAAATCGTGCCGCTGGCTTTGCTATAAGTAAATTTGACGATGATATTGTTGTACGCCACCGGGGAGGTGAATGTTTTGGTCGCGAGTTTCCACGCGCTTTTGGCGGGACATTTCACTGCGGGGCTTTTGCCCTTCAGCGTTTTGCCGACGTAGAATAAAACTTGCGCTTGGCATAAACCTGCTTTAGGTACGGCACTGCCTTTTGACCAAAATGATAGCGTAAAGGTTTCACCCGCCACGCCGCTGAGGATTACTTGCTGCGACAAGGTTTTTTTAGTCACAGCCGCGCCAGTAATTGCAAGGGCATATTTACCCGTTTTCTTCGTCGTGGACTTGCCATCGGTCAACGCAAATTTGGCAGCCTTCCAACTGGCGGGAATCTTGGGGGTTTTCTTTGAGTATTTTTCAAAGCTGCCATTGAGCAGGCGTTGTTTTTGGATTGTCCATGTATATGAAGCGGGCGTTGAATCTATATTGCTCGCGGAATCTACTGCGCGGACGGTGAAGGTATGCACGGTCGCAGCTAACCCGCTAAGGTTTTGCGGACTGCTACAGGAGGCAAATGCCGCCGTATCGAGCGAACACTCGAAGGTGGCAGTAATATCCGCGCTGGAGAAGGTAAAAGCTGCCGCAGTGGAGATTGTCGGGTTGGCAGGTTGTGTATCAATTTGGGTATCCGGCGCGGTGTTATCCAGTTCATAAGAGCCGATGTCGCAAAGCGCCGTACCATTCCCGTCGCCATCTTGCGGACGGGTGACGCCATTTTGGGAGGTGTTGCTGACCGGCGCATTCGCGCAAACGGTGTTATCGCCCGCGTCAATGGCGGGCGAGCCCGCGTTGAGCGGATGATACGCGGGCGAACCCGTCAGCGCGTCAACCATCGGGTCGGCGACGTTGACTTGGTCGTTGGCTTGGTTGAATTCCTGCGTGAAGTCAACGTTATTACCCGCAGCGCCGATTAAGTTGTAATTGAGGCTGGCAAAGCGCTGGGTTGTGAGGTTCGCGGCTACATCGCTGCTCGGCGGCGAGACTGCTGAAATGCCCGGTGTATATCAGCCAAATGAATTTGATATCGCAGGCACGATCGTCGGCGTAGTGGAACGCGATAACATTCTGCCGCGTAATGATCTAAAAGCAGGCGATATACTTATCGGTCTCGTCTCATCAGGTCCGCACACAAATGGATATTCGCTCATTCGAAAAATTTTTGAAGACACTCCGCTTGATACAATTATTCCCGAAATCAGTGGCTCACTCGCAGATGCCTTGCTTGCTCCGCACCGTTCCTATTTATCCATTCTCCATCCTCTGCTCTCTCACATTAAAGCGCTCGCTCATTTAACAGGCGGCGGATTTATCGAAAATATCCCGCGCATTCTGCCAGATGACCTTGATGCCGTGATTCGTCTCAATTCATGGACGCCTCCTCCGCTCTGGAAATTGATCCAGCAAAAAGGAAATATCACCACCAATGAAATGTACCGCGTCTTCAACATGGGCATCGGCATGGTCATCATTGCCGACAATACAAAAGCCGCCGAAATTCAAAACCTGATTCCCGAACCAACTTTCATCATCGGCGAACTCATCAAAGGCGAAAAGAAAGTCCGCCTGACATAATCCGTTCTCATCCGTTCATCCGTTAAATATCCGTTGGAAACCCCTATGCCCTCCTCCCTTCCTCTCCGTTATGGAACCAACTCCCAGCAAGCCCCCGCCCGCATCTTCATGCGCTCCGACGCTGATCTGCCCATCACCGTTCTCAATGGCTCGCCCGGATATATCAACTTACTTGATGCATTAAATTCTTGGCAACTTGTCCGCGAATTAAAAGTCGCCATCGACTTGCCTGCTGCCACATCATTCAAACATGTCAGCCCATCGGGAGCCGCTGTTGGAACTCCGTTATCCGATGTGCTCAAGAAAATATATTTTGTAGATGATCTCGAACTTTCGCCGCTCGCCACTGCTTATGCTCGCGCCCGCGGCGTTGACCGTATGTCCTCCTTCGGCGATTTCATAGCGCTCTCCGATACCGTTGATGTTTCCACCGCAAAACTTATCAGCCGCGAAGTTTCCGATGGCGTCATCGCTCCCGCGTATCAACCGGAAGCGCTAGAAATTCTCAAAAAGAAAAAGCAAGGCAAATATGCCGTCGTTCAAATTGACCCTGCCTACGAACCGCCTACTCTCGAAACCCGCGATATCTTCGGCGTCACATTTGAGCAGCGTCACCATGATCGCTCCGTCACTCGCGCGGACTTTACTAACATCGTCACCAAAAATAAAGACCTGCCCGAAAGCGCCATCCGCGATATGTTGATCGCGTGGATCACGCTCAAATATACGCAGTCCAATTCTGTTTGTTATGTATTGGATGGGCAAGTGGTTGGTGTTGGCGCGGGGCAGCAATCGCGTGTGCATTGCGTCCGCCTTGCAGGCGCTAAAGCGGATCTCTGGCGATTGCGTCAGCATTCATCTGTTTTGGCATTACCATTCAAATCCGATATCAAACGCCCCGACCGCGATAACGCCATCGACCAATTTCTTCAACCCGATGTGACCGACGCGGAGAAATCCAACTGGGCTAATATTTTCTCCGAAACGCCGAGTCAACTGACTCCCGAAGAAAGACGCGCATGGCTCGACGGCATGTCCAACGTGGTGCTTGGCTCCGACGCCTTCTTCCCCTTCCGCGACTCGATTGACCGCGCAGCCAAAAGCGGCGTCAAATATGTTCTTCAACCCGGCGGCTCGAATCGTGACGAAGATGTCATTGCCGCCTGCGACGAATACGGCATGACCATGGTCTTCTCTGGCGTGCGCCTCTTCCACCACTAATGACCGCGCGTCTTGTAGTTCTCATCTCTGGCAATGGCTCCAACCTGCAAGCCATCCTCGATGCCTGCGCGTCAGGTGAATTGGATGCTAAAGTGATATCCGTCATCAGCAACAAAGCGGATGCCTATGGACTCGTCCGCGCCAAAAACGCGGGCGTTGAATCCATTCACTTTACCAAACTCGAAAACGAATCACGCACTGATTACGATACAAGACTAGCCAACTACATAACTACCAAACTACCCGACTACATCATCTTAGCCGGTTGGATGCGCATCCTCTCCTCCAACTTTCTTTCATCATTCCCCAATCGCGTCGTCAATCTACATCCCGCATTACCAAACACCTTCCCCGGCACACACGCCATCGAACGCGCCTACGAAGCCTACAAACGCGGCGAAATAAAACACACCGGCATCATGGTTCACCTCGTCCCCGACGAAGGCGTAGACAACGGTCCCGTCCTCGCCTCAGAGATCATCCCCATCCTCACAGATGACACATTAGATTCGCTCGAAACCCGCATCCATCAAACAGAACACAAATTATTAATAACCACCCTCAAGGAACTTATCACAAAAATATAACCAATCAATCACATCTCCCCAAATCCGTTTTAGCATCCGTTCATCCGTTCATCCGCTCGTATCCGTTGAAAAAATCCGTTTTCATCCGTGACTCCGTGATAGAGTCCGTTTACAAGGAACCCACCCCATGCCCAAAGCAATTCTCTCCGTCCACAACAAAACCGGTCTCATCGACTTCGCCAAAAGTCTCGCCTCCCTCGGCTGGACTTTGCTCGCCTCAGGTGGCACCGCCAAACTCCTGCGCGAAAATAATATCGAAGCCACCGAGGTCGCCGACTACACTAAATCCCCCGAACTCCTCGGCGGACGTGTCAAAACATTACACCCCGCAATTCACGGCGGATTACTCGCCCGCCCAACCGAATCTGACCACAATGAACTTCTCGCTCTCGGCTGGGATTATATTGACCTTGTCGCCGTCAATCTCTATCCCTTTGAAGAAACCATCGCCAAGCCAAATGTGACCTATGCCGACGCCATCGAAAATATTGACATCGGTGGTGTGACCCTCATCCGAGCCGCCTCCAAGAATCATGAGCGCGTAACATTGGTTTGCGATCCCTTAGATTACAATGCTATTTTAGAAGAACTGCGTGGAGGCGGTATTTCTGCCAAGACGCGCGAAAAACTCGCCATCAAAGGCTTCGCCTCCACTGCACATTACGACACATCCATTTACGATTACTTGAAGAAACAATCCGAGAGTTAGAGATTGTCGACTTCAATAGGCCAACGCTAAAAGAACGCATGGAAAGTTGCCGTTTATAAACCACTCATTTACATGTCAGCAACCTAGATTTCACTTCCTTCGCGGCCGCATCCAACGTCCGCCGAGGATCAGCGAGAGCAGGATAAAGATAATTGCCGCCCATGAAAAATTTTTATTATCTATTGCAAAGCCGATCGCAAAAGAGATCAATCCAATAAATAGAAACAGACTTGAAAACTTGCGTTTATTTTGATTCATGTTTTACCATCACAATCGAAAGAATTTTATTGCAGAGATGATTGTAAACGAAAAGTATTGATAGAAGTTTGGATTGGTTATATATTAGAAACAAACCACGGAGCATAAAGTTATGATCTACTTTACCGCAGACACACATTTTGGGCACGAAAGAACCAGAGTCCTTCATAAACGTCCATTTGATAATGTTGAAGAAATGAATCGGGTGTTGATCGAAAACTGGAACGCGACCATATCAAAAAATGACACCGTCTATCATCTTGGAGATTTTGGAACTCCTGACCCGCAAATTATTCAACAATTAAACGGGGAGATGAATTTTCTTCCCTCGATGGATTACGATGACGCGGAGACTGTTGAAATCCTTTCGCGGCGGGCAAAGATCATTCAACCCAACACGGTGGTTACATTCGAGGGACAAAGTTTACAACTCATCCACGAACCCTTGAGCGCGATAGCAAGTGATAATTTTTATCTCTTCGGGCACATCCACAGATTTCAAATGATCAAACGGAATGGGCTATGCG
Organism: Anaerolineaceae bacterium; assembly: GCA_009885525.1. GTDB lineage: Bacteria > Chloroflexota > Anaerolineae > Anaerolineales > Villigracilaceae > Villigracilis. The sequence continues at coordinate 7,583 of VFKN01000053.1, read as the reverse complement.
TTTCAATGGATGCTCATTTCTTCAAGCCAATTTCCCTTGAAACAGTTTTATTTTATAAAAACGCGATCGAGAAATTTTATGATGAAAATGTTTTTATAGACATAATAGGAAGCAAACCAAAATAATAAAAAAGCCGCCGTCTTTTCAGACGGCGGCTTTTTACTACAAAGATTTCATTGATTTTTCAGCAGCATTCACTGTCGCAGCAATTATGTTTTCATCATGCAGCGTGGAAATAAATCCAGCCTCAAATTGTGAAGGCGCGAGATAGACTCCGTTTTCCAGCATGTTCGTAAAGAATTTTCCAAAGCGGACTTTATCCGCGCCCTTAACTGTATTCCAATCAACGGGTTTTGTCTCGCTAAAGAAATTCGTGAACATCGTCCCCACCCGCGTTTGTTGGATGGGAACTCCCGCACTTTTCGCTACGGACGAAATACCCGCTGCGAGTCTACCCGCGAGCATTTCCAACCGCTCCCAAATTTTCTCATCCCGAATCAATTCCAGCGCCGCGATACCTGCGCTCATCGCCAGCGGATTCCCCGAAAGAGTCCCCGCCTGATACATCGCTCCCAGCGGCGCAACCATTTGCATAATTTCTTGCTTGCCGCCGTACGCGCCAACCGGCAGCCCCCCGCCGATGACTTTGCCCAGCGTAGTCAAGTCAGGCTTGATGTTATACAAAGTCTGCGCGCTGCCGCGATGCACGCGAAAGCCTGTCATCACTTCATCGAAGATCAATACCGTGCCGTATTCAGTGGTGAGTTTTCGCAAACCTTCAAGGAAACCATCCACAGGCGGAACAACTCCCATGTTGCCAGCCACAGGTTCAACAATGAGTCCTGCGATTTGATCGGGATATTTTTTGAACAACGCCTCAACCGATTCAAGATCATTAAAATTCGCGACCAGCGTATCGGCAGCAACGGCACTCGGCACGCCGGGAGAATCGGGCAGCCCCAATGTCGCCACGCCCGAACCTGCCTGCACGAGCAACATATCCGCGTGACCGTGATAACAGCCATCGAACTTGATGATCTTCTCGCGCCGGGTGTACGCGCGCGCCAATCTCAGCGCGGACATGGTCGCCTCGGTACCTGAATTGACAAAGCGAATCATCTCGATGTTTGGTAGAAAATCCATGATGCTTTTCGCCAACTCAATCTCCAGCGGACTCGGCGCGCCGTATGAAGTTCCCTTCACAGCCGCCTGCTGAATCGCTTCGATCACTTTGGGATGCGCGTGGCCAGTAATCAACGGTCCCCATGAAAGAACGTAATCAATATAACGATTGCCGTCCACATCAAAAAGATACGGGCCTTCGCCGCGCTCGATGAAAAGCGGCTGCCCGCCCACCGCACGGAATGCGCGCACCGGCGAGTTAACTCCGCCCGGAAATATTTTTTGTGCTTCTTGAAAAAGAGAAATGGATTTGGTGATGTTCATAAAGACCTCGAATTAAGAGAATAGAGAGTGGATATTAGAGAGCAGTGGAAGCGAGACTATTCTCTACTTCTCTGCTCTCTAATATCTTGCTGACTGCAAGTTCGCCTGAATGAATACAATCCGGGATTCCAATTCCACGATAGCCGTTGCCTGCCAATGCGAGGTTGGGATATTTTTCCAGCGCGGAATCAATTTGCTTTAATTTTTCAGGATGTCCCAAGTTATATTGCGGCATCGCGCCTTCCCACATAAAGACGCGAGAAAGAATCGGCTCGGCGGTAATGTTCATGGTGAGTTTCATTTCTTCTTTTGCCAACTCAAGCAGATCGTTTTCATTCCACGGAATGTCCTGCCCTGCCCTGCCGACAAACACGCGGATCAACGCATACCCATCCGGTGCGCGATGCGGGAATTTGGTGGATGTCCACGTGCAGGCGAGGGCTTTGCGTCCTTCGCGGCGCGGAATGACGTAGCCGTATCCATCCAACGGGCGGGGCAAATCGGATTGGCGGTACGCAAGCGAGACGGTGGCAGTCGAGGCGTAGGGAATACTGGTCAACACAGAAGATAATTGCGGGTCGAAAGACGCGAGCAGTTTTCCGCTAACGGGGGCAGGCGTTGCAAGAATAACAGAATTAAATTTGAGGGTTGAACCATCTTTGAATTCCAAAAGAAAAAGAGAATCGATATTTGATATTCGCGAGACAGCTGTATTGAGGCGCATATCAACATTGTGAGATGAAAGATGCGCGACAAGCGCCTCGACGATCTCAGCAAGACCGGTTGTGGGAGTTAAAAATGCAGAACGCGAGCCTTGAACCTTTTGCCCGTCCGCATTCATCTTCTTGCGCATTTCGATTGCGCCGCGCGCGAGACTGCCATAATTGACTTCCATGTCGCGCAAATATGGGAACGTGGACGCAAGCGAAAGTTGATCACCATCACCCGCGTAGATGCCGGACATGAGCGGCTCGATCAAATTCTCGTAAGCCTCACGACCCAAGCGACGTGAGACAAACGAGCCAAGCGATTCGTCCTCGCTGATATTTTTTACGGGCTGGAGAAAATCAAATCCCATGCGCGCTTTGCCCGCCCACGAAATTAACTGCGAGCGCAAAATGGATGGAATATCCGAAGGAATCATCATCGCCAATCCTTCGGGCAAAGGCAGCAGACGATTTTTATTTAATACATAGGTGCTTTTGTTATTAGGGTTTGTGCCATGCAATCTTTCGCCCAACCCAAGTTCTTTGCACAATGCAACACCCCACGGTTTGGACGCAAGAAAAGTATCCGGCCCGCCTTCGATGATGAATTGACCGTCATCAAACGCTGCGCGATCTGTTGATATCTTGCCGCCCCAACGTGAATCAGATTCGATCAATGTGATCTGTGTATCGGGCAATTTTTTTGTTGCGTAATAGGCTGCGGATAACCCAGCAATGCCGCCGCCGATGATAACGAGAGATTTCATGACCAACCTGATTCCTTTGCTTTTTCACGTATTAATTGAGCCAACCCTACAACCATTTCAGGCGCGGTATGAACCATCTCGATGCGCTCCAAATGCACATCTAATGATTTGGCTAATTTTTGAAAAACAATATCAATATCGTATAACACTTCAACATGCTCGCAGACAAATCCAATCGGGCAGCTGATTAAATTTTTCTGTCCTTGCGCGGCAAAGCGTTTGATTGCTTCCGAAACATCGGGGCCGAGCCATGGTTCGTTTGAGATCGCTGCTGACTGAAAAGCAAAATCATACGGCTGATTTCCAAGACGCTGCATGACTGCGTCCACTGTGGCGCGTAATTGAGTTGGATAGGGATCGTTCCATTCTAGAATTCGTTCCGGCAAACTATGCGCGCTGAAGATTACGGGCACTTGCGAACGCACATCCGCAGGGAAGCGTTCCAGCGCGGCGCGCACGCGATTGGCGAGAGCATTCAAATAACCGGGCTGCAAGTGCCAATCTTCGATGCGTGCAAATTCAATCGGCGAATTGATCTCTTCAATTTTTTTGTAATAAGCGCCGATACTCATGCGTGAATAATGCGGTGCCATTACCAGGCCGACAGCGCGTTCAATTCCCTGATTACGCATTTCCTCCAGCGTGTCTTTAATATACGGATTCCAATGGCGCATACCGACAAAGGCTTTGAAATCCTTGCCGGACATATTCAACGCGGATTCAAGTGCGGCTGCCTGAGCCTGAGTCTGTTCCAAAATCGGCGAACGTCCGCCGATCTCGCGGTAGCGCTCGCGCACTTCGTGGATGATTTCGGGCGCGGTGGGACGATATCCGCGCACATCGAGCAAATAGGGTTCAACTTCGTCAATATTATTTGGGCCGCCGTAAGCCATTACCAATAATCCGATCATAAGTGGGGAGCCTTCCATGTTTTAATAATTTCTGTAAAGGGTAATTTGATTTTATTTACGTTTAAAGGAAACCAGCCAAGTTCCGCGCGGACAGCTTGTTCTTTAAGTTCGGTTGATCCCCAAATAAAAGTTGCGCCGACCACGCCAACAACAACACACAGCCAGTTATTTTGAATAAAGAGCGATGCTGCAATAATTAGAATGCCGATACCCATCATATAGGGCCAGCATAAATAACCAAAATATCTTTCGCCGCGAATCACCAACGGGAAACCCAATCCAATAATGAATAATGTAATTACACCAACAAGAATTCCAAACATACTTGTTTACCTGTTTACCTGTTTACCTGTTTACCTATTGGTTCGTGTTTGAGTAAATCTTTTGTTGTGGCGGATGGATATTCGGCAAGGATTTTTGCGTGGCGCGGATTATTTGGATTCGCGGGTGCATGTCCTTTGCGGATGCGATTCTGCTGGCGGGTGAATTCAAACGCATCCCAGAGGAGCGTAACGCCGAGAATGCCAAACGTAACTTTCAAGTGTGTGTTATCAGTTATCAGTGAGCAGTATTCAGTAATCAGTCCGAGCAAGATGGAGCCAGCAACTGGAATCGAGATTGCGGCCGAGGCAGATTCAATTTTTCTAACGGCAACATGTCCAGCCCATATTGTTACAAAGGCAGTAGCTGCTGCTGTTAATCCAAGTGTATTAATTTCCATGTGTACCTGTCTACTTATCTACCCGATACTCGTGAACCATATCCACGACAGCCTTCACCGTATCAACGGGCGTGTGCTGTAAGATGCCATGCCCAAGATTGAAGATGTGACCCAGCTTGCCATTGGCGCGATCCAAAATATCATGAACGCGTTTTTTGATCTCGGGCAGCGGCGCGAAAAGCAGCGTCGGGTCGAGATTTCCCTGCACAGCGACATCATCGCCGAGCAGTTTCCAGCCGTCGTCGAGCGGGATGCGCCAATCGAGTCCGAGCACGTCACCGCCAGCCTGCTTCATCAGGGGAAGCAAAGTTGTTGTATTTGTGCCGAAATGAATGACGGGTACATTTTCTTTTTTCGCGTCTTGCAAAATTTTCTGCGAATAAGGCAAAACAAATTCCTGATAATCTTGCGGATTGAGCGCGCCGACCCATGAGTCAAAGACCTGCACGGTTTGCGCGCCCGCGCGGATCTGCGCCACAAGATAATCGCTCAGCACCACAGAGAGTTTTTCCATCAGCGCGTGCCATGTCTGCGGGTCGGAGTACATCATCGTTTTGGTTTTGAGGAATTCGCGTGACGAGCCGCCTTCGATCATATACGAGGCGACAGTGAACGGCGCGCCGCAGAATCCGATTAGTGGGATGTCTTTCAATTCGCCGCGCAGGATTCGAATCGCGTCCATCACATATCCCAAATCGACTTCGGGATTCACAGGGCGCAGATTTTTTACATCCTCCATCGTGCGAATGGGATTTTGCAAAACGGGACCTTCGCCTTTGGAAAATTCCAAGCCCACGCCGAGCGGAATGGCGGGCAGAAGAATATCGGCGAAGAGAATCGCCGCGTCCACGCCGAGGGCGCGCACGGGCTGAAGAGTCACCTCCGCTGCAATTTCGGGATGATGACAAATTTCGATCAGCGAATATTTTTCGCGGATGGCGCGATACTCCGCCATGTAACGTCCCGCCTGGCGCATAAACCAAACAGGGGTAACGTCCACGGGTTCGCGGTGACATGCTTTTAGAAAACGGCTGTTCATTTTCATAAGTCGAGAGTCTCTTTTGCGGGATGATAGATCGCGGTGTGCAGCGGTGTGTCACGCAAAGTGTAACGGCGTCCTTCCGTGTCGCGTAACTCGTTGACCAGATCGGAGAAGCGGGTCAATTCATCGGTTTCGTAGACAACAACAAATTCCTGATTTTGTAAGCCGAAGGAATAAAGCAGTAACTGGGTGATTTCTTCGTATTGTTTACCAATGCGGATATGTTCATTCATCATACCTTGACGCGCTTCACGGCTCATCAAATACCATTCCGTTGTTTTGGAGAATGGATAAATGATCAAATAGGATTTACGTTCATCAGAGAATGGATCGATCTCCTGTTTGGAGCGCGCTTTGGAATATTGCGACGGGCGCGTAAAACCCCACAGCGAATCCTTTTGCTCAATCAAGTGACGATACGGCGCCATGGCTTTTGCAAATTTCTCAAAGAACACGGCGGCATCTTGGTTGTTATCCGCGGTCAAAGCAGACCAGACGATCAAGTCCACGTCATGTTCGGTGCCTTGATAGATGTCCGTTTTTTTAGCAGATGCGTTCAATGCGCTCAACCATTTTTTATGAAAGTCTGCGCGTTCATCTGCATTCAAAGACCAATATGCATCCTTGAAGGCGAGCATGGCGTAGTGATTAAGCGTGCGGTGTGAAATTTCTTCAGTCGTATCCATTTATGATTGTGCTCCCTTGGGAATATATACGCAGGCTGGGTCTGATTCGAGATAGTCGCCCGTAACGCCATAAGCGCGTCCGCGTTGACCGCCGCATACGTCGCGGTATTCACAAATGCCGCAGCGACCTTTAATTTTATCGGGGGTGCGCAAGTCGGTGAAAATTTGCGAATGGCGATATACATCAATGACATCATCCGCGCGGACATTGCCCGCGGTAATCGGCAAAAAGCCGGAAGGTTGAATGTCGCCGACATGCGAGATGAACAGAAAGCCATTGCCATCGTTGACTCCGCGTGTGGGACGATTGAGTCCATCCGCGTATTGAAAGCCCGCGCCCTGGAAAGTGACAGGCGTGTCGCTATCCTGCTCGGCGCGTTTGCGTTCAATTGCCACACGGCGATACATCGGCGCGGCGGTGGATTTAATATCGAATGGCGCGTTCTTGGAAAGATCATACAGCCAGTTGAAAACGCGCTCGTGTTCTTCGGGCGATATCATGCTGCTGGCTTGAGCGCGTCCCGTTGGCACAAGAAAAAACAGCGACCATTGCACCGCGCCGACTTCCTTCAAAAACGGAATCATTTCATCGAGAATATCCACGTTATGTTTTGCAACGGTGGTATTCACCTGCACGCTGATTCCAATATCCTGTGCGCGATGCAAAATATCCATCGTACGCTGCCATGAACCTGGAACCTGCCGGAAGCCGTCATGGATTTCGGCGCGTGGCGCATCAAGCGAAAGTGCAATTCGGCGAATACCCGCGTCGCGGACTTTTTCAAGTCGCTCGGTTGTTGGCAATGCAGTGGCAGTTGGCGTCAAAGAACAGCGCAATCCCTTTTGAGTTGCATACGCGATCAACTCATGCAAGTCTCTGCGCATCATCGGGTCGCCGCCGGTGAAGATCAAGATCGGCGAACCAAATTCTGCAAGGCGATCAATCAAGCGCAGAGCTTCTTCGGTATTCAATTCATTTGGATCAGCGGTATGCATTGCATCCGCGCGGCAGTGAATGCAGGCGTAGGCGCACGCACGTGTCACTTCCCACGCAATCGTAAATGGAGCCAGATTGAAATCGGCATGAACCATGTGATCGTTGTGCATCGAGCGCTCAGCGGCGGCTCGGGGGGTTAGGGTTTCTAGTGTCATATTTTCTCCAGTTCAAAGTTGCAGGTTACAGGTTGCAGGTTTTAACTTTCCAACTTTCAACCTGCAACTTGTAACCTATTTCAACCATCTCGCCGCATCAATGGCATGATAGGTAATAATTAAATCAGCGCCTGCGCGTTTGATCGCGGTC
>VFKN01000143.1 GCA_009885525.1 Anaerolineaceae bacterium | reverse complement strand
TGCTCAAGCGCGGCATTGAACTCGCCACCGAGACCATCGTCATCGAACTCAAGAAGAACTCCACCAAGATCGACACCCGCGAAGAGATCGCTTCCGTAGCGACCAACTCCGCTGCGGATGTTGAGATCGGCGAGCTCATCGCAGACGTGATGGACAAAGTCGGCAAAGACGGCGTCATCACCGTTGAAGAATCCAAATCCATGCAGTTCGAGACCGAATTCGTGGAAGGGATGCAGTTTGATCGCGGTTACATCTCGCCTTACTTCATCACCAACGGCGACCAGATGGAAGCCCAGATCAACGACGCGTATGTCTTGATCTATGACAAGAAAATCTCCGCGGCGCAGGACATTGTTCCTTTGCTCGAAAAACTCGTACAGGTTGGCAAGCGCGAACTCGTCATCATCGCTGAAGACATTGACGGCGAAGCTCTCGCGACCCTCGTGCTTAACAAATTGCGCGGCATGTTGAACGTGCTCGCCATCAAAGCCCCGGGTTTTGGTGATCGCCGCAAGGCCATGTTGAACGACATCGCCGTCCTCACCGCCGGACAGGTCATCTCTGAAGAAATGGGACGCAAGCTCGAAACCGCCACCATTCAAGACCTCGGCCGCGCTGAGAAGATTGTCTCTGACAAAGAGAACACAACCATCATCGGCGGCAAAGGCAAGAAAGGCGACATCGAAGGCCGCATCAAGGAAATCCGCATCGAAATCGACAAGAGCACCAGCGATTACGATAAGGAAAAACTTCAGGAACGTCTCGCCAAGCTCAGCGGTGGTGTTGCCATCATCCGCGTAGGCGCCGCGACCGAAACCGAAATGAAAGAGAAGAAGCACCGCGTCGAAGACGCCCTCTCCGCTGCGCGCGCCGCTGTCGAAGAAGGTATCGTCCCCGGTGGCGAAATCTCCCTCATCAACGCCGCCAACAAACTCGACAAACTCGCCAAGCAGCACGCCGAAGACGAGAACGAAGAAATCAAAGTCGGCATCAACATCGTCAAGAAGGCGCTCGAAGCCCCGATCCGCAAGTTGGCTTCCAACGCTGGGCAAGACGGCTCGGTCATCATTGACACCGTCCGCCGCACCGCCGCCGAGAAGAAGAACCCGAACATCGGCTTCAACGTCCTCACCGGCGAATACACCGACATGATCAAAGCCGGTGTGATCGATCCCGTCAAAGTTGTGCGCGGCGCGCTTGAGAACGCCGCCTCCATCGCCGCGATGATCCTCACCACCGACGTGCTCATCACCGACGTCCCCGCGAAAGAAAGCGGACCTGCCATGCCTCCCGGCGGCATGGGCGGTATGGACTACTAAACCAGCCCTCACTACTAACCCCTCTCCCTCCTTCGACTTCGCTCAGGATGGGAGAGGGGTTTTTCGTTGGTATAATCCTGACGATGTTTTTCAAACCCCGGTTATTTTTCAATCTGCTGATTCTATTTCTTGCTTTGGGATTAAGTGCCTGCGCCTCTTTTCTAAGCTCGAGTACACCCACGCCCCAAATACCGACCTCCACCTCGATACCGCCCAGCGCGACTCCGCCACCCTCGGTTGCGATTGTGAATGGCGAATATATCCTCATCCCCGAATTTGAATCTGAACTGGCGCGCTATAAATCCGCGCAGACCGCGCTTGGCAAAACGGTCACAGACGAGGACGCGAATCGAATCGTGTTGGAGGATATGATCGCGCAGACGCTGCTCGCGCAATCTGCGCGGGAGGCGAATTTCGAGTTAACAGAATCAGATTTGAAGTCACGCATGGACGCGTTGGCGAATCAAATCGGCGGCGCGGATGCTTTATCCGCGTGGGAATCATCTCATGGCTATGACGCCATCTCGTTTCCAATCGCATTGAAGCGTTCTGCAGAAGCGGCGTGGATGCGTGACAAAATTATTGCAGATGTGCCAAAAACGATGGAGCAAATTCATCTGCGCCAGATTTTAGCCTATAATGAAGCGAAGGCGCGCGCCGCGCTCGATGAGTTGAAAACGGGCACAGATTTTGATGTTATTGCGGCGCGGTTCGACCCGACCACACTTGGCGAGTTGGGTTGGGTGCCGCGTGGTTATCTGTTGGATGCAAAAGCCGATGAAGCCGTGTTTGCCTTACAGGCTGGCGCGTACAGTGATGTGATCGCAACCGATGCTGGCTTCCATATTTTCAAAGCGCTTGAACGCGGCAACCACGCTTTATCGCCGGATGCTTTGCTGATCGTGCAGGAACTTGCGGTAAAAAAATGGATCGATGAAAAACGCGCAACGAGTACTATTGTTTTAGCCCCGTAACGCGACATTTATGTCGCACTGGGCAACCAAGCGACATAAATGTCGCGTTACAAATTCATGTTCGGAGTCAATAATGAGCAAATACGACTATGAAGATACTCCCGCCGCGCCAAAGAAGCAGGCATCCCGTTTTGCGATATGGGATGTTTTAAGTGTTCTCATGCTTCTATCTACATTTTGTCTGGTTTTATACTTTGCGGCGGTCTTTGTTTATCCCAACGCAGCCTATAATTTTTTACAGCCAAAACCAACGGTGAATCTTTTTGCGACTGCCACGCCGACGATCACGCCTATTCAACTTGAACCAACCTGGACGCTCACTCCGCTTCCTGCTGTGACCGCAACGCAGACGCTTTTGCCAACCTTCACACTTGAACCTTCGGCGACTCCTTTTTCGTTGATCCCCGCAACCAAAACGCCAACGCAGACGAAAGTTCCAAAGGCGGCTTTTTCCGCTTCGTTCAAGGGGATTGATAGCACGATCATCCACCCGGAGTTTGGCTGCAACTGGCAGGGAATCGGCGGTACGGTTGTAGATGCGAATAACGCCGACATGCTGCGTATGACGATCCGTCTAACGGGTTTTTATAGCGGTAAAACCATGAATGAGTTGACGGTCAGTAGTATTGCACCTGCGTATGGAAAATCAGGTTTTGAATTCTCCCTTGGCAATGTGCCGACCGCATCCAAAGGTGAGATGTATTTGCAATTGCTCGACCAATCAGGTCTGCCGCTTTCAGATAATGTTTACATTGATACATTTAAAGACTGCGCACAGAATTTAACCCTCGTACGCTTTGTGAAGAATCCATAATATTGATTTAGGAATTTTACGCGATGACAAAAACGGTGCGGAATATTTTCCTGGTGGTGTTTATCTTCTCTACGCTTTTTGGATGTGGATTGTTGATGACATCTTTTGCGGCTCCCTCCGCCCCGGCCCCCGCTGTGGGTCCTTCCGCGCAAGTTGCTGTGCCAACTCCGGATTCCGGCCAAAGTATTGGCGAAAACGAAAAACCTTCTGCACTCTCAAATAATTTTGCCCTGGTCAGTTCGCTGGCTACATCGCTTGCCTCGTTGATCGGGTTTGTGACCACCACGGCGATCACCTGGCGCAAGGAAAAACGCGAATCTTCTTTGGTGGATATGGAACGCAAAAAACTTGAACTTGAAATTGAGAAAAGTAAACTTGAACTTGAGGAATTGAAGAGGGAAAAGAAGAAATAAGAGAATAGAGAATAGAGAGCCCGTCGCTGATAAGCGCGGGCTTTTTTATTCAACTACAAAACTACTCAACTATTTGACTACCCAACTATCTCACACTTCCACATTCCAATTATGATATTTCGGAACACGCGCATGAACGACATCATCGAACAGTGCGCGCAATTTCGTGGTGACGGGCCCCATTTCCCCGCTACCGATGGGACGGTAATCCACTTTGGTGGCGGCGACAATTTGCGCCGCGGTTCCCGTCAGAAATAATTCTTCCGCGATTAAGATCTCGGTGCGGTCAATGGAACGTTCCACAACTTGCAATCCTAATTCTTCGCGCGCAAGTTCCATCACAGTGCGGCGTGTGATTCCTTCGAGGATATTATCCGTCGCAGGCGGCGTGACTAAAATTCCGTTGCGCACCATGAAGATATTCATCGCCGAGCCTTCAGAAACCTGACCATCCTGATCGAGCACGATGGCTTCATCAAAACCTGCGCGATTCGCATCGGTCTTGACCAGCGCGGAGTTGGCGTACGCGCCCGAAATCTTTCCGCGCGCGGGGATCGCGTTATCGTCAATGCGCCGCCATGAGGAAATGGTCAAATGCGCGTTTGTGTCATTGGAGAGATATTTATCGAACGCAGTCACGAACATGGAAAAATCATCACGCAAGTTATGCAAGCGCACGCCGATGCCCATATCCGCTTTGTAGATGGTCGGGCGCAGATAGACATCCTGCTGCCAGTTATCTGTGCGTAAAACATCCAGCGTGAGTTGGATCAACCCCTGCTCATCATAAGGAATGCTCATGGATAAAATCTTGGCTGAATCCAAAAGGCGGCGAAAATGTTCGTAAGGACGAAAAATGAAGAGACGTTTTTTCTCTTCACTCCAATATGCCCGCATCCCGCTAAATACCGTTGTCCCATATAAAAAACCATGCGTGGCAATATTGATCTTTGCCTCGCTCCACGGAACGATCTTGCCTTCAAAGAATGCATGTTTTGAAAGATCCACTAACGCCTCCAAGTTGATAAGTAATATTACATAACGATTATAACCCCGTTGAAATACGAGCGGTACGGCAGTGGTTTTCTCTTGACAAAACATTGATTCCTGCCTAAAATCTAATTCGATAATCATCAAATTAGATTTACGGAAGTGAAACATGAATACAAATCCTGAAATGCTTGATTTCCTCAAAGCCGCAACCGATGTGGACCGCTTGCGGATCATCGGCTTGTTGAGTCAGCGCCGCGCGAGCTGCGCCGATATTGCCGAAAAACTTAATCTTCCCTTGCGCGATATTGTCAACCACCTCGCTTTTCTTGAACATGTGGGAGTCTTAACTCAACAAGAAGAGATATACGAGTTGAACGCGGATAAACTCTTCACGCTGGCGCGAGATAACTTCGCGAAAGAACGCCCCGCCGCGTATGTCCCCGCTCCTGATCTTGACCCCATCTCGAAGAAAGTGCTCAAGGCATATCTCAACGCGGATGGGAGTATTCGTCAGATTCCCACTCAGTTCGAAAAACTGCGCGTGATCCTGAATTATCTGCTTCAGGCATTTGAACCTGAAACGAATTACAAGGAAAAAGATGTAAACACGATCGTACGCCGTTTTCACGAAGATACCGCCGGTTTACGCCGTGATCTCGTGGATGCGAATATGCTCGCGCGCGAAAGCGACGGTTCGCGTTATTGGAGAACAAAATGAAAACAAGAAAAAATATTCACATGGAATACAAAGAGCGGATAATTCCCGCCGGGATTTTCCAGGTGAAAAATATTGCGAATGGCAAGGTGCTGCTCGGAAGCAGTTTGAACCTTGAAGGTCCCTTGAATCGTCACAAGTTTATGCTGAAAATTGGAAGCCACACCAATAAAGAACTCCAAAAAGAATGGAGTGAATTTGGCGCCGATCAATTTATTTTTGAAATTTTGGAATTGGTGAATGTCAAGGACGACCCGAACTTTAACTTAAAAGACGAACTGACTTTGCTCGAGCAGATCTGGCTGGAGAAGTTACAGCCTTTCGGCGAGCGCGGCTATAACATTAACGAAAGAATTCGTGAGGCTTAATCATGAGTGATGAAATGGTTATTTTTTTCAAGGCACTCGCGGACGCAAACCGTCTCAAGATCGTTGGATTACTCGCGCAGCAGCCTTACAGCGTGGAGGAACTGGCCGCGCTGCTTGATCTAAAACCTTCCACGGTTTCACATCATCTTGCGAAACTGGCGCAGGTGGGTCTGGTCAGCGCGAAGACGGAGAGCTATTACAACGTTTATCAGTTGGACGAGAAAGCGTTACAAAGCAAATCGCGGAATTTGTTTTCGCAGGAAAACCTCGCCGCCTCCGTTGTGGATGTGGATGCTGATGCATACGATAACAAAGTGATTAAAGATTATGTGCGTAAAGATGGCAGCCTGAAGACAATTCCCGCCCAGCGTAAAAAACTGGAAGCCATTCTGCGCTACGTGCTGAAATCTTTTGAAGTTGATAAAAGATATAGTGAAAAAAAAGTGAACGAGATACTCAGCAAGTATCATGAAGACACAGCCAGTTTGCGGCGCGAATTGGTCGGCTATGGGCTGATGAAACGCGAAGGCGGCGGGGGAGAATACTGGCGGGAGTAAAAAATTATTCTCTACCATACAAAACTTTTTTTGGACGCTGAAAAACGCTGATTTCGCTGATGAAAAAGAAAAAATCTGCGTTTTCTGCGTTCATCAGCGTCCCATTTTAATAATGTACGGTAGAGAAAAAATTTAAAGATAAAGGACACGAAGTTCACAAAGGAATTTAACATCTCACCTTAGAGAGTGTCGCTCTGAGCGGAGCGAAGAGCCTCTACGTTTATCTCAGAGACCCTTCGCTAACGCTCAGGGAATCACGCTTGGGTGCGCAAGGTGAGTTAACATCTTTTCTTGGTGTCCGTCGTGTCCTTTGTGTTTAATACTCTTTTACAAGGTGCGCGTTTGCCCGCCATCCACATCGAAGATCACGCCCTGACAGTAGCCCGCCTGTGGTGAAGCGAGGAAGGCAACGGCGCGGGCAATTTCATCCGGTTCGCCGAAGCGCGCGATGCCTGCTTTTTGTGACATCTGTTTTGCGGCGGTGACTTCATCCATTTGATTCTCGGCCGCGTAGTTTTTGATGCGTGTGGTCAATCGTTCTGTTGCGATCGAGCCGGGATTAATTGCATTCACGCGGATTCCATCTTTTGTACCGCGATCTGCAAGTGACTTGGTGAGATTGAGCAATGCTGCATTGACCGAGCCGCCAATTGTAAATTCTGCGCTGCCTGTGCGTCCGCCAATGCCGGAGATGATAATAATATTTCCCTGCGTTTTTTGCAGATGCATCCACGCGACGCGGCAGCAACGCATGGCGCCAAAAAACTTGAGCGCGTAGCCGTCTTGCCAATCTTCATCGCTGAGCGTGAAAAAATCTCCGCGTTTGGTTGCGCCTGCGTTGTTGACCAGCAGATCAATTTGTCCGAACTTTTGGATTGCTCCAGCAATGAGTATCTCAGCAGATTCTGGTTTTCTTAAGTCAATTTCTATTAAGAGACATTCCGTGCTGCATAATTTTTCTGTCTCTTGCAAACCATCCAATGAGCGCGCGGCGAGCACGAGTTTCATGCCTTCGTTGGATAAGGTCTGTGCGATGGCGCGCCCGATGCCGCGGCTTGCGCCGGTGACGATGGCAACTTTATTTGCGAGTTGTAAATCCATGTTGAGTTATCCTCGTTGACGCGCTTGAATATGGAATGATTCACTTCCCGCGAGCGGAGCAGACAAAGGCTCTGATTCCAGTTTCATGATCTTACTATTCGCAAAAAATGCGAATTCGAAATTTGCATCGTCGCCCGCTTTTTTATTGGGGATGGGCATTAATCGCGCTGTCAGCGGCTTATCGAGGCGCAGCGCAAGCGCGGATAAATCCAATAACAGCGGGGCGATCTGCTCGGCGGTCGTATCGCCCGGGAGCGGAATCGTATCCAGTCCCGTTCCGCATACGGTGGAATACAGCAGCGCGTCTTTGATCGTGAGCGTGCCTTCAGCGGCGCGCTGCGCGAGGATCGAATCTTCGAGGATGGGCTGCATAAATCCGCTGAAACCGGTGTGGGGAAAATCGGCGCGGTCAATCGCTTCTGTGAGAATCGCGGCGGCGGCAAGTGATCCGTGCAAACCAATTTTTGGGATGCCGATTTTTTCAACCGCGTTACCGAGCGAATGGGCGTCATCTGGAAAAGGCGCGAGGGAGAAATCAATGCCGCCGAAATTTAGGGATTGGGGATCAGGGATTAGGGCTTGGGCGATATGCGCGATGGCTTGTCCGTGCTTTGTGATGGATGAAATTAATTCTCGTCGCCCATCGTCCATCGTTCGTTGTTCGCTAAATGCACTTACCGCAAGATCCGCGGATTCAGTTGCGATTGCGAATGCGGGCATGTCGCTGTCGTGGTATGCGGCGGGAAAAAACGGCGCGCCAGCTTGAACATTTGCCAGCGCGGCGAAGCGTAAATTTGCAAATCCATCGGGTGTGACCGTTGAAATTTGTTGAATGATCCGCGCGCAGGCGTTAATGGCTTGAAGTGAAATCCCGTTTTGTTTATCCGCCATCACACCGCCGAAAAAAACGCCTTCGCTGGCAGAGATCGCTTCGGGGATGATGGCGTAACTTTCGGGGAATTCTATTAATGCAGGGCCTAATGAAGCATAGTCAACGCCGATACGCGGCAATTGTTTTGCAATTTCCTGTGCCAGCCGCGGAAGTTTTTTAACATCACCGTTTAATAGTTTTGGAAATGGCGTTGTGGCAAGGCGCGTCATTTGCACTTCGTAGCCAGCGCTTTCGTAAGCCGCTCTTGCGCGTGCAAGAAATTCTCCTGCCTTTAGCAAAGCGTTTTCATCGAGCGGATATTTTGGATTTAAGAAATATGTAATCGATCGGATTTTCATTTTGCCTCGTGTTTTTTGATTCTGGTGAATATCTCAAGAGTATAATCTTTAAAAAAAATAAAACGGAGCAGATTTATGAATTGGAAAGGCAGGCAAGTACTTGTGACAGGCGCAGGTGGGTTTATTGCCAGCCATCTTGTAGAACGATTGGTGAAGGAAGGTGCGCGCGTGCGGGCGTTCACCCGTTACAACTCACGAAATGATGTAGGCATGTTACGCCAAATTCCCCCGGAAATACTTTCACAACTGGAACTTGTTCACGGCGACTTGCGCGACACGGAAGCAGTACGCGGCGCGGCTCGTGATGCGGATACCATTTTTCATCTCGGCGCGCTGATCGCGATTCCGTATTCGTATGTCCATCCGCGCGAGGTGATCGAAACAAATGTGATGGGCACGCTGAATGTATTAACGGCTGCGCGTGAATTCAAAACGCGGCGCGTGGTGCATACATCCACAAGTGAAGTGTATGGCACAGCGCAATATGTGCCGATTGATGAGGCGCATCCATTGCAGGGACAGTCGCCATATTCCGCGAGCAAGATCGGCGCGGATAAAATTGCGGAGAGTTTTTATCGCTCCTTTGAAGTGCCGGTCGTGACGCTGCGCCCGTTCAATACTTATGGTCCGCGCCAATCAACGCGCGCGGTGATTCCCACCATTATTACGCAGGCGCTGACGCGCGATGAGATCAAACTCGGCAGTCTTGAACCTTCGCGCGATTTCACTTTCGTCGCGGATACGGTCGACGGCTTTATGCGCATCGCAGAAGCGGAGAATATCCTCGGGCAGGAAATTAATCTCGGCAATGACAATACCATCCGCATTGGAGATTTGGTCGAGAAAATATTTACGATCATTGGCAGACATCCAAAAGTGATTACTGATTCTCAACGCATCCGCCCGGGAAAAAGTGAAGTGATGAAGTTGTGGGCGTCGAATCAAAAAGCCCGCGAGTTGATCGGCTGGCAGCCGCAAGTTTCTCTCGACGAAGGATTACGCGCCACCGTTGAGTGGATCTCCGCTCATCTTGACCTTTATAAACCAGACCAATATACGGTGTAATCATGCATGCAATTATTCTTGCAGGTGGTAAAGGCACACGCCTTGCCCCTTATACAACTGTTTTCCCAAAGCCGCTCATGCCAATCGGCGATATTCCCATTTTAGAAATTGTCATGCGCCAGTTGGCGCATAACGGCTTTCGTGATCTCACGCTTGCCGTGGGTCACCTTGCAGAGTTGCTGATGGCGTACTGCGGTGATGGAAAAAAATTCGGTGTGAATATTGATTATTCACGCGAAGAAGAGCCGTTGGGTACGGCGGGTCCAATCGCGCTGGTGAAAAATCTCAATGACACATTTCTTGTGATGAATGGGGATTTACTGACCACGATTGATTACAGTGCCATGCTCGCGTATCACCGCGCGCGCGGAGCGATTGCCACCGTGGCTTCATATCAGCGTGATGTCAAGATCGACCTTGGCGTGATCGAGTATTCTTCCGATAACTGGATCACGGACTATATTGAAAAACCTACTTATCATTATTCGGTCAGCATGGGAATTTATATTTTTGAACTCGCGATTTTAAATTACATCAAGCCCAATCAACGGCTTGACCTGCCTGAGTTGATGATCAATCTCATTCAGGATAAACAAAAAGTGAACGTCTTTCCGTTTGACGGCTATTGGCTCGACATCGGCAGGCCCGATGATTATGAAAAAGCCATCGGTGAGTTTTCGCAGCACCGCGAGGCTTTTTTGCCGTGGGAGTAAAAGTGCTTTAACACAAAGGACACGAAGATCACGAAGGAAAACCTTTGTGTACTTCGTGTCCTTTGTGTTTTAAAAACTACAAACCCAAATCACGCCTTAATAGATCATCTACAGTTTCGCGTTTTACGATCACTTTTGCGCTGCCCTCTTCAAGCCACAATACAGCAGGTTTGCGCGAGCCGTTGTAGTTGGATGACATGCTCAAGTGATATGCGCCCGCAGCGGGAATGGCGAGCAGATCATCCACATGGATTTCGGGCATGGGTAAATCTTCGATGACGACATCACCTGATTCACAATACGGTCCCGCGATGGAAACCTGCGCGACATTTTCTCCCATCGGGTTTGATACCGCTAAACAAGAGTATCTCGCCCCATACATCGCGTGGCGCGGATTATCGGTCATGCCGCCATCGGTTAGCACCCAAATTTTATTCTCCCGCCGTTTGATCGCGCCAACTTTGTAGATCGCAACCCCCGCGCGCGCGACGAGGCTGCGCCCCGGTTCGAGGTGCAAGTGCGGAAGCGCAAGTCCGCGTGAGTTGCAGCCGTTGATGACATGCTCCGCGATCACGCGCACGTATTCGTTTGTATCGGGTTGGGGGAGTTCGTCTTCGTGATACGCCACGCCCCATCCGCCGCCAGGGGAGAAATGCCATTCATTTGCGAATCCGATTTCTTTGGCGAGATCAAGTCCGGTTTCGATGGCTTGCTGCAATGGGGATGCGTCGCGGAAGTTTGAGCCTTGATGAAAGTGAATTCCATTCAAAGGTAAATTGTGTTCTTTGCAAAACGCGGCGGCTTGCAGAATTTCTGCGCGGGTCATGCCGAATTTGCTGTCATGCTGACCGGTCTGCGTGTGGACGTGATGCGTATCCACGGCAATACCGGGGAGCAGCCGCAACCAGATTTGTGGGAAAGGAAGATCCGCGTTATCGAGGATGCGAGTCAATTCGGTGAGGTTGTCTACTACGAGGGTGGCCGCATATTCGCGAGCGGAATTCAAATCTGCTTGCGATTTATTTACGCCGTGCACCAAAATCTTTTCGCGCGGAACGCCGCCCGCTTTTGCAATGGCGATCTCGCCTTCGCCGGTGCAATCAACCCATAGATTATTTTGTTGAGTCCATTGCGCGATGGCTTTGCATAAAAACGCTTTGCCCGCGTAAGTGATGGAGGCGGGCGCGGGATAATATTTTTGCAGCGCCGATTGATAATCGCTAACTGCGGAGTCCATTGTTGCGCGGTCGTAAAGATACAGCGGTGTGCCATGTTCTTTTGTCAATGTTGCGAGGTCATGCCCTGCAATGGATAATTTATTTTCTTTAATTTCTGCGGAGATGGGGAAGAGTTGTAATCGGTTCATTTTTCCAGGTCACTTGCGATGATGATGCGATTTTTGCCGAGGCGTTTTGCGATCAGCTCGGCGTGATCGGCTGCGAGCACGAGCGCTTCAAATGTATTGCCGTTGTACGGGAAGGTGGCGACGCCGATACTTAAGGTATATCCCGCGACCGCTTCGCCGGTAGTGGCGGATTCGGGGGCGCTTGCTTGTGCGGCTGCGAGAAGTCTTTTTGCAAATAAAGTTGAACCTTCCTGATCCGTGTCCGGCAGGATGATGGCGAACTCGTCGCCGCCATAACGCGCGGCAACGTCATACTTTCTTAAATTACCGCGGATAAGGTCTGCGGTTGCCTTGAGGCGTTTATCACCGGCGGGATGTCCCCAAGTGTCGTTGTAAACTTTGAATGAATCAAGGTCAAAGATGATGAGCGAGAGCGGGATATTTGAGCGTATCGCGCGTTCTATTTCTGTTTGCAGGGTTTCTTCAAATGCGTGGCGGTTGGATAGTCCGCTGACGGCGTCGGTCATGGCGATAATTTTTACCTGCGCGTGCAGGCGGGCGTTATCGACGGCGAGCGCGATGGGACCTGCAAGTATGTTGAGCATATCCGCGTCTTTTTGGGTGATGGGAGAATCGATCATGCCTTCCACGTTGAGCATTCCCAATATCGTATTATCTTTTAACAGAGGGACGCAAATTTCACTGATCACATCGGGTGAGGTGCGTATAAAATCTGGTTCTTTTGTGACATCCTGAATAAATTGCGTTTTTTTCGTTTCGATCGTCCGCCCGCTGATACCTTGACTGACATGGATTTTTTCAAGGATCAGTTCTTCAGAGAATCCAATTTGCGCGCCTAAATGCAGGTAATCATTTTCCAGTAAATAAATGCTGATGTGGGTATATCCGAATGAAAAATTAAGCACGTTTACCACCGAGGCGCAGATCCGCTCCAGGTCAAGCGAGGATGAAATGACCTGGGCTATGGATTGCACTGCCGACATGACCTGTAAATGTTCGCGTGTATCTGCATATAATCTCGCCCGCTGAATGGCGGATGCGATCTGATTCACAAGCGTTTCGAGGGTTTGGATGTCATCCGTATTAAAGGCATTTGGCTTGGCGCTTTCGATATACAAGACACCCAACAGGTTCTTTTCATTTATGAGAGGGATGCAAATTGCAGAGCCGTAACGTTCATCACTTGAAAAATAATAAGGATCTTTAGAGACATCGTTTGCGATATAGGTCTTTTTTATTTCCGCAGTGTGACCGATAATGCCGTTGCCTATTTCCTGTTTGAAAGCCGGCTTGTATCCAAAATCCTGTGTGCCGTTAATGGCGGTAACTTCGAGCCGGTTGTCTTTTGTTAATATGGAGATCGCTGCTTCTGCATATCCAAAGTGATTGACGATGGCGTTCACCGAATGCTGCAGGATATCTTTTTCTGTGAGGTTATCTGAAATTTGCCTGCCAACTTCCTCCAGCAATCCCATTTGTGTGGAATGACGGAACTCGGCTTCGAGCAGTTCCTGCTCGTGGGTAATGTCGTGGAAGACGATAACGCGCCCGAGCAGGGTGTCATCGCTTTTGTGCAAGTGTGTGATCGTTGCATCGTACCAGGCGCGCTGCCCGTTAAGTTCCATTTTGAATTTGACTCTTGCGTCAATTACATCCCACTTATCCTTGAACATATTAGGTTTGGGCAGGATCTCAAAAACAGGAGATCCAATCTTGTTGTCGTTGATGTTGAACCACTTCTTCGCTGCAAGGTTGATATTCGTGATGTGATTCTGCTCGTCCACCGCGATCACTGCGTCGCGCAGGTTTTCGATGATCAGCGGCGCGGCAATCGGGAAGAGATTGAACAACCCAAAGCGGAAAAATCCGATTGCCAGCAAAGGCGCGGTCATTGCAAAAGAAAGCGGAGTTGGGTCAATATTGGATGGGAATATTCCTGCCAGAAAGATTACATTTGAGATCACCGTCACCAAAACACCCAGCAGTATGATGCCCGTTTGTTTACGCAAATATTTCGGCGAGCGCAGATAAACATATATATAAATAAATATTCCGGTTGCAATAAACATATATGAGATGACAGCGTAAACCCAGAATCCAAGTCCGTATGTAATCTCAAGTGGACTCAATCTGCTGACTGGCATTTTTAAAGATTGCCAGATGAAATGGTGGTATTCATTGGTCAACCCTAGTGAAAATGCGATCACGCCGGGAATGGTCAGCAGGGCAATACGCCCATGTTTTGACCACCATTCACTTAAGACGGTATATCTAAAAGCAAACGCCAGCCAGAAAGGACCTGATAGCGTCATGCCAAGATATAAAATTTTTCGTGTGATTATTTTTTGGGAAAGGTCGGGGAGAACGATCTCAAGCAAATAAAAGAACGCCCAGATCGTCATGGAGGATATTAAAAGACCAAATGTACGCGAACCGGCTCTTTGGGGTTCAAGAAAAACGCGATAAATAATACCTGTTGTAATTAATACAAGGAGTCCAAGACAGGCAATGTAAATCTGTAAGCTGATCATCATGAATGACAGGGTAGGGGAAATTTATCTCGCAAAATATGTCACTTATTTATCAAAGAACAACTTCCACCAGATTTCCCAATTTTTTATAAGGGTGGGGATAACAGTAGGCGTAGCAACCACCACAGGGTCGCTGCCGGGCTGCCCAATGGGAATCACAGGCTGGTCGCCTTCTCTTATATAGTGTCCTTCTGTCCGCGCCCAATCTTCCACCGCCGCAGTTGAACCTGCGTACGCAACCTGGGTTTGCAAAGCGAATTGCGTCTGCGCCGACTGCGTAGCCCGCGCGCGAATCTCATCACGCTGATCGCTCAGGCGATTTAGTTCCTCAAGGCGCGTGTTGAACTCAACTATCAATAGAAACAAAATAAAAATACCAATGAAGGCTGCAACACGGCGAAAGTTGATTGGAATATTTGGCATGGCTTTATCTTAATCGGATTTGCCCTGCTTGACAAGAAAAAGTCCCCTTTATGGTACAATCTTGGCCCGCAGGACGTAGTACCCTTCGTCTCTGACTCCACTTTAAGAAAAGGGCTTATAAAATGAAAGTAATGCTTGTTAAAGATGTATACAAATTAGGTCATGCTGGGGATATTAAGAAAGTTGCCGATGGTTATGGACGCAACTTCCTCATTCCGCAAGGTTTCGCTGTGCTTGCCACTGTAGGCGCAATGAAACAAATTGAGAAGATCAAATCACAGGCTGAGGTCCGCCGCAAAGGACAGAACGAAGAACTCAAAGGCCTCGCCGACCAGATCAAGGCAGTCTCGCTCACATTCCCTGCCAAGGCAGGCGACACCGGCAAACTCTATGGTTCGATCACCACGCAGGATATTGCCACCGCGCTCACCGAAAAAGTTCGCTTTGAAGTCAAACGCCAGCAGGTTGATATTCAACCCATCCGCGCACTTGGCGAGTTCACCGCTCACATCCGCCTGACGATGGATCTTGTTCCTGAAATCAAGATCGTTGTTTACCGCGAAGGTGAAACCGCTGAAAGCATAACGGAACATCCCGAAAAATTTGAGAAGCCGAAAAAAGCCGCAAACAAAGCCAAAGAAGAAAAAACAGAAGCAGCAACAACAGAAGAACCCGCAACTGAAGAACCCGCAACTGCAACAGAATAAAGATTACATCACCGGCGCAAGTCGGTGATGTTTGTATTACGGAGTGCCGCATAAATAGCCAAACTGGAATTCCAATTCAACTTGTAAATTCAGCCAACGAATAACATGTGCAATAAGCGGTAGAATACATTTATGCTCGAATCAATTGGACAACGATTAAAGAAAGAACGCGAATCTCGCTACCTCACGCTTGAAAAAGCCGCTGCGGATACGCGTATCCGCGTTGTTTTTTTGCAGGCATTCGAGGCCGATGACTACTCCGCGCTGCCATCCGTTGCGCAGGGACGCGGATTTTTGCGCAACTATGCCGAATATCTCGAATTAAATTTGGACGAGATGATCGCCGACATTCAAAAAAATGCGCCGCTGTTTGAAGTGAGCGGGCCGCTACCCGAAGTAAATCTGGCGGAGACGGAAAGCCCTGTCTTGCCGGATGAGGAAAAACCTGCGCGTTTTTTCCTGACTTCGTGGTTTGGTCGGCGCGCGCAAGTTGTGGATGCAAGTCGGGTTGACAACCCGACCCACGAAGAAAAAACTGAAGATGAGATTCAACCCGCTGAGGCGAATCAAACCGAGGTTAAAGAAGAGGCGCGTCCGAGTCTGATATCGAGGCTACGTACCATCTTCCAATCCCGAATCAAAAACAGCGCGATTGAATCAGAATCCATATCTGAATCAAAAGAAGAAGCGCCCGCGCCTGTTGTAGAAGCACGCGAGCCATTGCTGCCCGCGGATAAAATTTTCACCGAGATCGGCGCGCAGTTGCGCGAGCGCCGCGAGTTGATCAGCCTGACGGTGGAGGAAGTGGAACGCCACACAAAATTGCGCGCTGCATTTATCCGCGCTTTGGAATTGGGCGATTACGATAAGTTGCCCTCGCCTGTGCAAACGCGCGGCATGTTGGCGAATTATGCGGCCTTCCTCGATATGGATGCGGATACGATCCTGCTGCGCTTTGCGGATGGATTGCAGGCGCGCCGCCATGAGAAGTATGCGGAAACGCCGCGCGAGAAAATTCAGACTCAGGTGAATCCATCCATGCCCATGCTGCGCGGATTTATCGCAGGCGATCTAATCTTTGGGGTGGTGATGATTGCGGTGTTGGTGGCGCTTGCGATCTGGGGTGTGGGGCGCGTGGTCTCTTCGCAAGAGGTAAAGAGCGCCGCGCCGACTGCGCTTTCCATCGCGGATGTGATTGGAAATAATGCGCCGACAGAATCAATTGGCCTGACGTTTGTACCCGTGGATGAAAAATTAGCCACGCCGACATTGGATGCGCAGCTCACATTGAATGCGCCGACGCTGGCGAGCACTGCGAATGTGGCGGTAAGTGTATTCGCATTGGAGCGTGTCTTTGTGCGAATTTCAGTGGATGGTGAGGTTTCATTTGAAGGACGGCTTTCGCCGCGTGAGACAAAAACATTTGAGGCAAATGATCAGGTGGTGATCTTGACAGGCAATGCTGCTGCATTGCGCGTTACTTATAATGGCAGCGATCTTGGTTTGATGGGCAACGTAGGGGAGGTGGTCAGTCGTGTATATTTGATCACCGGAGTCGCGACGCCCACTGCAACGATCCCGCCGACGCCGACGAATACTCCGCTGGTGACGATTACGCCAACCGTTACAGAGACGCAAACGCCGACATTTACGCCGCCGAGTCCGTAGAATAAAAAAATTCTCTACCTTATATTTCCCTCGTAAAACCCCTAAAGGTCTTTTTGTTAATCAAAAATTTACGAAGGAAAACAGACCTTTAGGGGTTGTGTGTACAGTGAAAAATAAAAATTTATAGTTAGGAAAATAACGTGACAAAAAATACATTTCATTTGGTTTCGCTTGGATGCGCAAAGAATACGGTTGATTCCGATTCAATGGCGCAGTTGCTTTTGCGCGATGGTTATCAATCGATGGATGACCCGAACAAGGCTTCTGTGTTGATCGTAAACACCTGCGGCTTTATTGGTCCTGCAAAAGAAGAATCGTATCGCGTGCTGGGCGAGTTTGCAAAAACAAAACGCAAAGGCCAAACGCTGATCGCGGCGGGTTGTTTAACGCAGCGCTACGGTGTTGAGGTTGCTCAAAAAGTTCCGGGCATCGATGGCATTCTCGGCACGCGCCGCTGGATGGATATTGTGCAAGTTGTAAAAGAAGCACGCACAGGGACGCATCCTGAGCCGATCTATCATTTGCCCGAAGCCGCAGTTGTTGTCGGCTCGGATGAACACGATGCGCTGCGCGTCAGCGTCGCAGGTGGAAGCGCCTACATCAAAGTAGCGGATGGCTGCCGCCGTCCGTGCGCGTTCTGCGCGATCCCGTTGATCAAAGGCACCGCGGTTTCACGTCCTATCGAATCGATTATCAATGAAGCGCGTATCTTGCGCGATTCTGGCGTGCGCGAGTTGGTGCTCATCGCACAGGATACTACCGATTACGGTCACGATCTTGGGATGAAAGACGGACTCGCGATTCTGCTCGAGCAGTTAACTGACTCCGTGCCGGATATGGATTGGATCCGCGTGATGTATGCGTATCCCGGTTATGTCACTGACCGATTGATTGAAGTGATGGCGACGCGCAAACAGATTTTGCCGTATCTCGATATGCCGCTGCAACATGCGCACCCGAAAGCGTTGTATCGCATGAAGCGCCCTTCAAATATGGATTGGGTTTATAAGACGCTTGGAAAAATGCGCGCGACAATTCCCGACCTCGCGATGCGCACGACGTTCATTGTCGGTTATCCCGGCGAAACGGATGAGGAATATCAAGCCTTGTACGATTTCGTGAAAGAGATCCGCTTTGACCGCGTGGGCGCATTCCAGTTTTCGTTTGAGCCTGGGACAACCTCCGCGCCGCTGGGAGATCCCGTTCCCGCCGAGGTCAAGCAGGAGCGCTACGAGCGTTTGATGGAATTGCAGCAGGGAATTTCACTGCAAGTGAATCAATCGTATGTCGGTAAAACGCTGGATGTGCTGGTAGAAGGATTTGACAACGGCATCTCGATTGGACGTTCCTACCGCGACGCGCCCGAAATTGACGGTATGGTCTTTATTGAAGGACAGGCAAAAGTGGGCGAGATCGTGCCCGTTAGAATCACCGGCGCGATGGCGTATGATCTAACCGGTGTTCCGGCTCCACAATTGATAACTCTGTAAAAATAAAAACTCCGAGATCATAAAAATCTCGGAGTTTTTATTTAATCACTTACTCAGGCCTCAATCCCGAAGGGATGATAGGATTATAGAATAAAGCATGCAGTTCAAATCCCGAAGGGATGGCATAATTTGTGCTCAAAAACATGACACCCCTTCGGGGTTATCGTGCTGGCTTTTTACAAATCTATAATCATTTCACTCCTTAGGAGTTTTGATTGCGTAAAGTGATCTATTTAAGAGGCTCTTGCAAAAGCGGTGGCGGCGAGGATCAGTGCGGAGAGGATAAAGTTTGTTCTCAGCAACAGTGTTTCGCGCTTCTGAAGTTTGGCGAGTTCTTCCTCGTTTACGCCGCTTTTTTTCATCAGTGTGCGTTGGATGTTGGGGATGACTTCCCAGGTTTGTATGGCACTGACGACAACCATAATCACACCCAAACCATGTTTGACCAAAATGGATAACGACCATTGTGTGCTGGTATCCAGAAAGCCATTGTAGTGCGTGTTGGCGCTCATTTGGAATAAGCCGGTTGCGAGCAGCAATCCCATGCAAAACCACGCGAGCGGTTCGAGTCTTTTTTGAAGGGCGGTGATAAATCGCAGTTGCGCGTTAATATCCAGCGTCCGCTGTGAGGCGGGCAGGACGAGCAAATTAATCGCGGCGAGGCTTCCGATCCACGTGACGGTTGCGAGTAAATGCATCCAGTAGATCAGCGCCATGACCCATGCGGGAGGTGTTTCCATCGGTTACGGGGTGGGGACTACTTCTGTTACTGGTACCTCGGTGGGCGGGTAACAAACAGAGAAGGATTTATTCATGCGCGCAGATGATTTTTCGTCCAATGTAATAACCTTGTTATATTGATCGTAGGCGCCGCAATAATCCTTATCGTCGAATAGTTGATCTCCATAGCGCATAAGCCCAAAATCTAGTCGCTTCTCGGCGGTCATATCCCCGTCCCAAATATTAGGGCTGACTTGTGAAAAGTAGTTGACCACTTGCTGCCAATCGAGCTCCCAAAAACTTGCGCCGATGATATACATACGCGCGCCTTCGCGCAGTTGAACGGATGTGTTATCGAGGGGCCCAAACCGTTCTGCCAGGGTCAAATTGTAAATTCCGCCTTCCAGATTGCCTTGTTTGAGGATCAGGTCGTGACCAAGATTGCGCAGCGCGAAGTAATACATGCCGTCTACCTGCGCGGTTTTATAGTTCGGGTCGATCTTGCGGATGATATCAAGCGCGCTTAGGGCGTTTTGCCAATCTTGCGCGTTGCTCAACTGGAGTGCGCGCAGATAGGCATTTTCCGCGCCGCTGGAATCAGGGGTGAGCGTAACGGTGGGTACTTGTGTAGATGTGGGGATGACGCTCATCACCAGGACTTCGGTCAGTTTCTCCTTTACACCGGGAAAACTGGGATTTTTTGCGATGATATATTCCAGGCGCTGCTTCGCGATTTCATATCGTCCAAATTGAAAGTCCACGAGCGCGAGTTGATATTGCTCCATCAGTTGTTTTGAAACAACGGTTTCTTCCACGGTTGTGCGGTCATTAATTCCTTTGGCGTACCCGCCATATCCGCCCAGCCCGACCAGTACGAGAAAGCCTAAAAGCCCGATGAAAAACGAACGCCAGCGCGAGGGCTTTTTGATCGGTTTGATGGGCTGGGTGTCATCAAGAGCAGGTTCTACAGGTTGTGCGCTCTCAGGTTGAGAGGGCTGCGTATTTTCAATTTGAGTAGGTTGTGTATTTTCAAGATTTTCAGTCATGGAATGATTATACTTCCCTTTGAATTCCCCAAAAAATCCCTAATCTATAATTTAACGTGGAAATTCAATCTATTCGTCATCACCTTCATCACCGCCTGAGGCGCCGGGCTGCTCCACGCGGATGATTTCACCGTGATAGTTGACGATGATCTTAAAGCCAATCATACCGAGATAGGCGCGCATTTCATCGGGCATGCCGGTTTGCATCAACGCTTCAAATTGTTGGTCGATGTTCTTGATCTGCTGTTCGATCATCGCCTTGGAGAAGGGGTCATTCTGCCCGAGCATTTTCGCGGTTTGTTCTGAAAGGATGTCTTCATGGCCTTTCATCATTTCCGCCATTTGGGCAAGCACGGCGCGGTCGATCTGCTCCGCGGGAACGTGACGGCGGAAGCCCGCATCGTTGATAACGTAACAAGGCTGGCTGCCAATAAATCCGGATTCCACAGATTTGCCGTCTTCATCTGTTACTAATCCAATAAAAAGAGGTTGGTTGGTCATAGGGATGAATTCAATATTTCTTTCCTCTTTCTTCTTTGAAAAGAAGAAAGAGGAAAGAGGATAAATTACTGTTGTTTGCCTTCGACTGCGGCAAGCAGGATGCCGGCGGCAAGTCCGAGGCGGCGGTCGAGCTGTTTGGTGGTATCCATGCTGAAATCAATGTTCAATGAGTAGGTGAACGGATTGAAGTTCTGTTTGAAATCAGCGACGCGGGTTGTGCCGATGAGCAAATCATAATTCTGCGGGATGAGATTGCTCAGGAAGCGGCGCAGTAATGCCAGCCCCATGCTGTCTTCAAAGAGTTTGCCAACCGCGTTATCGTTTACGTCAAGCACTTCCCATTCATCGCGCAGTATGGATGCGAGTCCTTTGCGGCGCATGGCGCCCACTTTTTGACCGGTGGCGCTGTCCACCACATCATACGCGGCGGAGAAATCTATGATCTGGCGCGCTTTGATGGTCAGCACTTCCTGCGTTTTGCTTTCATCCGAATATACGCGGATATCCTCGCGAATTTTGAACAACTTCTGCTCGACGTACAATACAAGTTTTTCACCCGGCGCATACACGCGGAATTTTCCACCCAATGCCATGAACTGTCGTTTTAGTACATACTGGTTAAAATCGAAAGCTGAACTCATTTTATCTCTCCTTTGGTTTGTGGAATTACACGATCTGCACCCGCGTCCCTTGACCGGGCAGGTTGCGATTATCTTCACGCGCCGGAACGGTGGGCGTGCTCCAGCGATATAACCATTTTGCGTCTTCTGATCTTAAATTGATACAGCCGTGACTGCGCGGGCGGCCATAATCGTTATGCCAGTACGTTCCGTGAAAGCCATGGAAAGCATTTGTAAAATAAGATGTCCACGGCACGCCGGGCAGGTGGTAGGGAGTCGTTGCGCCTTCCTCATCTTGATTGGTCATGTGGAAGGAAGACCATTTATTAAAGGTGGAAAATTCGCCTGTCGGGGTACTCGTTCCTTCCCCGCCGCTGGAGCAGCGCGTCGAGAAGACCATTTTATCTCCCTCAAAGGCCGTCACCATTTGCGTGCGCAGATCAACCATAATGAATTTATCGGCTGTGGGAACTTCCGGTGAGAGCGGAGTTAATTCTTCATCTGCCATGAGACGCATATCGTGATAGGGAACATAATACGAAGTCTTGAGCTCGCTATCATATATTTCGTACCAGATGCTTTTTTCTTCACGCGTAATTACAACTTTTTTCACCCAATGTACGCTGCCATAATATATCCGATATCCATTTTTCGAATAGGTATAAGGGTCAAGACGGGATATGCTGACCGGCACGCAGATCTCACCGAGCTGACCTTCGGGGTGGATTTCGTACACG
Source organism: Anaerolineaceae bacterium (assembly GCA_009885525.1). GTDB lineage: Bacteria > Chloroflexota > Anaerolineae > Anaerolineales > Villigracilaceae > Villigracilis. Next base: position 16,359 of record VFKN01000143.1, on the reverse strand, counting down.
GGTTTTTGATAGTTGAACTCCACCGGTTGGATGAAACCTGAATAGGCGTAACCATCTTCGATTTGATACCATGTTTTGTTGAAGGGATTTCCATAGCCCGCATCGCCTTCCACTTCGCCTTTGAGATCAACTGCGATGTCAATGCCAAATTTGGTGATTTCTTTTGCGTTGAGTAAGGGCGCATCCAAAAGCTGAACACCGCTGACGATGATGCGTCCCTTCGAGGCGGGCGGCGGCGCGGCGAACACGCGGTCAAATCCCATTTCGGTGAGCGCAAATCCAAGCGCACCAGAAGCGGAAAGTTTTAAGAAATCGCGGCGCGATAATTTTTTTAATTCCATTTGCAATCTACCTATTTCCTTGTCTACTTGTTTACCTGACTACTTCCCCTAATAATGCACATTCACCACAGTCCCAACAGACGAGAAGTTATACAGCCATTCCGAATCCGGGATGGAAAGATTCACGCAGCCATGACTCATTGGCGTGCCAAAATTATTATGCCAATACGTGCCGTGCAAACCATAACTCCCAAAAAAATACATCACGTAGGGAACGTTCGGTAAATAATATCCAGGACCAGACATCGGCGCGGATTTTAGTTTGACCCAGATATTATATTTGCCAGTTACTGTCGGCGTTTGCCATGTGCCGGTCGAAACGATAAACGAATTCACAACGGTATCGCCTTCATAGGCATAGACGCGCTGCTGCGAAAGATCAACATCGATCCAATGTTCGCCGCTGCCAGTCACCGGCGCGTACGCCGCAACTGTCGGTGCCGCTGCAAATTCGGGTGTCGGCGTATCCGCGATCACCTCGGCGTAGATCACACCGGGAGAGGAAGCGTCAGGCGCAGCCGTCGGCTGTTCCGCGGTAGGCAGATCAGCGGGCGGCACATAAATGGATACTTCCGCGGTTGGAATAATTTCAACTTGTGGATTTATCTCAACGGTTGGCAGGATGTTGACGACTTCCGGCTGCGCGGATAGGGTCGCTGTAGCGATTGGAATCACCACCACCTGAGACGCATCAGCACCTACCGCGGATATGGACGGCTTGGCGATATTGACCTGCGCGAAGGGCTGCGACCTTGCCGCATCTTGCTGCGGTTTCGGCGCATTCATAATGGACGCCAGCACCGGCGAGTTGATCGCAGACCATGCCGCAAACAAAAGCACACTGCCTCCCATAAAAATCAATAAAGCGGGCAGGATGGAGCTGCGTTTCTTTGTGCTTGCAGGAAGATTATTCATAAGATGCCTTTGTTAAAAGTAGACTGGTAAACAAGGAAACATGTAGACGCGTGGACAAGTTTATTGAATTATAACCTTTGACGTTTGAAAGACTCCTTTTGTTACTATTCAAATTCATCCTTCATCCTTCATCCCTGCTTTTCACCATTGAATCTCAACCGGCGTACCGATATCAACCCAGTCGTAGAGCAGTTGCGCGTCATAAGTTCCCAGCACCACGCAGCCATAGGAAATCGGGACGCCCAAATATCCCGCCCACAAAGTCGCACCGTTTGGGAGGATCGGCAGCGCGTGGATGCCATTTTCCATGCTGCCTGCCCAGTAAATGCCGAGCCAGTTTGGCATCCAGATATCCCAGGTTGCGCCGTAAGCATTGGGAATTTTATCCAATACGCTGAAAGTTCCCACGCGCGTGGCGCTGTGCATCCCCGTGGACGCGACAAAACTATAGACCAGCGTTTCTCCTTCGTAAACATACATGTGCTGTTCAGAGATGTCAACCAGCACGTATTTGTTCCCGCCGTAAACGGGTGAATTAGGCGCGGCATATTCGGGCGCGGGCGTATCTTGCATAATTTGAACTTGAGCGGTGGGGACGAGGGTTTGCGTGGGAGCGATGGTCGGCGAGGCGGTATAGGTCGGCTTGGCGATTTCTGCAAATGCGAATGAACGCGCATATGTTGCCGTGGGCGCGATGCTCATGCTCATTGCAGGGGATGCAGTTGCTGCCCACGCGACTGCGCCAAAGACGACGCAGATCGTAAGAATCAGCGCTGCAAATAACGCGCTTCGTCGCAGAGCCGCAGATGTTTTACTCATGGCGCAAGCGTGGGAGCGGGAGTCGGTTCGACATTTTCATTGTTCATAAAACATAAAATACCCTGTGTGACTCCATTCGCTACGCGTTCCGTTTGATTTGTAAGCAGGTCGCGATCAAGATACATGAATCCCGTTTCGATAATGGCGGTGATCGTGTTCGGGTCAATTTCCGAGAAGGCGTGATATTCGCGCATGTCGGCGGTGATGCTGCCTTCGTGGAAGGTCATATCGGTTGCTTTTTCGTAGCGATCCACTAGACACGCGGTCAGACGCTGCGCGCGGTTCACGTCACGCGTTTCCATCGAAGAAGCGACTTTAAATCCTGTGGCTTCGTCGTTGATATATTCGCATGAATCATTGTGAATGGAAACCAGCGCGACAGCGCGATACCCATTCAGGCGCGTATCGAACTCGTTGAGCAAATCCACTTGATAGCCGCGCGAAATTAAATTGCCGCGCACGAGATTCGCGATCTTGAGGTTTACACTCGCTTCCGTTAATGTAACCTCTCCATTATCGTCAGTGCAAACCGCGCCTGAGTCGTTGCCGTTATGCCCCGCGACAATGCCGATTCGCAACTGCGGCTGCGGCGTGGCAATGAAAGTATTCGCTTCCACTTGCGGCGTGAGCATCAAATTTAATTGCTTTTGCAGGCTGCTTGCGAATAAACTATTCGGCGTCCACGCGGTAAACAGCGTGGCGAGCAGAATAGCAACGCCGACGGTGGTGGTGAAGGCATTCATGGTGCGCGCTTTTTGCGCAGGTTTGGGAGCAGGCTTGGGTGGTATCGATTCCATTTTTATCTTTCATAATATTACCTTAAAAATACTATATTTCCCCGTTTAAAAACTATCCGGATATTTCCTGCCCACCCTGAATTATTTCGTTCCTTTAATTGATTCTGCGTAAGATGAGATTTTTATTGTTCCCCTGCCGCTTTCAGAACTTCTTCAATGACCGCTTGTGACACAGCAAATCCCGTTTTTTGTAAACTTTCAACCTCGGACTTTAAAACCGAAATCAAGCCGAGTTCTTTGGCTTTAAGTAAAATGCCAATCGTTCCGATTTTTGAAATATTGAGTTGGGAAAGTTTACGCCGGCCTTTTCTCTCATTTATTAATACCCAATCTGCTTTTAATTCCACTGCAAGAATGATTGTTTCAACTTCACCTAAATCCAATTCATCAAGTAAAACATTTACAGCCAGGCGGTCTTGTACTTGCGCAACATGAATCCAACTTGCATTGATAACTTCCTGTTTTGCCAATCCCTCTTCGCGTCCGTAGGTAACAGTTTCATCATAAACCGCTTGCGGTATAAAAACATCGCCAAACAACTCATGTAGAATTTCAAGCCTGCCTATGGACGCCAGTCCAATCAATGGTGTCGTGTCAGATACAATGATCATTTTCTCGTTTTTAGGGTAAGTCTTTTCACAGATGTGATTTCTTCTTTGATCTCATCTTCTGAGAAATTGATAAACGCAATTCCGCGTGACCGTAATAATTCTATAAATTCAAGGCGGCTTATCCCAAGTAATTTTCCTGCTTTGCCTGATGAAATTTTGCCTTCGGAGAAAAGTGAAAACACCAGCCACTCAGAAACCCGTCGCTGAACTTCTTCCTGGGTTAATCCCAAGTCAAGAATGTTACTTGGAATACGAATGTTAAAGGTTGTTTCTAACATAATCATCTCCTTTTTCTTCAACTTATTTTAGCACAGCGTACGTTATCCCCGTATATGTGTAAATAGATTTTCTAATGGTTTCAACGATGAAATCGGCACCGCCAGATTTTTTACACGCGTCGAGTTGTATTGGAAAACGCGCGTCTCTGGCGGGATATGTTTTGCGCGCTGCCGAAACTCTCCGCGGGTGATAAATCCCGCGAGGATGATATCCATGCCGTAGACCCAGATGTTTTTCCAATCCGCTGGCGAGATGATGTGTGTGTTTTTTTGGATTGAGATTCCCAAACGCGCAGCGGGATTGTTTTTGATGCGGATCGCCGATATCGAATAGAAGGAATCCTTCACGAGGATTTGTCTATTTGGCGAAAGGTCTACCAGTCGCGTAATATCATTCCGCGCGGCATCTTGCCCGCTGATCTCCACCTGTACGCCAATATTCGCTTCGGATTTGAGAATCAACGTGCCGAGCGGATTCCAGTGCTGGGGGGTTCTCCACTTTTCAGGCAGAATATGAACAAAATAATGCGGCTGATTTGTTTCGATCACTTTTTTTATATCGCCTTGCAAAGTCGCTTTCAACCCTGTAACAAAGGCGAAGATATACAAGTCTTTATCCGTGTGCCCTTCCCCCGCGTCAATATCGGAGGGAACAAGCGCAGGTACATCCAAAAGCATTTCAGGCTCGCGGCGTATCTTCGAGATTTGTTCGCGATATGAAATGAAAAAAGATTTAATATCGCAGCGGCGTTTATCCAGCATAACATCATGCCTGTCATGCTCGGTGAAGGGCAGCGTGCTTGCGATCTCATACGGAATATTTTTCTGTGAAAGATAGCGCCGAAACGCCAGTTCCACAGCGACGCCCGCCACCATGCGACTCATGCGGTTGTAGGTTGTGTTGTTATAAGATAACGAGCGCAGTGCATACGCGATTCCGCCTTCGGTGAGGTCGGGTGTGTAGGGGAGGTGGATGATGTCGGAGGAGGTTAGCATGGCTTTTAGGAATTAGTGATTTAATCGTCAGCGCTTTTGTTTTTTGTTGATATATTTCCGCCTGCTTCGAAAATAAAAATTGAGTATTCAACAATCGTAAATCAAAAATCGTAAATCGTAAATCGCAAATCGTAAATCATCGAATTTCCCTCACGCTCAAATCAGAGAATGAGACGATCACCGGCGTATCCCCTGCGGAGTTGATGAAGACTCCAATTGTGCCGGTAAGATAGTTTGCATTGCTGATGCTGAATTGATATCTCCCGTTCAAAAATAAGCGCATGTCCGCGCCGACTGCCCAGATCCCAATGCGGACTTCGCCTGCGCCTGGCGGAACATCTCCGCTGATCATCGGTTTTTGAAGCACTTCGCGTGAATTTCCGCTGAGCCGTTCCGCGCTGACCATTCGATTGCATGATAACCCAAAGCGATAATATGCGACAGCGTTGGCGCGGATCAAAATCCCATAACTGTCGTTGTCGCGGCACAGGCTTGGCGCGGCTGTGATTTCGGCGTAATAATCGTTGAGGATGGTTTCGTGCCGCAGACTGCGCATGTAGATTCCACTTTGCGCAGCGAGGTTGAGTCTGCTTTGATTGATACTCGCGCTGGCTTCATCGGATGCGGCGATATCCCATAATGAGGCGCGGGAGAAGTCATCGCTGAGAATCGTCCCGCCCACGTTGGGTCGCATTTCGGGGGTGGGCGCGCGGGGGGATAAAAATTGGGGTGAGGGGGTCACCGAGGGCGGGAACCAAACCGTGGTGGCAGTGGGGCGCGGCGTTTCCGTCGGGATGATTGGCGTGGGGGTGGGGAAAAAAGAATCGATGGCGGCGCATGAACTCATCAGCAATATTATTAAAAGAGCAAAGGCTTTAACACAAAAGACACTAAGTACACGAAGTTTTTTTGAAAGCGCCCCTTTGTGTCCTTTGTGTTTAATTTCTTTCGCTATCCAAGTTTGAAAACATAAAAATATCATGCGCATTTTGTGACAAGAAAATTTTGATAATGTCGTAAAATAAGTTGAACGTTATTCTAGCATAAAGGAGTGACTCCATGAGTGAAAAGCAAGTGCTTGTGACGGGCGCGTGCGGTGAAATTGGTCAGGCGTTGGTGCAGGAATTGGCGAAGCGGGGCGGCTATCGAATTGTGACCGCGGATTTTATGCCGCTGCCTGATTCTATAAAAAATCTTTCCGCCGAACATGTGCAGGGTGATCTCGTTTACAAGATCAAAACTTTTTACGATTATGATTTCGATGTGGTCTTCCATTTGGCGGCTTCGCTGTCATCCAAAGCGGAAGTGGCGACCGAGGAAGCGCATCGCATCAATGTGGAAGGCACGATGCAACTGTTGATGATGGCTGCTTATCGCGCGGAGAAATATAACAAGGCGGTTAAATTTTTATTCCCAAGTTCGATTGCCGCTTACGGGTTGCCGAACATCGAAACAAAGACAGGCGCGGGCACATTGAAGGAAGACGAATGGAATATGCCGCACACGATGTACGGTTGCAATAAGTTGTACTGCGAAAAATTGGGAATGTATTACGGAAAATATTTCGGGCAAAAACATTTGGACCCCAACCCGCCGAGCATGCCGGACTTCCGCGCGATCCGCTTCCCGGGTTTGATCAGCGCGTTCACGCTTCCCAGTGGAGGCACAAGCGATTACGGTCCCGAGATGCTGCATGCGTCTGCGCAGGGAAAGCCATATTCATGTTTCGTCCGCGCGGATACGAAAATATCTTTCATGGCAATGCCCGATGCGATTAAATCCTTGTTGATGTTGATGGACGTGCCGCGCGAAAACCTCTCCCACACAGTTTATAACATCGCCGCGTTTGCGATTACCGCCGAGCAATTCCGCCAGCGCGCGCTGAAAGCCTTCCCGGATGCGCAGATCAACTTCGACCCGAATCCGCGCCGCCAGGGAATTGTCGACTCGTGGCCCGAAGATGTGGACGACTCGCTCGCGCGCCATGATTGGAATTGGAAACCCGATTACGATGTCGATCGCTTCTTCGATGATTATTTCATCCCAGAGATTCGAAAGAGATACGGGAAGTAAAATATCCTGTAAAAATTGGCAACCAACTAAGCGACTATCAACTAACGACTACTCCACCACCGACAACCAGATCACAAACGATGTACCCTTGCCCTCTTTTGACTCAACCTCGATGTGACCGCTGTGATGCTCCACGATCCACTTGGCGATGGACAAGCCCAGCCCAAATCCGCTAGTGGTGGAGCGCGTGCGCGATTTCTCCGCGCGGTAGAAACGATCGAAGATGTGCGGCAAATCCTCGGCGGGGATTCCCGGCCCCGTGTCGCGGATGATGATGCGCGCCTGATCGCCCATCTTCTTCATGCTTAAGAAAACATCCTCGCCTTGTGGCGTGTATTGAATTGCATTCGCGACTAAATTTAACATGACTTGCTTCAAGCGGTCACGATCCCCATTGACCATGACCTGATCAATTTCGTTAAGGTGGACTTTTACTTTGCTTCCCGCCAGGATACACATCTCGGTAAAGACCTCGGTCAGCAAGAGATCCAACTCCACCGGATTAAAGTTCAACGCGAGTTTGCCTGACTCCGCTTGCGCGAGCATGAGCAGCCCGCCGACCAGCCGCGTTAATCTGCCCGCTTCCTGATCGATACTGGCGAGTGATTCTTCATCCGCTGCTTTCATGCGGCGAATTAAATCCACGTTGCCTTTGATGACCGTCAGCGGTGTGCGCAGCTCGTGGCTCACATCCGCAAGAAATCTTTGCTGCGAAGTAAATAATGACTCCAGCCGCTCCAGCGTTTGATTAAACGACTCGACCAGATTGCTGATCTCATCCTCTCTTTCACCGCGATACGGAATGCGCCGCGAAAGATCATCCGCGCGGTTGATCTGGTCAACGGTATCCGCGATGGCTTCAAGCGGAGAAAGCGCGCGCCCCAAAAACATCCACGAGCCGAGCGCCGAGATCAATACCGCAATCACCGCCACGCTGAACATGATGTAAAGCAGATTGTTGCGCGTTGAGTCCATTACGCTCAAACTTGTGCCGACCTGCATCACACCAATTGTCCGCCCGCCAATTTGCAAAGGGACAGTCAACACGCGCAAACGCGCGTTTTCAAGATACGAATATTCATAGATCGTTTTGTTTGATTTCAAACCAACAGGGTCGATTGGCGTGGTCAGTCCGCTGATGCCGGGGGATGAGGAAGCCAACCTGCCGTTGCCGCCCCAAACCTGCACGAAGGCATTCGCGGTCATATCCAGACGCGGAAGGTTGAGCACATTCAACTCGCCCATCGCGCTGACTTTTGTCACCTGCGTGATGTCGCGCGCCACGCCCGCCAGCATCGAATCGACCTGATTAAGCAGCGTCACGCTGACGAGGATATACACAGCCGCGCCGAAGATAAGCAAAATTCCACCCATAAATGTTGAATACAGCAATGTAAGGCGCAGACGAAGGGACATTTTTAATTTACGATTGACAATTTACAATTTACGATTTTCCGTGTTTCCGTGTTTACTTGTCTACCTGTTTCCGTATTTACTTCCCCCTACGGATTTTCCCTTAACACATACCCAACTCCGCGCACAGTATGAATGAGACGGATCTCATTAGCGACTTCCAGTTTTTGGCGCAGGTAGCGGATATACACTTCCAGCACATTACTTTCGCCGCCGAAATCATAGCCCCACACGCGGTCAAAAATCACTTCGCGGGTCAGCACCTGCTTGGGATGCCGCAGGAACAACTCAAGCAATTCATATTCCTTCGCGGTCAAAGACACAAGCCGGGTTCCGCGCGCAGCTTGCCGCGAGCTGGTATCCAGTGAAAGGTCGGCAAACTTCAAAACAGGAATCCGCTCGGGTTGTGTGCGGCGCAGCAAAGCACGCACGCGCGCCAGCAACTCATCCAAATTAAACGGCTTGACCATGTAATCATCCGCGCCCGCATCCAGCCCCTGAATGCGATCCTGCACGGTATCCTTCGCGGTCAACATCATGATCGGAATCGAACCGCCCGTGCGCAGCCGATGGCAGACTTCCAAACCATCCATGCCGGGCAGCATCCAATCCAGCACAACCAGATCGGGCGTATGATCACGCGCGGCGATCAATCCCATACGGCCATCGTTCGCCATGTCCACTGTGTAACCTTCATAAGCCAGACCACGTTGCAACAATTTCATGATGGCTTGGTCATCTTCAATTATCAGGATTCGCTCATTCATATGAATTCTCCTATGTAAAATATACCATAAATCAAGGGTAAAATATTCGCATGCCTTTCAGTAAACGTCTCTTCGATTTTATCTTCGCGTCACTTGCACTGATTATTTTATCCCCAATTATATTCTTAACTACGATTTTAATCCGCGTTTTTATTGGGACGCCAATTCTCTTCACTCAAATGCGACCCGGCTTGCGGGGAATTCCCTTCCACATTTACAAATTCCGCACGATGACAAACCGCCGCGGGACTCAAGGCGAGTTGCTCCCAGACGCCGAGCGTTTGACCCGCCTCGGAAAGACTCTGCGCGCGCTCTCCCTCGATGAGCTGCCCGAACTCCTCAACATCCTGCGCGGAGAAATGTCCTTCGTCGGCCCGCGCCCGCTGCTAATGGAATATCTCCCGCGCTATTCCCCCGAACAAGCCCGCCGGCATGACGTAATCCCCGGTCTCACCGGCTGGGCGCAAATCAACGGCAGGAACGCGCTCTCGTGGGAGGATAAATTCAAATACGATGTCTGGTATGTAGATCACTGGTCATTCTGGCTCGACATCAAAATTATTTTTATGACCGCATGGAAAGTGTTCAAGCGCGAAGGCATTTCACAAGAAGGTCACGCCACCGCCGAATATTTTATGGGCAACAAGGATTGACAACCAAACGCCCCTGCGTATAATCAGGCGAAAGACCAGCGTGAAGATAAGTAATTCGGCAACTGTTCAGAGAGTCGTCGGTCAGTGCGAGACGACCAGCCAGCGGATGAAATCCCCTTCACCAGAGTCATTCTCGTAGGAGTAGCACAGGCTTCAGCCTGTACGCGCTGTAAGAGAATCGGGCAGTACCCGTTACAGTACTCCGAGATTGCGCCCTCACCGGCACAATGAAAGCAGGTGGCACCACGAACGCCCCTTCGTCCTGCAAACGGATGAGGGGCGTATTCTATTAATGCACACGGAGGTGCAGCCATGTTAGATATGAATTTGATTCGTGAAAACCCCGATATTGTCCGCAAGGCGTTACAAGATCGGCAGAGTGACCCCGCGCCAGTGGATACGATATTGGCGTTGGATGAAAAGCGCCGCACGTTATTATCCCAGGTGGAAGTGCTCAAAGCCGAGCGCAACACCGTCTCGAAAGAGATCAGCAAGATGAAGGATGCAGCCGAGCGTCAGACGAAGATCGACGTGATGCGCGTGGTCGGTGATCAAATCGCGGAGATGGATAAACAAGTCGCGGAAGTTGAATCAGAACTGAACGCGCTCGCATCCGCACTGCCGAATATTCCCGATCCGCGCACTCCATACGGAAAAGATGACAGCGAGAATATCGTCCTCAGGACAATTGGCGAGCCGCGCAAATTTGAATTCGCGCCAAAACCACATTGGGATTTGGGTCCCGCGCTTGGCATCATTGACTTTGAACGCGGCACAAAATTAACCGGCTCGCGGTTTTATGTCTTGCAAGCCGCCGGTGCGAGATTGCAGCGCGCGTTGATCGCGTGGATGCTTGACCTGCATATTAGACAGGGCTATCAGGAAGAATATTTACCGTTCATGGTGAAGACCGCGATTGTGTATGGCGCGGGTCAATTGCCGAAGTTTGCGGATAATTTATACAAAGATCACGAGGAAGATTATTATTTCGTGCCGACCGCTGAAGTTCCGCTGACCGGTTTACACATGGATGAAATCCTTGACGAAGCCGCGCTGCCGAAATTTTACACGGCATACACTCCATGCTTCCGCCGCGAGAAGATGAGCGCAGGCCGTGACGTGCGCGGCATTAAACGCGGACATCAATTTGATAAAGTCGAAATGTATACCTATTGTAAGCCCGAAGAATCAGAAGCATTGCATCAGAAGATGTTGAAAGATGCGGAAGAGACTTGCGCGTTGTTGGGCATTCCGTATCGTGTCAAGCAGTTGTGCACAGGTGATATCGGCTTCGGCGCAACAATGACTTATGACCTCGAATTCTGGGCGCCCGGCTGCGATGAATGGCTGGAAGTCTCATCGATTTCGAATGATACTGATTTTCAGGCGCGCCGCGCAAACATCAAATATCGTTCAATCGATGGCGGCAAGGCGAAATTCCTGCATACGTTGAACGGCTCAGGCTTGGGGCTTCCGCGCACACTCATCGCTGTCATGGAAAATTATCAGCAAGCCGATGGCTCGATCATCGTGCCCGAGGTCTTACGCCCGTGGATGGGCGGGATTGATGTGATTCGGTAACGCAGGCTTAAGCCTGCGCTACGGAGCAAATATGACCACCTTCTACCGCCGTAACCTGCCGCATATCCATCCTACAGGCGCGATATTTTTTGTCACTTTTCGGTTGGCAGGATCTATCCCTGTGGAAGTTATTGAGCAATTGCGGGCAGAGTTCGAGCAGGAAGAACGGCGGTTAAAGATGAACTTGAGCGGAAATGCCCTGTTGATTGAACGTTACAAAATTCAAAAGAAATTTTTCGGGCGTTATGATAAGTGGCTTGATAAGATGGCGCACGGTCCAACCTATCTGCGCGAGGCAGGGATCGCGCAGATAGTCATGCAGGAAATTCGACGTTTGGATGGAATGCGTTACGACATGCTGGCATACTGTATCATGCCAAATCATGTTCATCTGCTGGTAGATTTTTCCCACTTCGGGGAAAACGCTCAAGCCAAGCGTCTTTCTCCTCTTAGCCAGGCGCTGCGCTTGATTAAGGGACGCAGCTCGCGGTACGCCAATTTGCAACTGAGCCGCAGCGGAAAATTTTGGCAGGATGAAAGTTACGATCATTTTGTCCGCAACAACGATGAACTGAAACGTATTATTGGTTATATCCTGAACAACCCAGTCAAAGCCGGGCTGGTAAAGACCTGGGATGAGTGGATATATAGCTATGTAGCACAGACTTAAGTCTGTGCTACGGAAGAGGTCTTATGATCGACCCTGCCTTTTGGGATTTATTCTCGCAAACACTTTTGAAGGTGCTGACCTTCCTTATCCTGTTGACAGGCTTGTTTGGGTTGGTCGTCCCTGTTTTCCCCGGCATCACTGTGATGTGGCTTGCCACGCTGGGTTATGCAATTTTGCAAGCCATCAGCGGACATATGACCTGGGTTGGCTGGCTGCTCTTTTTTCTGATTACGTTGTTGATGATTGCTGGCAACATTGTGGATAACATCATCATCGCCAAACACATGCGCGATAAGGATGTGCCGTGGAGTTCGATTCTTTTATCCTTTGCAGCCGGGATCATTGCCAGCATCTTCTTAACGCCCTTGGTCGGGATCATCGCTTCGCCCGCCGGTTTATTCCTCGCCGAGTGGCGCAGGGTGAAAGATAAAAAAATCGCTTTTGAAACAACTAAGACATGGATGAAAGGTTGGGGCTGGTCATTCCTGGCCATGTTTGGAATTGGCATCCTGATGATTTTGCTTTGGGGTTTGTGGGCGTGGGCTGTGTGAATAAAAATTATCAAAACAAAACGGGTTGACATATTAATATGTCAACCCGTTTTGTTTTATAAATAACGTATGTGTTAAAGATTTACATCTTTGCTCACCAGTGCGGTCAGCAACTTCACCGAATTCTTCAAGTCACCATAATCGACCATCTCCGAAGCGGAGTGGACATAGCGGCAGGCGATGGATAACGCGCCCGCGATTACACCCGCGCGTGAGGTCTGAATTTCGCGCGCATCTGTGCCGCCGAACAGCAGCACTTCGCGCTGATAAGGAATCTTGGCCTTCTCCGCGGTTTGGATCATCCACTCCACCATGCGCGGATCGGAGAGCATTCCTGCGTCGCGGATTTTGATGCAGGGTCCCTTGCCGAGTTCCATGACCATCTTCTGCGAAGCAGGCGTATCGCCCGTGGCGGTCACATCCACCGCAATGCCGAGATCGGGGTCAATGCCGTAAGCCGCCGTGCCTGCGCCGCGCGTGCCGACTTCTTCCTGCGTGGTGAACACAAAATACAAATCGTTCTGCGTGGACTTGATCGCGCGTAATGTTTCGATCAAAACTAAAACACCGCTGCGATCATCCATTGACTTCGCAACAAGACGGTCTCCCATTTCGATATAAGGTCTGTCAAACGCAGCGACATCGCCAACTTTGACGGGACAATTTGCATTGCTGCTTGCGCCCACGTCAATATACATTTTGTTGATTGGCGGCGCATCATTGACGTGTTCGAAATGATCGTAGCCGATGATGCCGGTCGCGCCGTTCAAAAAGCGCACGCGCGCGCCGAGCGTATATTTGCCAAACACGCCGCCGATATTGGTGAAGCGCACGAATCCATTTTTATCAATGTGACTCGCGATGACGCCGATCTCATCCATATGCGCCGCGAGCATGATCTTCTTCGGAGACTTTGCGCCCGCTGATGGTTTCTTGCGCACGATGAGATTCCCCAGCGCATCCACGCGGACTTCATCCGCAAGCGGTTTGACTTCTTCCAGGATTACATCGCGAACTGCATTTTCATAACCCGAAGGCCCGAAAGTTTCTGTGAGTGTTTTAAGTAATTGTTTCATTGTTTATTTTCCTAAAGAAAATTTTTCGCCTGCAGCGTAACTCTTGCTTTCATTTTTTGTGAACACATGCGCTTTGGCTTGTCCCATGACGGTCCATTCTTCGTTCAACTTTCCGATGATGGCTGTGTTCTCGTCAACGCCGATCATCGCTTCGCCGTCTTTCAAGCGCAGGCGCAGCGTGGCAACCAGCGGCTTGCCAAATAAAGGAATCGCGTCAAAATGCGGCATGACGAACGCGACCGGCACAATCCCAAAAGTGGGGATGGAACGCATACCCATCGTGCGGAAATCGGGAATCTCTTTGCCAAGGATCATCGCGCCCGCCGAGCAGCCCGCGTATGCCGCGCCGCGCGCCCATGCTTTTTGCGCCGCTTCCCACACGAGACTCTTCTTCATCGTTTGATACAAATAACGCGGATCGCCGCCCGAGAAATAAATTAAATCCGCTTCTTCGACAACCGCGGCGTGATTGAGATCGTTCGCGGATGTGGCATCAATGACGGGCAGGGCTTGTACATCCGCGCCGAGGCGGGTGAAATGTTCCACGCCCATTTTTGACCAGCGGTTCACGCTCGCATCGCCTTCGCGTCCCGCAGCGGTGGGCAGACAAACCACGCGCGGCTTGCGATCTTTATCTGCGCCGCAATTCGCGAGCAGATACAAATCGATTTCATCCATCACCGCAAGATATTCGCCAGAACCGAGTAAAGCAATTAATCCATTCATGATTACCTGTCTATAAAAAAGAAGCAAATACCTTTTTCAATTCTTCAAGATCGCTCAATTTATTTTGCAAAACGTCATAAACAATTTCACGATCTACTTCGAGGTATTGATGAACAAGGATATTGCGAAAACCCACGATACGAATCCACTTCTCGCGCAACTCGACAGAAATGTAGCCTTTTTCTTCCATGATTGTCGCAATGTCGCTATACCAGTTCACTTCACCTAACCCAAGTCCCGATACAATGTGACCGCCAATATCTATCGTGGATTCTATTGCCATATGAAGGAATCTCTCGACGCTGGCGTAATGTTCAGGGTTGGACAGAAATTCTTCCAATGAATATTTTTGCATATTGTATAAAATTTGCAAATATTCATCCAGTTTGACCAGGCGTTTGCGAATGACTTCAGATTTAATGGTCATTTTGCAGAACCCTTTGTTTATATGCTTCACGCTGAATTTTCAAATAAGGCAGAAAGTCAAAATATTGACGGATGGTCAATGAGAAAAATGAACCCGCGTCAAAACCTTCAACGCAATAAATAAGGCGGTTTTGGCGAACTGCTTCAAAGCGAATCACGATATTGGGAACGTCTAAAAATACAAGGTCTACATTGTTGAAGCCGTATCGCGTCAGGTCTGCAAGGATATCCAGTTTTTTCGTGCGCAGTAACGAGTTGCGGGGATAAATTGCAAGATCAAGATCGCTTTGTGGATTTTCTTTTCCGCCTGCAACAGAACCAAATAAATATACAGCCTCAATGTCAGGATAATTTTTGAATATTTCTGGCAACAACTTTAGGTCTGGAAAAATCGGCTTCATCATCTTGATTTTACCAGCGACGGCTCCATGTTATTCAATGCCATATATAAAAGGTTCAACGTATTCTTCCAATCATCCACACGCGAAACGCTGATGGGCGAATGTGTGTAGCGGTGCGGAACAGAAACCGAAACAACCGGCACGCCTATCCGCGTTTGTTGGATTGCGCCAGCATTCGTTCCGCCCCCGCCCGGCTGGCGGAACTGATATTGGATATTATGTTTATCGGCAGTCTCCGCGAGGAAACGCACAAGCCGTGGATCATCAATTGTCGAACTGTTCGCAATATAAATTGCCGGTCCTAAACCGAGCTGCGTATTGTATGTGTAATTCTCTTTGCCTTCGTGATGAGGTAGATCGCGCGCGGGCGTTGAATCCACTGCGATGGCGAGATCAGGTTCAAAATAATGGGCCGCAACTTTCGCGCCGCGCAAGCCAATTTCCTCCTGCACGCTGAACGATAAACATAACTCAATATTTTTCGGCGCGTGTTTGAGTAATTCAATCAGGATCGCAATGCCGATGCGGTCATCAATTGCTTTGGACATGATGGACGGCCCCACGCGTTTGAACTTTGTCGCAAAGGTTGCGCGGTCGCCAATTTTTGCCTTGCCTTCGGGGCCGAGATCAATACGCATGGATTCAACATCAATGGTGCGCTGACGTTCTTCGGGTGTGGTCAAATGAATTGGCTTCGCGCCGATGACGCCCACGTTGTGATCCTTGCCCACGATGATCTGCTTGCCAACGAGATGACGCGCGTCAATGCCGCCGACAACTTCGAATTGAAAAAAGCCATCTTCCCCATCGTCCACGATCATGAAGCCGACTTCATCCATGTGCGCATCGAGCAGCACGCGCAAAGGTTTTTTGCCTTTGCCTGTCGAAGCGTGTTTTCTTACAAGAACGCTGCCCAACGCATCCACTTTGATTTCGTCGGCGTAGGGTTTTACTTCTTCAAGGACAATACGCCGCACTTCGCCTTCATCGCCAGAGACGGACATTGCGTTGCATAATTTTTCGAGTAATTTAATTTGTGTTTGACCAATTGACAGCATGTTATCTCACTTTACGCTCCCTCACCCTAGCCCTCTCCCAAAAAGGGAGAGGGGACTCCCTTCCCCCAAAGGGGGAAGGGCTGGGGATGAGGGAAATTTTTTAATCCCAGAAAATCTTATTCATAAAATCCGCTTCGAGTGAAGCGATGAATTCAGCCAGCAGCCGCCCTGTGCGTTGAATGTCTTTAAGCGCAACCAGTTCCACGG
>VFKN01000075.1 GCA_009885525.1 Anaerolineaceae bacterium | reverse complement strand
TCAATTTGCGCGATCGCTAAATATTTCTTAACCATATCGAGCGTGCTGTGCCCGAGCAACTTCTGCAAAGTATATGGGTCTGATCCGTTGCGCAATAGTTGGATCGCAAACGTATGGCGGAAACGATGCGGATGCACGTTGGTGATTTCCTCCGAGACGGACCATGTCTACATCGAGGAAAGCGCGGTGTGATAATGCAGTAGAGTCTTCTTTGTTATGATTTTGGTGGATGTATCATCATCGTCCCGAACAGTTTTGAAACTAGTCAGGAATGCTTCGACATGCTGGCGCGTGATCGAAGTGAAGGGAACATCCGGGCCAATAAACGGAACAAACTTATTGAGCGTGTTCTTGTAATCGCGGATTGTGTTCGCGCTCAAGTGGCGCGCGCCACTTGAGAGCAAGTACCCCTGGATAACTTGTTTAAGTGTGAGTGGATTTTTCATCCGTGCGGTCTCCTGTTGTAGAAAAAGTGTTTCGATTTCTGCAAAAAGTCTTTCGATTTTTTACAAAAACGTTTTTTTTCTTCATCAGGTGGATGAGATGTGTGGTCTGCGGTAACGGCGTTTTTACATTTTCCGTTACCACTGACTACATGTCTGGTTATTTTACCAAGACATGCAGTCAATGGCGCTTTTAGTCGGGGTGAGAGGATTTGAACCTCCGACCTCACGGACCCGAACCGTGCGCTCTACCGGTCTGAGCCACACCCCGAAAGCGTCAAGATTATACCATTGCGACTTGTTTTAGCAAGTCAAACGCAGAACTTTTTATGGAAGATTATTCAGCCAATCTTGAGTTTCTTGTGGATATCTGAATTGATATACTTTCAAATGCGCATATTGTGGCTCTGCAAATAACAGCGGATATTCTCTTTTTCTGCGCCAATAGGTTTTGAACAACCAATGAAAAAGAGAATCATCTGACCAGAGTTTAAGATGTACCCAAAAATTTTCACGATTGCCGTTCCACAGCTCTTCTTGTGTAACGGCTCTTTTTATGGTGCGCGTCAGCATTCGCCAAAAGATAACGAGAAAAGGGTAATCCAACCAAATTAGTAAATCTGCGCGTATCCACATTAGGTGACGCGCAACACTGTAATTGCCTGCGATTACCCAAGATTTTGCTTGCATTGCTTGGTTCACCCGCTGAAGAAATATATCATCAGGCGCTTCGACCCAATTGGATTCCCAATGTAATGCGTCTAATTCGATAAAATCTGCGCCGTGTTTTTCAGCCAGCGCTTTTGCCAGCGTGGACTTTCCTGACGAAGTTGTGCCAACTACAACAATTCGTTGATAGGGGAATTGATTATCCATAGCGCGGGATTATAATTTGTAATCACAATTTCTCTACCGTACAAATAAGAGTAATTTTCGTCATTGCGAGCGGCGCACTTTGCCGCGAAGCAATCTCCAAGACGTAGAGGGGATTGCTTCGCCGCCAAAGTACAAGAGCGGCGTCTCGCAATGACAGATGTACGATAGTGAAATCACAATCAAAAATTGTAAATCCAAAATCGTAAATTGAAGCGAGGTATTCATGTTTGATCTTCCCGATGATGAAATTCTTTCTCTTTCCAAAGCACATGTCTTTTGGACGTGGTCTGCTCAAGCCAAAGTTAATCCTATTGCCATCAAGCGCGCCAAGGGCGTTTATTTTTGGGATGTGGATGATAAGCGTTATCTTGACTTCAACTCGATGACGATGTGTGTAAATATCGGTCATGGGGATGAGCGCATCATCAAGGCGATGCAAGATCAAGCCGCGGAGTTGCCCTACGCCGCGCCCGGTATGACCACGAAAATCCGCGCTATAGCAAGTAAAGCCGTAGCGGAGATTACTCCGCAGGGAAAATTAACCAAAGTGTTGTTCACGCTCGGCGGCGCGGATGCGAATGAGAATGCGATCAAACTCGCGCGTGGATATACTCATCGCCACAAAATTCTTGCGCGCTATCGTTCTTATCATGGCGCAAGCGCGGGCGCGATGGCTGCAACAGGCGATCCGCGCCGCGTGGGTTGGGAGCCGAATCTCATGACAGGCGTTGTTCATTTTCTTGATCCGTATCGTTATCGCTCCACGTTTCATCGTATGAATCCAAATATTTCTGAAGAAGAATTTGCGCAGGATTATCTCAATCATCTCGAAGAAATTATTTTATATGAAGGACCCGAATCTATTGCAGGCATCATCATGGAGTCTGTGACGGGTACAAATGGTATTATCATCCCGCCGCAGGGATATATGCAGGGCGTGCGCGCGCTGTGCGATAAATATGGCATCGTGATGATCGCGGATGAAGTCATGAGCGGATTTGGTCGCACGGGCAAGATGTTCGCGATTGAACATTGGGATGTTGTGCCTGATATTATGACGATGGCAAAAGGTTTAACTTCCGCGTATGCGCCGCTTGGCGCGGTGGCGATGAAACCCGAGATTGCGGCGGCGTTCAATGAACACGCATTTGAAAGTGGATTAACATATACCTCGCATCCGATTTCACTGGCTGCGGCGGTGGCGAATATCAGCGCGATGAAAGAAAGCCTCGTGGTAGAGAATGCCGCGCACATGGGAGCAGTATTGCGTCGGATGTTGAACGATCTCGGTGAGTCGCATCCATCGGTGGGCGAAGTCCGCAATATTGGTTTGTTTGGAATTCTCGAAATTGTTAAAGACCGCGCTACAAAAGAACCGATGGCGCCGTGGAATAGTTCGTCGCCTGAGATGGCCGCGCTGAAAAAATATTGCACCGATAACGGGCTGTTCCTTTATACGCATTGGCATACGGTTTTGATCATCCCGCCGCTCATCATCACTGAAGAACAACTAAAAGACGGCATGGATATTTTAGATAAGGCATTGAGTATTACCGATAA
This sequence comes from Anaerolineaceae bacterium, assembly GCA_009885525.1. Classification (GTDB taxonomy): domain Bacteria; phylum Chloroflexota; class Anaerolineae; order Anaerolineales; family Villigracilaceae; genus Villigracilis. The sequence continues at coordinate 683 of VFKN01000075.1, read as the reverse complement.
AAGCGTGAAATGATGTTTTGGAAAATATTTAACCAGACAACTTTATTACGGTAAAATCGCCCCGTTTTCACAAGAGGTCATCAATGTCTGTTTATCGTTTTGCCGTTCGCTTCACCCATTTTGACCCGCGTTCTGCGGGATATTTTTCCGACGCGCAAGCATTGGGATTCCGTAATTTAAAAAGGCTCGAGTGTCAGGATTTGTATTTCATTGAGGGTCAACTGTCGCAGGAAAATTTGCAACAGTTGACCCTCAAACTTTTAACCGACCCTGTGACTCAGTCTGCTTTGTGGATGGAGATCAGCGCGGATTCTTCTGCCCACAAATCTGATTCTACTATCGTCGAAGTTTCACTGCGTCCCGGAGTCACAGACCCTGTTGCCGCCGAAATTATCCGCGCCGCGCACGAACTCGGTATTGATGGAGTTCATCGTGTTGCGACAGGTCTAAGGTTTGAGGTTGAAGGTTTGCAGGTTGGTGAAATTAATCAACTTGCAAAACAACTGCTTGTAAATAACAATACCTTCGCCAAAGATAACCTAAAAAAGTAGGGCTAATCGAGTAAAGTTGTAGTGTTTCAAAACCGCAACAAACTCGGAGAAGCCCATGCCAGAGATTTTAGCACTATTACAAAATATTGCGCCAGTCGTTTCGACGACCATTTTGCAACAGCTGAGCCATGT
>VFKN01000156.1 GCA_009885525.1 Anaerolineaceae bacterium | reverse complement strand
TGAAGGATGAATTATGAAGGATGAAAAAAGTTCAAAAGAAGAAAGAAGAAAGGATGTGGAATGGTTTTATTCATCCCTCATCCTTTATCCTTCATCCTTGATTTTCCGCCGCATCTATCGCTCTCAGCATTGCACTTGCCTTATTCACCGTCTCTTGATACTCCGTAGACGGATCTGAGTCTGCGACGATGCCTGCGCCTGCTTGCACGCTGACGGTGTTGCCGCGCCCAACCATGGTGCGGATGGCGAGGCAGGTGTCCATGGCACCGTCGAAGCCGAAATAGCCGATCATGCCTGCGTAGGCATTGCGCGCATCTGATTCTAATTCGGCGATGATCTCCATGGCGCGGACTTTCGGCGCGCCGCTGACTGTCCCTGCGGGGAAGGCGGCTCGCACTAAATCGAATGCGGTTAACTCGGGGCGCAGAGTCCCTTCGACGTGGGAGACGATGTGCATGACATGTGAATATTTTTCAACGGTGAAGAAATCAGAAACTTTGATCGTGCCATATTCACACACGCGACCCAAGTCATTACGACCCAGATCAACGAGCATGACATGCTCCGCGCGTTCTTTGGGATCGGCGAGCAGGTCTTGCGCGAGAGAGGCGTCCGCAGCGGCATCCGCACCTCGGGGACGCGTACCAGCAATGGGGCGGAGCGAAGCGGTTCTTCCTTCCAAACGAACAAACATTTCGGGCGATGATCCAACAATGTAAAGCGGTTCATTGTCCACGAGTCCGAAATCAAAAAAGAACATGTAGGGCGAAGGGTTGAGGCGGCGCACGGCACGATAAACATCAAACGGCTCAACATTGGTCTCGCGGCTGAAACGCTGCGAAAGCACCACTTGAAAAATATCACCCGCAACAATGTGCTCCTTGGCGGCGCGCACCATATCTTCATACGTCCCCTGCGTGTGATTCGCCTTGACCTTCGACGGCGTGACATTTATTTTTTGCGCGGCGGGCAACGGCTGACGAATGCGCTCAGTGATGGCATCCAGTTTTTGATTGGCGGCATCGGCGTCGCCATCCAAAACATTTGCGATGAGGAAGATCGTGCGGCGCGCATGATCGAATGCGACGATGGTATCAGCCAGCAAATAAATTCCATCGGGGATGTCACCCGCGCCCATCTTGGACACTTCGACGCGGCTCAGTGCATGCTTTAGAGTGGGTTCAAAGTAGCGAACAGATTCGTACCCGAGGTAGCCCACCAACCCACCCGTAAAGCGCGGTGCGTTCGGCAAGCGGACAGCGGGAAAGCGACTCATTTCATTTTGCAAAAATATCGTCGGGTCAGCGTTATCAAGTTGGACGATGCGCGTTTCGCCGTTTTCCTTGATCTCAACTTTGCCATCGCGCAAAATATATTCCGCTCTCGGTTGGACGCCGATAAACGAATAGCGCGCGATGCGTTCGCCGCCTTCGACGGATTCCAATAAAAAGGACGCGCCGTCGCCGCGCAGTTTGAGATACAAACTGACGGGGGTTTCAAGGTCCGCTGATATTTCGCGGATGATGGTGGTTACAGTAGTGGCTTCAAGTAACATATGGCTCTCCTAAGGATGATCGCTTTGCGTAAATTATGAAGGATGAATAGTTCGTGTTGCGTATTACGTTGGTGGTCGAGTAGCCCCGAACGCTCTTTGAGGGGCGTACCGAGACCACACTTAAAACAGACTCCCCTCTGTCCGTTGGGACGAGAGGGGAGTCTCGTGGTGCCACCCAAGTTAAACGCGTTGCTTTATTCCGTTGGCGGGACTTAACAAAATTCCCTGTGTGATAACAGGGAAGATAAGCCAGCGTCACTTTTCAGGTACGATCACCGACCAACTAATTACTGGTCACTGATTTATACCCTTGCCCTATAACGGGAGCGTCCCGACTTGAACTACTCAACTATTTGACTACCGAACTATCAAACTGTTTTTCGCGCTTGCAACTCGAAGATCCATTCTACTTCTGCGCTTTTGCCTTGCTTTCAGAACTTTTGCTCGGCTCTCTGGAAATCGCTTTGAAGTGTACTCGTCCTCGTCAACGTTTTATGTATGTTATTGGGCGGTATTCTATGACGGAGAGCGGGATGTGTCAAGGATAAATTCGCGTTAATTAATCGCTCTTCAACTTTGCCACGGTTACGCCTTCGCCGCCTTTTTTATCTCCACCCTCTTCAAATGACTTGACGTATGCATGTCCACGCAGTACTTGACGCCTGCCCGTTTCCTTCCGTAAATTATACATATAAATGGCAAGCCTGATAAACATGCCTGCTCCTACGGACAGCCGCGATTTGTGTCATCCAACTTTCTCAAATACAAATCATTGGACAGGTGCTTATCATGCTTATTCCAACACGGATATCCCTCCGCATAAAGCAAATATTCCGCTTCCGGCGGGATGGGCTGCCTGCCTTCATAAAACGAGTTGATAGGCAAAATGGTACGCGTGAGATTCTTGCCAAACAACAGGTATTCATACATATTCGGATAGAGATACGTTGCCACCACCGCATTTGGGGGGACAATGAACTCAAATAATTTTAGCGTGGCATAGTATGCCGGGGTTTCGGAGGTTGCCTGCTCATTGCGATCCATGCGAAACAAATAGGTCTTCGATGCCAGTGGATATATCGCCGAAATACAGGCAACACAAACCACCAGCGCCAAATATATGCGCGCCCATTGCCGCTGGAACGTCAGCCACATCCCTGCCACTGGAACGGCAAATAAGGCGCAAACGAGGAAATATCTTCCGCGCGCAGCGTCATACGGACCGGAGAATGCCTGTCCCAAGAAGAAGATAATCGAGGCAGCGGAAAGAATCCGCACGTCGGTATTTGATGCGGCGCGCCACAGCGAAATTATTACCGCGATCCACACCACCCCGAATCCCAACACTCCCCAAATATTTACCCGATCCACCTTCAAGTCGAACGGTGAAAAGCCCACGGCAAAATTGGAAGTAAGGTCCATTCTGAGCAGGCGGGTAAATTGGAGCGGGATATATCGGAGGACGTCTTGCGCGCGCTGATACATTTCTGTGGTGGGTAAGCCATCCAATGAGATGAAGTCAATGCCAAAGCGCAGCGAGTTATGTAGCCCCGCTTTGAGGATATGCTGCCAATTCTGCCCTTCAAACGAATGCATCTGCCGCACTTCCAAATTCCCCACCGGATGACCGAACATTTTATAGTTTTCCAAATACCCGGAAGGGAGAACAAACACGAGGGATGCAGCCAGCCCAAATCCGCACAGTAACAGGAGGCTCTGCCATGCACGCCGCGCGGGGCGCTTCCATGCCAGCAGGTACACAACCAACATTGCCATAGAAGGCAGCGCCACCAGGGTGGATGATTTGGTTCCAACTGCCAGCGCCATGTTCAACCCCGCCATGAATAAATACAGGTTGTATTGCCTCTCGCAGAAAGCGAAAAGCGCGTATAAGGCAATTCCAAAATAGGCTGCGATAATCAAGTCGTTTTGTGCGGTGGCTGATTGCAACACCCCGATAACGAGCAACCCAGCCGTAAAGGCGGAGAAGACGCCTTGCGTTGTACCCGCACCTGTTTTTTTTGAAATGCCGTACACGCACAGGATGAAAACCAGATGCGCTATATATTGAAGAATTTGGGTTAGGTTTTCGTTGCGACCCGTCACCAGATAAATAAAGATCATCAGCGAAGCTGAGTTCTTGGGGTGAATCACTTGCGCCCAGTAGTTTGCCCCAAACGCGGAAAAATTACCATGTTGGATGTAGTACGCCATTCGCGCAAGGTGGTAAGTAAGCGCATCCCATGTATGCGGCGCGACGAATAAAACCATTGCAAAATTAAGCACCACCACTGCCAGCACGGAAAGTCCCATTAAGAGCAGGATAATTTTTTCGTATTGAGTGACTTCTCTTGTATACCACTTGCAGAGGTTTGTAATTGCATCCAGCATTTGCCGTTGCAAAGGAATTCCTCCCGGTGCAATAACAGCAAATAAAATCGCAGCGAGGATAGTTGTGATTATCCCGGCGATTGACCACGCCATCAGGTTGCCCAATTGGTTGAAGAACGAGACCATGTATCCCCAGGTAATGATCAATGCGGTCGAGACAGAAAATGAAAAAAGAATCGTCTCTAATAGCACGTGCGGCTTGAGCAGGCACGTCAGCAAATATGTGGAAATGAGCAGTGCCGCAATTGCGAGGATGTGATCCAAATAGTCCACCATAGTTTCTCCCATGAAACTTTTGAATGATTAATAGAGTGTACGACAAAACAAGCGCACTACCTGGATGTGCAAAATAAGACCTGACATATTTTCGCAAAAGGCTTGCGTTGCGAGTCAAATATCCCTTATAACATTGGGGCTAAAGCCCGCGATCAGTACATGGAAGCCCTTTGGGTTGGTCTCTGGCACAACAGTGTCCTCTTTAGCGGACTTTCAGGAACTGAGGCAGAGATTTATCCCGCCGAAATACAAACTCAAACAACTTGCAGCGGTTCGTGCGGACCTTTGGGATATTCAACGCGGATCTGGTCTTCGGGGAACACATCACCGCCAACCAGTACAATACTCATCACACCCGCCTTGCGGATAATATCGCCGTGTTCATCTTTTTCAACACAGGCTTTCAACAGTCCATCTTGAAAATTATTAATCTGCTCACACGGGTTGCGAAGTCCCGTCACTTCAACGACTGCGGTATTTCCAAGATGAAGGCGCGTTCCTTTGGGCAGGTTGAGCAAGTCAACGCCGCGCGTGGTGATGTTCTCCCCCATCTGCCCGGCGGATACGTCAAATCCTTTTGCGCGCAACTCATCATGTAATTCAGAGTGGATCAAATGCACCTGCCGCAGATTTGGCTGATCGGGATTCTTTAACATTCGGGAGCGATGCTTCACCTTCTCGCCCATGTGCACGTCACCGTCAACGCCCAACCCTGCCAGCAAGTGAACACTTCCCTGATTGGGTTTGCTGAATGCATAAGTTGCGTTTTTGCTTACTGCCGTAATTACACTGTCCATATTTTTATTCCTTTATCGCACGCGATCATTCGTAATTTTCCCTATAGTCTTCATCATCCAAAACACTGCCATACGGATAAACGGGACGATCCTGTTGTATGCTGCTGTGAAAAATACCGGAGAAAAGCGGATGAATGCATAGTTCATCCTCCTGACTCAAGTTCAATTGATGAGCAACCGTATACTCAAAATTTCCCTTGATGTACAAGTCCGCTTCCTTGCCTTTGATGACCCTGCCAATCGCGCCGATCTCAAGCAGCATTCTTTGAAAATCGACCAGACTATCACTGCCGAAGACAGCCTTACCATGACGGGTAAAAACGCGATGCAGATCCCCCATGGTAAATTTATGTCCCAGCTCGGGGAGGCAGCGCCTGCAAGTCTCCTCCGCGGTGGGGTACGTGGGCTTGAACGCCACGAAAATCTCGCCCACCATGAATTCCTCCACCTGCCTGATGCCATTTATGATCCTGTCTTCGCTGACAGGGAAAGGGGTCAAATTCTGCGTCCCGCCGTTACCCTTAAAAATCGAATTTAGCAACATCAGAAAATGTCTCGGTAAAAGTTGGGTATGTCTTAAGATATAGGAGATTGTGTCTTCCTGATAGCCGACATAGTTGGTGATCTTCTCGGGCAATACTGCCTGAAAAAGTTTTAATGCATCGTTTCTTTTGGTAAGATCAAGCGGAGAAAGGTCCCTCCAAAGATGTTCATAATACAAAGCGACATAAAACATTAATCGATGTGCTCCCAACAGAATCAACTCACCTGCCGTCCACTGGAGTTTCAGCGCCCGCCGAAAATCCTTATTTGGGTTGGATGAGATTTTCATAAACCGGTGGTAAATCTCTGCGGGGAGACAAAATCTTATATCGACACAATCCCTGGGCTTATTCATTGAACCAACCAGTTTGAGTAGTCCCTGAAGGGAATGAGAGACGGAATCCATATCCACTTGAAAATCATCCAGTGAATCCATCAATATTACAAAAGTTTTCCCCGACACTTCAAGCCGCTTCAAAACCACGGATCTCGCATCATCAAAAGTGATCCTGCCTGATCTTCTCAAAATTGCAACTTCAGAAGACGGACCCTTGGAGTTTTGGTTTTCATTCATGGCTTTATCAAGCATGATGGCGAGATTCGAAAGCACACCATCCACGCTGTCACTGTCTCTAACATTCACTTCTTTCAAATATGCATTAACGACATACAGATCATCCGCAGACAACAACGAATGTTTTCCAATTTCTGAAAATATGCCGATCCACAAGACGGTCTCCCACAGTTCGGAAACCAATTCTGGAAAGATGGATTCCTTCGCCATTCTTTGTATGACGTTTGCCATATGCCCAAGCACGCGGGCAGTCCTGATCTCGGTATAAAAATCATACTGTTTGTCAAAAAAAACACTTCGCAAATAATATGTTTTCCCTGAGCCTCTGCGCCCGATAATAATGGACGGCCTGTTACGGAGTTTTTTATATATCCAATTATGCTGTTCAAATAAAAGTTTCAAAGCGTTAATATCTTTTGAATCAATATCAACTGAATCGATCGGACCAAACGGCTCATCTCTGGTAATGTAAGGGCGGACTGCATCGAACATATGGTGTATCCTCTTTGAGAGTTTGAAATAACTTCAAAAATTATACAACAGAACAGGCATGTCCCACTTAAATTCTGTGATGGATAGATGGGATATTTACCATGCGATCACCCATTCTGAATGCCAGTTAACAAGAATCAAAAAACTGATTCGAACGAATCAGTTTTTTGATTTTATTCCTGTGTGACTTCGCCAAAGGCGATCACAATAATATGCTGGTTCAAAAACTTTGGAGGTGTGCCTTCATTGGGAACGATCTGCCCCAATGTATAACCACCTGCAATAGGAACGCTTGTGCCTAAAATTTCCTGTACCGCAGCGATCTCAATGCCGGGCTGCGCCTTGAGCAGCATTTGCCATGCCACATCTACGAGTACAAGCACGAATGCAGGTTTGACATCGCCGAGCTGCAGCAAGGCGTCCTGCGCGGCTTGTCTTGCGGCGCGCTCACATGCCATGCGGCTTCCGACCAAAAGATATGCGTCAATGCCGTCGCGGATGGGTGCATTCATGCGGAAGCTGCCGTCCGCTTCAACACGAATGGGAGCGCGCACGATCACTTCGTCACCTTGCTCCACGCCAAGCGGATATAAGCGCGCGAGATAATTCAATGGTGGGAATGCCCATTCGCGCGCGGGATATCCGAATAGTTCGGCGTATGCTTCCGAAGCGGGGCGGCCATCCAGTGTGCGCAGCCAAAATCCGCGGGAGCGGGTTACGCGGAATTGACTCCCGACAGGGTCCCAGCCGTGGCCGTATCCAATTCCAATTTTGAGATTTCCGCGCGTTAATGCGGCGACCAACCCACCTGCGCCAGATTGATTGCCCGCTATTTGATATGTACTACCGGTATGGAGATCACCGCTGGAAAGTGCGCCCACGATGTTGAGACCGGGAGTCAGCGCCCCACAAAACTGCTCGGCGTCACCATTAAATCCATCTGCAAAGAAAAGTAATGATTGCCGTTCGACTCGCGCGGCGACATGCTGCGAAATCTTCGTTGCGGTTTCACGTCCCGATTGTGCGTACCCGGGCAGCCACATTGTGTCGGCTTGAAAATCACCGCTTAAGAGCGCGACCACTACGGAATGCGGATGGTAACCTTCATGCGTGAGACCGGCGGATGAACTGAAACCGATCATCGGTGTTTCGCCCAACAAACTGGTGACGCCGCTTAAAACTTCGCGCGGTTGGTATTGGTGCGAGGCGATCACAATGGCAAGGTTCGGCGAGTTCACGCCAATGTGATTCAAGGCGTAATGCGTCGCCTGTAAACCGGCTTCGCGTCCATCCAATGCCTGCGCAGATCCTACGGATACAACCAATGCCATGATGCCTCGCTACTCTTCTGCGACGGGAACTGTGATGTGGAATGTTGTGCCGGCGCGGAATTCACTCTCGAACCAGATCTTGCCGCCTTGCAATTCTACGAGACTCTTGGTGATGTTCAAGCCCAAGCCTGTGCCTGGAGATTTGCGCGCCTCTGCATCGTCGGAACGGAAGAACTTCACGAAGAGTTTTTTCTGGTCTTCGGGAGTCATACCCAGCCCGTTATCTTTCACCCAAATATGAACGACGCGCGCCGCACCTGTGGCGTCCCACTGATTCGCGGATTCCTCCGCGCCGATCTGCAAAATTCCGCCTTCGGGTGTGTACTTATATGAGTTGCTCAGCAAGTTGACCAGCACTTGTATCACGCGGATACGATCCGCCCAAATGAGCGGAAGTTTTTCGGGCAGCACAATTTCCATGGTTTGTTTCTTATCTTCAACCTGGCGCTTGAGTGAGCGGACAGTTTCATCAATAATAGTGGTCGCATCAGCAGATTTGTAGTGCAGGCTTAACTTACCCGCTTCGATCTTGGAGTTATCGTTAAGGTCTGATACCAGCGTGGACATGCGTTCGGTGTTGGATTTGATCGTGTTGAGGAAGTTACTCTGCATATCGTTGATGGGACCTACCGCTCCGGCGGCCATCAAATCGGTATAGCCTTTAATAGAGGTCATTGGGTTCTTCAATTCGTGCGCTACGAACGCAACGAAATCGCTCTTGGCTTCGTTAGCGCGCTGCACTTCACTGTATAGTTGGGCATTCGTGATTGCGATGGCTGCATGGTCGGTAAGACGAGTAAGGAAAGCGAGGTCAACCAGTGAGTCGCTTGTGCTTTCAAGATGCAGCAAACCAATAACCGCGGCTTCACGGCGGATGGGAATAACGATTTGTGTATGTGCTGTGGGAAGTAATTTTTGCTTGGAAGTGGTAACGGTCATGCGTTGTGGCTGTCCTGTTTCAACAGCGAGGGTTGTCGATGGGTATTCCGCTTTCAAGGGCTGCTCGAAAATAGCTATCGTTTTCTCGTCAAAACCTTGATGCGCCATAACAAATAACTTTGCCTCTTCCAACATGCCGATGAAACCAACCTCTGCATTAGACTGGCGCAGCGCCCAATCCAATGTGATGCGCATGGCGCGATCCATTTCGAGGCTGGCGTTCAACTCGCGGTCGATGCGCTGCATGACGGAGAGTTCTTCCACGCGCGCGGCAAGTTCCTGATCGGTCAATGTATACAGGCGCGCGTTTTCGATCGCAACCGCAGCCTGGCCTGCAAACGCAGTTAATAAGACCTGATCATCTTCAACAAATGGAAGTCCGTCACGACGGTTGATGACTTCGATCACACCCGTAATGCGATCCTTAACTTGCAGCGGAACCGCCATCAACGCGCGGCTGACAAAACCAGTTTGCTGATCGATACCGCCAAAACGATTGGAGCGCTGTTGTTCATTTTCTATCAACGGCATACGCATTTGCACGGCGCGTCCCACAATACCTGTGCCGGGTGGCAAACGCTGACCCACAAGATTTGCGGCGACGGGTCCAACAGTCACCTTAAAGACCAGTTCGCCGGTTTGCTCATCCACAAGGAACAAACTGCCGGCTTCGCAGTTCAAAATACCGACGGCGTTTTCAAGAATATTTTGGAGCAACGGTCCAAGTTCAAGCGTGGATGTTAATTGCCGCGTGATTTCGTTTAACGTGGAGAGTTGCCGCGCGCGCTGTTGAGTCTCTTCAAGCAGACGCGCTTTTACGATCGCGCCCGCAGTTTGATCTGCAATGGCTTGCAGCAATTCGAGTTGTCCGCGTGTGTAAACGATCGCGCCGTCGCTGCTGCCGATGCTCAATGCGCCAATGGATATTGCGCCTGCGTTTAGCGGCACGCCCATCCATGCAAAGACATTTTCCAAAACGGGGGTAAAGCTGCGCGCCTGACATTCACGGATGTAATCCAGTGTGATGATCTGGCGGCTCTTGGCGATGACTTCGGGGCTCAGTCCTGTACTGATCAGGAAGGGTTGATTCTCGCGCTCTGGAATGCGTTCATTATTTTCAACGCAAAAACCGTAATAGTAGTAATCGCTTGGTTCGTTGTAAAGTGTGATATGAAAATGCGAAGTGGGAATGATCTGCGCTGTTTGAGCGTAGATGAGCTCCAGCACGTCATCGAATGTCAATGTAACGTTCACGCCTTGAGAAACACGGGTCAGCGCATTCATTTCTTGAATTTGACGTTCGAGGCGGGCAACGGTTTGTACACGCTCGATCGCAACAGATGCCTGGTCACATAGATTTTCAAGAAAGCGCAGGTCGCGCGGTGTGTAGGCCTGTCCCGATAAACGAGAGCCTAAAGCCAGCCAGCCGTTCACGCGCTGCTTACCGGGCAATGCAACAAACAAGCGCACGCCCAATAATGAAAGGCGTGATTGCTCAGATTGCAAATCTTCAGGCAACACGTCAACGCTATCGAGATACAAGGGCAAGTGTTCTTTCTGAAAATATTGAGCAAGGGGGCTTGCAGCAGTAAAGCGGATATCGCTGGTTGTGCGGCGGTCTTCAGCGGGCAGGGCTGAGAAGAAATCGTTAAGGGAATCGTATGTGTAAACGTGCACCTTACTCGGGATGAGGGTGGATGCGATTTGTTCGCGCAGAATCTTTCCGATGGTGCTGAGATCCAGCGCGGTGGTTAATCGGTGGGAGAAATCTTCCAGTTGTTCGGCAAAGGCGCGTTCACCGCGGAAAAACATCGAATCGACAAGGCTTTGCGTGCGCGTGCGGAAAGGCTCAAGCACAAGCGCGAGAACAAAAATAAATGTGCCAACCAGAAATGCATTGTTTGATGGCAGTCTATTTTGAGTGGCCCAGCTTATTCCTGTAACCAGCAGGGCATATCCGCCAACAACAAGGCCTGTCAATAAAGCATACATGATACCGCGGCGCACAAGGTCATCGGTGCGCATGAAGCGGAAGCGTAGAATGGTGTAACCGATCGCCAACGGGAACATGGCGACAGGTAAAAATAGATAGGGAGAAAAATTAAGGGGGCGGAAAAATCCGGTGCCGAGCCATACAGCAGCAGGCGCAAACGCGATCATCGCGCCAACCAGGATCGCGCGTGCCTGTGTCTTAACAACAGGCGATTGGGCATAAATGGCATGATAAAAGTTCATTGAAATATAGAACAAAATACTCAGCGCCATGAAGCCGTAAATATATTGCCACCTTGCGATATATGCGGTCGGGTTTTCAAAATTGAACAGGGTCGGGAAAGCAAAGAACGTAAGCACAATTCCAACAATAAGGCTGATCCAACGCAGGTAGGGACGATTGAATACAACGCGTGTTTCAACCGGAAAGATAAGGGCGAGTTCAAATAATGCGCCGGCCATCAACGCACACGATGCCGTCCAAATTAGAGTGAATTCATGGGTGGTGACTAAGTTGAAGTATGCGCCAGTTACGACCGCCAAAGAGGATGTGAATAAGGAAAATGCGCGTCCTGCAGGCTCATTACGACGCAACCCGAAAATCCATAAACTGGCGGCAAGGAAAATTGCGCTTAAGATAGTGGGGAGAATAAAATAAACGGTCTGGCTGGAAGCTGGAAAAGCATGCAAAGTAACATTGACGACGCGTTCCGCCCCGCTCGTTGAACGCACAGTCACTGCAACATCTTCTCCGGGGAAATGCCCCAGCAAAGCAGTTTGGATGTCACTTTCACTTTGTACTTTTGCGCCATTGATGGCGGTCATTTGTTCGCCAATAGCCACCTGTTTATACAAGGCCCACTCTGGGCCGGGATTGCCGGGTGCGGTACCGTTGAACACCAATGTATGTTCATAAAACGCCCCGAGGAAAGGCTGTCGGATCCAGTAAATCCCTAAATATAAACTCAGCATGAACACTACAACTGCAGCTATCTGGTACAAAACCAACATCCATTGCAGGACATTGTTGATCGCATTGCGGTACTGATATATATTTCGCGGCTCACTCTGTAACGTCATAAATTGAATTTTACTCTACATCTCAATCATTAGTATATGGTACTTTCATAACAAAGAGTGTGCATGCAAAGATTTATGCAACCATAATCGGCTTTTGATCAAAATAGCGCGATTGTGTATTGGTCAGGAATAAGCCGAACATTTTTTGAGCCACAGAGGCACGGAGGCACTGAGAAAAACAAGGATAAAACTCTGCGCCTCTGTGCCTGATATGAAAATAGGTTTATCGCAGACCTGACAGGTTTCACCCAGTAGCGTGTCGATTCGGATTCCATGAATCACAGTCGCGCTGGTTAATCAAGGTTCTATGGAAACCTGTCAGGTCTTTTTCATCCTTCGGGGTGAAACCCTTTCATGGATACTCCGCGGCAAAAAGGCTTTGAAGCCCCATTATTTTCACCCCTATTGCTTTTTGTGTGTCAATTTGCTTGCGCTGATGGTGATGAGGCCGAGAATCAACAATGTAAATTTAATGGTCGCGCATAATGCCGAAATTTGGGGATAAGGTGAAACAGCGCCGTTGGTAAGCACATGCCAGAGCGCGTAATTCTCAACCGAGTCAAATAATGCGGCGGCAAATGCGCCCCAACCCATGAGCGCGGCAAAAGAACGATATTGGGCTGGCTTATTATCGAGGGTGAGTAGTAATCCGAGGGAGAGGGCGAGCGCGTAAACGGGCATGAAGAGATAATCGAGGCCGAGACCAAAAGCGGCGACGAGGCGCGCATCCGCGTTCCACGAATCCGCGATGCGCTGCGAAGAATCCACAGTGCGCGCCAACTCGAAAGAGACAATTCCACTTGGCGCGGAAGCGTTCCGCAGGGGTTGATCCAATTGTCTGAATACGCCAAAAATGATCAAGGTCAGGGCGAAGAAGACATAAAAGAATGGCTTGCGTAAATTATTGGGGAGAAATTCAAGCGGATGGCTCATGGTATTCCTTTCAGGGTTTCAATCAGTAGACGTTATCGGAAATAACTCCGAAGGAGTGAAATGTTTATAGAAAGAAAGCGAAATTAAATTTAACCCTGAAGGGGTGGCATGGTTTTGAGCACAAACCATGCCACAAGCCATGTCATCCCTTCGGGATTTGATGCGAATTTGCGCCGTTTTCTATAATCTTGCCATCCCTTCAGGATTGAAAACGGCTTGAAGTAGAAGAGTTAATCTTTGCTGGCTAATTTCCGATAACGTCTAATATATACCGTTTTGGGCGGAAGGAAAACGGTATATTTCAATAGAGTTGAAACGCAAAAGCGATCCAATTAATTTAAGGCTCATGCTATACTTGGCACATTCCCTTAAAAACGAGGCTTTATGGCTGGCAAAAAACATCAGGAAATGTTAAGGAAATACGCCGAAGTAGTCGTCAAGGTCGGCCTGAATTTACGTGCAGGTCAGCGATTGATTATCACCTACGCCGCAACGCGCGGCGTCCCTTTGGAGTTCGCGCCGCTTGTCCGCGAGATCGCAAAGGCGGCTTACGCGGCGGGCGCAAAATACGTGGATGTGATTTGGGCTGATGAACAAATGCTGCCCTTGCGCATCCAGAACGCGCCAAAAGATTCATTGACCGAATATTCCAAATGGCAGATACAGGCTGTGCTGGATAAGGTCGCGAACGGCGACGCGCTGCTTTCGATCGTCGGTTCAAATCCCAATCTGCTCGGCGGCCTTGACCCTGAACTCGTTGGCATCGTGCAAAAAACACACCTTGAGGAATGGGGCGCGGTCTCTCAGCATGTGATGAAGAACGCGGTCAACTGGTGTCTGGTCGCGTACGCGGGTGCTGCGTGGGCGCAAAAGATATTCCCAAAACTCGAAACCGAAAAAGCGCAAGCCAAATTGTGGAAAGCGATTTTTGAAACCGTGCGCGTTGACCAGCCCGACCCGCTCAAAGCGTGGGAAAAACATATCGAGAAGCTGCGCGCGCGCGCGAATCATCTACAAGCGAAACAATACACCGCGCTGCATTATTCCGCGCCCGGTACCGATTTCACCCTCGGATTGCCCGCCGGACATAAATGGATCAGCGCACAGTCGATGGCGCAAAACGGAGTCGCGTTCACCGCGAACCTCCCCACCGAGGAAGTTTTCACGCTCCCCGATAGAAACCGCGCCGACGGAGTGGTCACATCCACGTTCCCATTAAGTTACGGCGGCACATTGATCGAAGATTTTCAAGTGACATTCGAAAACGGACGCATCACAAAAGTTTCCGCGAAGAAAGGCGAAGCCGCGCTGCAAAAACTGGTCGATACCGATGAAGGCTCGCACCGCCTCGGCGAAGTGGCACTCGTACCTGCCAGTTCCCCGATCGCGCAGCGCGGACATCTCTTCTATAATACGTTGTTCGATGAAAACGCATCCTGTCACATCGCGATCGGACGCGCCTACCGCTTCACGATGGTCGGCGGAGAAGAATTGAATGATGAAGAGTTCATGGCGCAAGGCGGCAACACCAGCCTCAACCATGTCGACTTTATGATCGGCTCGCCAAAGATGGATATTGACGGCGTCAAGAAAGACGGCACACGCGAGTCAGTCATGCGCAAAGGCGAATGGGCATTTAAGATAAAGTAATGCTTCACATCCTTCAAGATTTATTTTCTTGAAGGGTGTAATTTTTATTCTCTCAAGGAGTAACCATGAACGAACAAGAGTTCGATGCAATGTTGGCAAAATACGCAGATGTGGCAATTGAAGTCGGGTTGAATTTGCGAAAAGGACAGCGACTGATGATACAGGCGATTATCGAAGACGCGCCGTTTGTGCGCAAAGTGGCGGAAAGCGCCTACAAAGCCGGAGCAGTTTATGTAGATATCTTGTGGACGGATGAAAGACTGACGCGCATCCGCTTTGAAACCGCAGAGCCCGAATCGCTGACAGAAATCCCCAACTGGTCAATTGCGCGTTATGAAGAATATCTCAGCCGCGGAGATGCCTTGCTCTCCATCGCATCGCAAGACCCGGATTTGCTCAACGGCATCAATCCTGAGTTGATCGGCAAAAGTATGAAAGCGCGCGCCGAAAAATTCGAGGCGGTGAGAAAATACGAAAACCAATATAACTGGTGCGTGGTATCCACCGCGTCACCTGCGTGGGCGAAGAAAATATTCCCAGACGCGCCAGAAGCGGAAGCGCAATCAAAATTGTGGGAAGCCATCTTCAACTCCTGCCGCATTGATACGCCCAATCCCGTGGAAGCGTGGAAAAATCACATAACGATCCTGCTCAAATATAAAAAATATCTGAATGCTAAAAAATACACGGCGCTGCATTACACCGCACCCGGCACAGACCTGACGCTCGGCTTGCCCGAAAAACACCAGTGGATGGCCGCGGAGTCAACCTTCAAGAACGGCATCACCGGCACGGTCAACCTGCCCACCGAAGAAGTCTTTACGCTGCCGCACAAAGATAAAGCCGATGGCGTAGTGACTGCCAGCCGTCCGCTTAACTTGCAAGGCAACCTGGTGGAAGATTTCAGCCTGACCTTTGAAAATGGGCGCGTGGTCAAAGTGACCGCTCGCAAAGGCGAAGAGATTCTGCAAAAACTGATCGAGACGGATGAAAACGCGGGGCGGCTCGGCGAAGCGGCGCTTGTCCCGAATAGTTCCCCCATCAGCCAGCGCGGGCATCTCTTCTATAATACATTGTTCGATGAAAACGCAGCCTGTCATATTGCACTGGGAAATGCCTACCGTGATTCAGTTGTAGGCGGCACCGAAATGTCAAAAGAAGAGTTGCTGTCGCATGGCGCAAATCAAAGCCTCATCCACGTGGATTTTATGATCGGCTCTGCTGAAATGGATATTGACGGCGTCACCGCAGATGGCACACACGAAGCGATCATGCGCAAAGGCGAATGGGCGTTTAACGTGTAATATAATCCTGCGCAGGAGAATCTTATGGCTGATAAAACAAAACTGGATCACAATGAAATGCTGCAAGCCGAATTCAATTACATTGCGAATACGGCATTTCAAGCCAATGAAGACCGCTCCCGCGTGACGTCATTCTATTTTGTTTCGACCGGTTCGCTGGTCGCCGCGATTCTCGGCACGCAATTTGCAGCAACACAGATCAAAAGCGTTTCGCTTGCGTTTTCCATCTTATTCCTTGTGCTCACCATTCTCGGCGCGTTGACCATTGCGCAGCTCGCCCGTCTGCGCGCCGCTTGGCACGAATCGGTGCAAGCGATGAACCAGATCAAAGATTTTTATATCGAAGACAATCCCAACATCGCATCCGCGTTTAAATGGCGGCTCGCAGCTATTCCGCCTACGGATAAACCCTACAGCATCGCAAACCTGATGGCAATTGAAGTATCGCTCCTGGGCGCGCTAACTACAGCGGCCTTCATCTATTTCCTGCTGAACTTTGTTGGGGATATCAACCTCTTCAGTTGGGCTTTAGTTGTGATCAGTTTCTGCGTCGGCTATATCGCACAATGGGCATGGTATAAAAACCTGCTGGTTGATAATCAATGAACAAAAAAATATAGATCGGATAAAACATATGGCTCGTAATTACGAAAACCAATCCCCCACTGAATTTCAAAGACTCCCCGAATACAAACGGGAGGATGACTGGATTCGCGCGTTCCTTCAAGAAGCGAAGATAGGTCACTTCGCGACTTCGTGGGATGATCAATCCTTCATCACGCCAAGCATGTTTTGGTTTGATGAAAAGAATCGCCAGATCATTTTCCATTCCAATATTGCGGGACGCATCCGCGCAAATATCGAGCATAACCCCAAAGTCTGCCTCGAAGCAAGTGAAATTGGAAAGCTGCTGCCTTCCAATGTTGCATTGGAATTTTCACTGCAATACCGCAGTGTGGTTGTGTTTGGTATTGTACACATCCTCACCGATCCCGAAGAAACACGCTACGCTTTATATAACCTGATCAAAAAATACTTCCCGACCATGACAGCGGGAAAAGAATTCCGCGAGATCACGGAAAAAGAATTACGCGCCACCTCGGTCTATGCCCTTCAGATCGAATCATGGAGCGGAAAAGAAAACTGGAAAGACCGCGCCGACCAGAGCGATGAATGGCCTCCGCTGGACGATGAATGGTTTGACGAGCCTTTCTAAAAAGGAGATAAAAATGTCTGAAGAAAAATTCCGCACCGAAGAATTCAAAGTGGAAGGCGAGAAATTGATCGGCAAGATCAAAGAATTGCTCCACGAGGGAAACATCCGCAAGATCATCATCAAGGATAAAGAAGGGAAAACTGTAATGGAAGTCCCGATGACCTTTGGTATTGTAGGATTATTGCTTGCCCCGCAGCTCGCCGCAATAGGAGCAGTCGCCGCATTGTTAACCGAAGCAACAGTTGTGGTGGAAAAGGAAGAAGGATAAGTGAAGTCGTTTCGCAAAGAACTATGGTTCAACATCCCGGCCCGCCGCGGATTTGTGAATATCACCCATCAAGTGGAAGATGCCCTGCGTGAAAGCGGCGTTAAAGAAGGTCTGTGTTTGGTGAATGCCATGCACATCACTGCTTCCGTTTTCATCAACGACGATGAAAACGGTTTGCATCACGATTACGATAAATGGCTGGAAAAACTCGCCCCGCACGAGCCTGTCAGCGGATACCGTCACAACGACACCGGCGAAGACAACGCCGACGCGCACATGAAACGTCAGGTGATGGGGCGCGAGGTAGTAGTCGCCATTACTAACGGTGAATTGGATTTCGGCACCTGGGAGCAAATCTTTTACGGCGAGTTTGATGGCAAAAGAAGAAAACGTGTGCTGGTAAAGATCATAGGAGAATAAAAAAGTGCGACTCTTTTCGAAAACCTGTTTTCTGGACGCTGAAGAACGCTGATTTCGCTGATTGAAAGAAAAAAATCTGCGTTTTTCAGCGTCCATCTGCGTCCAATAGAAGGGAAAATAGGAGTTGCACATTAGAGTCCACTGCAAAAACCAATTAAACACAAAGGCACAAAGGGATACAAAGGAAAAGCCTTTTCATTAATTAAAACCTTCGTGTACTTTGTGTCCTTCGTGTTTAAAGA
>VFKN01000173.1 GCA_009885525.1 Anaerolineaceae bacterium | reverse complement strand
CCCACGCCGAACTTGATCAATACCCGCGAGGGAGTCACCCCCTCCATGCCCGGAAATAACTTTACATCCCCGGTCTGCTCGCTGCCCGATACTTTGCCCGTGGACTTCCTCTTCGCCGAATGCCGCGGTTACGGCACCGGCATCTGGAGCAGCATGTTCTGGGATGCGACCGGCTGGCAGGGAGATCGCATCATCCCTGACGATGGAAGCAAGTGGAAATCATTTGTTGAATAGATAAGGATCAGGTAAATAAGTAGACAGGTACACAAGTAGACCAACAGTGTTTACGAGTGTACCTGTTTCCGTTTATACTCACCCCATGGAAACTTTTTTCACCTTTCTCGAAAAACGAGTGGACGATTCATCCTCCCTCCTGTGTGTGGGACTTGACCCGCATATTCCCGACCTCGCCGAGCCGACCGCCGCGGCAGCCCGCGACTTCTGTTTGAATCTTGTCAAGCGCACGGCTCCCTACGCCGCGGCATTCAAACCCAACGCCGCCTTCTTCGAAGTCTTCGGCGCGGAAGGCTGGACTGCGCTCAAGCAAGTGATCGATACCATCCACGAAGAATCCGCGCGGCTCGGGTCGAAGATTCCCGTCATATTGGATGCCAAGCGCGGAGATATCGCCTCCACCGCGGAAGCGTACGCCATCTCTGCGTATGAAACTCTCGGCGCGGATTGCATCACGCTGAATCCCTACCTCGGGTTGGATTCTATTGAGCCATTTATGAAGTATCCCGAAAAGGGCGCTTTCCTGCTCTGCAAAACATCCAACGCAGGTTCGATGGATTTGCAAAATTTACTCACCCTGCCAACTGATTCGCACCAGCCCATGCCTTTATATATTTACGTGGCGAAACTCGCGCAGCAGTGGAATACAAATAACAACCTCGGCATTGTCGTCGGCGCTACACATCCGCAAATTATGGAATTGATCCGCGCGACTGTGCCCGATTTGTGGTTCTTATCCCCTGGCGTGGGCGCGCAAGGCGGAGAGTTGGAACTCACGCTCAAATCTGGTTTGCGTGCAGACGGCAAAGGAATCTTAATTCCCATCTCACGCGCGCTTTCCCGCGCCGCAGATTCGGGCAAAGCCGCCGCGGAAATCCGCGATCAAATTGTGAATATAAAACGCGAACTTTAAAAATAAAACTTCCGGGATGATGAACTCGGAAGTTTTTTTTTCTATTCAATGAACTCAACCGCATCGCCCACGGAAATGCGGCCTTCCTTCAACACCGCTGTATCAAGCGCAAGTGTCCCGTCAAATTTTTTGACAATATGACGCAGCACAGCAGGATCCTGTTTTTGTGTATCAGGATCGTAAGTTGTCATCACGCAGCGGCCACGCAATTGCGCGAACTCGATCACGACTTTGCCGATGCGCATCTGGCGGCCGGGCCATTCCCGTTCCGCAAGACCCTCCACGCCGCCGATGATGATGTTGGGGCGCAGACGGCGGCGATCATAACCAAATTCTTTAATTGCGCCGTCGGTGGCAACCAGTAGCGGAAGAATGTCAAAGCGCTCCAGCCCGTCCCATTCGATCAGGCGCGCGGAATCTCCGGCAGCGGAAATAATCGCGCGTTCCGATTCGGGATCATCCCAGGGGAGTCCATTGATCAGCGGCACGCCGTCGCTGTTAAGCGTGGCTTTTAATCCAAGTAATTTTGGCTTTGTCCGCGAAGTGACCAAATGATGTTTTTTCTCATCGTAGACCAGTACGCGGCGATCGCCTTTGATTCCATCCACGCCGATTTCTGCAATATCAATTTGTTCGCCTGCCAGTGACTTAACAGGGTAACGCCAAATTTCAGCGACATACATGTTCGTGTGATTATTTTTAGACATGGCAACTAGACGCGCATTGATCATTTTTAATTACAACCTTATTGACTGAATGTGTTTTATATTGAAGTTATAATCGTTTGAAAAAAAAGGAGTTGATTCCATGTCAACATTAAACGATAACCTCTCATCCCTCGCTGACGAACTTCTCTCTGCGGGCTGCATCAAGTTCGGTGAATTTACGCTCAAGTCGGGACTCAAATCCCCAATTTACATTGACCTGCGCCGCATCATTTCGTATCCAAAATTATTAGAGCAGATCGGCGCGGCATATTTGCCATTACTAAAAGACTTGAAATTTGACCGGCTGGCTGGCTTGCCTTATGCTGCCATTCCAATCGCAACGGCTGTCTCTTTGCAGGGAAATTACCCCATGATTTATCCGCGCAAGGAAGTGAAAACTTATGGCACAAAAGCTGAGATCGAAGGCGACTTCCACGCCGGTGAGACCGCCCTTGTCATTGATGATCTCGCCACCACCGGCGGAAGTAAATTCGAAGCCATCGAAAAATTGACCGCAGTCGGGTTAAAAGTAAAAGATGTGGTTGTGCTTGTCGACCGCCAATCCGGCGCGAAGCAGTCACTCGAACAAGCCGGCTATGCCATGTATGCGGTGTTGACCATCACGCAGCTGCTCGATCATTGGGAAGCGACAGGCAAAGTCGGGAAGGATAAGATCGAAGAGACACGCAAGTTTTTGAAGGATACTAAATAAATGACGTTGAACATCATCCCCTGCGGAACGGAACACTTCGATGAGTTATTTCAATTCAGCGTGCGGCTCAATGCGGATGCGGCGCATCATATTGGTTATTTTGGTGTAGGCGAAATAAATGTCCGCGAGGCATTTGACGAGTCTAGCATCCCGCCTGCCGAGGGTTTTCAGCTCGCATATGAAGATGGAAAACTGGCCGGTGCCTTTGGCGTGGATGCAGACCCTGAGATCCGGCGCGTGTGGTTGTTGGGTCCTTTCATTGACCATGCAGATTGGCAGGCTGTTGCCGATCAACTCTACGCTGCAGTCCAACCCGCCATCCCCGCCGGCGATTATGAACATGAGATGTTCTGCGATGTGAAAAATATCAATCTTTGTCAGTTTGCTGAACGACATGGTTTTACGTCCCGTTCTGAATCTGCGATTTTATATCTTTTGCGGAATGATCAACAAAGGGCGGCGAAGGGTAAAACAAAAGTTATCGATTTTCAAGACTTATTTTTTGAGCAGTTCCAACAGCTGCATGATAAGGTTTTTCCAAATACCTATCACACCGCAAAACAAGTCATTGAAAAACGCGATGACCATCACCGCTTGTTGATCGCGCTTGAAGACGATCAATTGACCGGATACCTCTTTGGCAAGATCGAAGAAGAATCCGGTTACGTGGATTTTCTTGCCGTGGACGAATCTTTTCGCAGGCGCGGCATCGGCGCAGACCTGCTCACCGTAGCGCTGGATTGGATGTTCGCTGCTCCTTCCACAAAAAACGTCAACCTGACCATGAACGCAAATAGCACTGCGGCTTTTAGTATGTATAGTAAATTTGGTTTTATCACTGAACGGATCACGCGTGGTTATAGAAAGAAGATCAATGTATAACACCCTTCGCGCTTATCTTTTTCGACTCGATCCTGAACGCGCACATGCACTCACTTTGGATGCATTGAGATTGTCCGGGAATATAAAACCAGCGAATTGGTTGCTTTCTCAAATCTATAAAGCGCCCTCAAAACCTGTTGAAGCATTTGGATTGAAGTTCAAAAATCCCGTTGGACTCGCTGCCGGGTATGATAAAGACGGCATAGCCATCCGCGGACTGTCTGCGCTCGGATTTGGTCACGTGGAAATTGGAACGGTCACGCCGAGGCCGCAGCCTGGGAATCCAGCTCCGCGCGTGTTTCGATTGATCGAAGACGAAGCCGTCATCAATCGCATGGGCTTTCCAAGCAAAGGCTCGGAATTTGTGCAGCACAATTTGAACCCGTCTTTACGCGCCGGTTTGTTTGAACGCATTTATGGCATTGAACCAGGTAATAAAAAGGCAAAGATTACAACCATCCATATCGGCGACACAATTCTTGGTGTCAACCTCGGCAAAAATAAAGACACGCCCAATGAGCAAGCCGCGCTGGATTATGTTTCGCTTGTGGATGTTTTTGCGCGCTACGCGGATTATTTAACGATCAATATCAGCTCGCCCAACACAACCGGTCTGCGTCAATTGCAGGAGCGCGATGCGCTTGAAAATTTACTGAAACATATTCACGACCAGCGCACGCTGAGCGAAATTCAATACGAAAAGAAATTACCGATCGTTGTTAAACTCGCGCCGGATTTAAATCCCGCAGAATTGGATGACGCCATCGAAGTGATTCTGCGCGCGAAGATGGATGGCATCATTGTTACAAATACGACGCTATCGCGGGATGGGTTGAAGTCAGATTTGAGGGGCGAGACTGGCGGCTTAAGCGGCAGTCCGCTGCGTAGGAGGAGCGAAGCGGTGCTGCGTCAAACCGTGGAGCGAGTCCATGGCGCGCTGCCGATTATCAGCGCGGGCGGAATCATGCATCCCGATGACGCAAAAAAACGCCTGGACATGGGCGCGACTCTGATTCAAATTTATACCGGCATGATCTATCGCGGACCTGCGCTGGTGCAGGATATCTTACGGCATATATAACCGTCCGCGAAAATTGGGAGATTTTCGACTCCAGAATTTTTACATACGGAGTCAAACGTCTCCCGACGTTTGTTTGAAAGCCCGTCCGCGAAAATCAGGAGATTTTTGGCTCCAAAATTCTAATAAGATTCTGAAACTATTTAACAAGGTAGTTGTGGTATATTTTTGCACAGGTAACCACTATGGAAGATAAAATCACAATTATTGAAGGTCCTCCGCCCGTTTTTGAGCACGTCAACGACGGCTGGGCAATGGGCTTGAACGAAAGCCCCAATCTCTCTGTGCCTGCTTTGACACGCCTGCGGACATTTAACGGCCCCGCGCTTGTGCAGCGCTGTTACACCGCATGGCATAACCAATCCACTATTCAGTTGCATTATCGCAACGAAACAGGTCTTGAGGAGACCGCCCCCATTTTTGCCGCACGCAACATAGATTCTCCCGATGGAAATATTTTACTGCTCTGGGTTTATCTCGACGGCGACGGCGTGGAATATGAAATGGATGCCGGTGATGAAGATGATCAACAGGACGATTTCCCCGGATAAATAAGGAGAATTAAGTGACAGTCACTTTTACCCGCAGGGCGCTGCGCGAGGTGACTGTCACTTTTTTTATTAACATGGCCACATTACTTTCTTCACTGAATTCCAATGTTCTCACTTTGACGCTTAATCGTCCGGCGCGCGCGAATTCATTTAATTTTGAAATGAACAATGAATTGCGTGCCGCGCTTGAAAATGCGGATAAAGATCCGCAGGTACGCTGCGTGGTGATTACCGGCGCGGGAAAAGTTTTCAGCGCCGGACAGGATATCACCGAGATGAAACAAGGCGCGGATATTTCCTACCGCGAGCATTTGGAGAAGACCTACAATCCGCTGATCTTGCAGATTCGGAAGATGGGCAAGCCTGTCGTTGCGGCTGTGAATGGTCCCTGTGCGGGCGCAGCGTTTGGCGTGGCGTTGGCTTGTGATATTCGCATTGCACATTCACGCGCATATTTTGTGGTCGGGTTCAGCGGCATTGCGCTCGCACCTGATTCGGGAGTCTCGCTGCTGTTGCCAACTCATATTGGATTGGGACGCGCGCAGGAATATTTTTATTCGAACAAGCCGATCTCCGCGGCGCTGGGTTATCAATGGGGCATGGTGAATCAGGTGGGCGGATTTAACTTCGAGGCGCTGGTCAAACGCGCGGCGGAGAATCTATCCGCGGGTCCGCAGGTCGCGTTTGCGCTTGGGAAGCAGGCATTTAATCGGGCGGTGATTCCTAACCTGGAGGAAGTCCTCAACTTCGAGGGAATCCTTCAAGAGCAGGCGGGGAAATCTGAAGAACATAAAGAGGGCGTTGCGGCTTTTCTGGGGAAGAGAATACCGAAATTTAAATAGGCGTATCTTGTCTGACACCTTGAGGGTTAAGTAATCAAAAGACGTCATTTTCCTTCAAAAATGTGATGCTTTTTGTCATATTGACGTTACTCTGATTATCGTGTAAAGTTTAGGTCTATTTGTGATTTAATGGATTAATAATATGAGTCACCGTGTCGACATAATTTGTGTTTAGAGCGGGCATCCCGTCCGGGATGCCCGCTTATATTTTCTTAAAAATTCTTTAGGAGAAAAATATGTCAGGTCAAATTAATGCTTTTGAAATGGCGCAGAAACAATTCGATGGTGTAGCCAAGCAGTTGAAGTTGGATGCTGGTGTTGCCGAAGTTTTGCGCTGGCCTATGCGTGAGTTTTCTTTCCGCATTCCGGTACGTTTGGACGATGGTTCGCTCAAGGTCTTTCAGGGCTTTCGCGTGCAGCACAACGATGCACGCGGCCCCAACAAAGGCGGCATCCGTTTCGCCGCTAATGAAACGATGGATACCGTGCGTGCGCTCGCCACATGGATGACATGGAAATGCGCCGTTGCGGATATTCCGCTCGGCGGCGGCAAGGGCGGCATTATTGTCGATCCATCCACGCTGACCGTGAATGAAAAGGAAGCCATGTGCCGCGGCTGGGTACGCGCCATGTGGAAGAATATCGGCCCACGTAATGATGTGCCCGCTCCCGATATTGGCACCACCCCCCAAATGATGGGCTGGATGATGGATGAATATTCACATCTTGTCGGTCAATATACGCCCGGTGTATTCACCGGCAAACCTGTCGGAGGCGGCGGTTCACTTGGCCGCACCGAAGCGACCGGCTACGGCGTGATCTACACCGTCCGCGAAGCGATGAAGCACCTCAAGATCGAGGGCAAGGATTCCGTTGCGGCAATTCAAGGCTTTGGTAATGTTTCGCAATATGCGGCTGCCGGCTTTGTTGAAATGCTTGGCGGCACGGTTGCCTGCGTTTCTTGCTGGGATCGCCACGACAAAAAGGCGTATACCTATAGCAAGAAAGGCGGCATTGATCCGCGCTTCCTGCTCACCATCGTGGATGAGTACGGCACGATCGATAAGGCGAAGGCTCAGGATTCAGGTTACATCGTTGAAGACGGTGATGCCTGGATTACCAAGGAAGCCAATGTGTTGATCCCTGCCGCGATGGAAGGCCAGGTCAATGCTGATTCAGTTGCGAGAATGTCCAAGAACATCAAGATCGTAGCCGAAGGCGCGAACGGCCCCTGCACGCCTGAAGCGGATGAGCACTTCAAGAAGAATAGCATATTCAACATCCCCGACTTTTTGTGCAACGCCGGCGGCGTGACCACCTCCTATTTTGAACAAGTGCAGAACGATGCCAACTATTATTGGGAGAAGGACGCAGTGCTGCGCCGTCTCGATATCAAAATGACCTCCGCCTTCAACAGCGTTCTCGAACGCAGCGAGAAGGAAAAGGTTTACATGCGCGATGCGGCCTACATGGTTGCCATTGACCGTGTTGTGCAAGCCATGAGTATGCGTGGCTGGCTGACTGGTAATGCGTAATTGTAGAGATTAGAGAATAGAGATTAGAAAAAGAGGATTTGCCGTAAAGCGAATCCTCTTTTTATTTGGTTAACTTGATTCCGTTTCTTGAACAGAATCCAACCCGCGTACATTTTGATACAATCATCCATACTATTCTCTATTTTTCATTCTCTACTCTCTATCCCCGAGGTATCCATGTCAAAACAAAATTTCAAATGGGAAGATCCCTTTCTGTTGAACGACCAACTCACGGATGAAGAACGCATGATCCGTGATACGGCGCGAAAATATTGTCAGGATAAATTAATGCCGCGCATCCTCGAAGCGAATCGGCACGAGAAATTCGACCGCGCAATCATGAACGAAATGGGCAGCATGGGATTGCTAGGCTCCACGATCCCCGAAGAATACGGTGGCGCGGATTTAAACTACGTGGCGTATGGACTCATCGCCCGCGAAGTGGAACGCGTGGATAGCGGTTATCGC
The DNA here is from genome assembly GCA_009885525.1 of Anaerolineaceae bacterium. Classification (GTDB taxonomy): domain Bacteria; phylum Chloroflexota; class Anaerolineae; order Anaerolineales; family Villigracilaceae; genus Villigracilis. The sequence goes on along the minus strand of VFKN01000173.1, from coordinate 7,118 downwards.
AGCGCTATGAGTGTGCAAAGTTCGCTTGTCATGCATCCGATCAACGCGTATGGTTCTGAAGAACAAAAGAAAAAGTATCTGCCCAAACTCGCCAGCGGAGAATGGATCGGCTGCTTTGGTCTGACCGAACCTAATCACGGCAGCGACCCGGGCAGCATGGAGACACGCGCCAAAAAAGTGGACGGCGGCTACATCGTCCACGGCAACAAAATGTGGATCACCAATTCCCCCATCGCAGATGTATTCGTGGTCTGGGCAAAAACCTACACTGCTGAAGGCGGCGTCCCCGCCGCCGAGGACGGCGGCAGGAGCAGCGAGGGCGAGATTCGCGGCTTCATTCTCGATAAAGGCATGAAGGGTTTGTCCGCGCCGAAGATCGAAGGCAAATTCAGCCTGCGCGCCAGCGCAACAGGCGAGATCGTGATGGAAGAAGTCTTTGTCCCCGATGAAAATTTACTTCCCAATGTCAGCGGCTTGAAAGGTCCGTTTGGATGTTTGAACAAAGCGCGTTATGGAATCGCGTGGGGCGCATTAGGCGCAGCGGAATTTTGCTGGCATGCGGCGCGTCAATACACTTTGGATCGTCCGCAGTTTGGGCGACCGCTCGCGGCGAATCAGATCATCCAATTGAAACTCGCGAACATGATGACGGAGATCACGCTCGGTTTGCAGGGTGCGCTCCGCGTGGGACGTTTGATGGATGAGGATAAATCCACGCCGGAGATGATCTCGTTGATCAAACGTAATTCATGTGGCAAGTCGCTTGACATCGCGCGCATGTCGCGTGACATGCACGGCGGCAACGGCATCTCGGATGAATATCACGTCATCCGGCATGTGATGAATTTGGAAGCGGTCAATACTTATGAAGGCACGCATGATATCCACGCGTTGATCTTGGGCAGGGCGCAAACGGGGATACAGGCGTTTTCGTAAAAGCAAACGTCCCGAAATCTTCGGGACGTTTTTTTATTCTATATGCCCTTCCGCGCACGTCACCCCTTCCAAGCCAATCTCGACTCTATGAACGATGCCTATGGGTAACTCCAAACGATCCCCGGGTTTGAGATCAAATCTTAGTTTCAAAGTTGGCATGATGAAAGCAATGCTTCCACGCACAACGTAAATGATTCTAAGATACTTATGTTTGCGCAGAGAGTATGTGTCATGCGGCCCGTTCGACCATAAAACAGGATTTAATCCCTGCTGTTTCATGATCTCCATCAGCAGGGATTCTGTCGGCGGATTTGCCGCGTTCCAGTGTGTAACATGCGGTGCGCTCATTTCAATTACTCCACTCGTTGCATCAATTCGATTCGGTTGCCGAACGGGTCAAAAACATGGGCGCGTTTGTATCCATCCAACGCTGGCTGCGATGTATCTGTTTCTAATCCCACGGATTGCACTTTTGAGATTATGCCATCCAGATCATCCACAAGAAAAGCGGGATGCGCTTTTCGCGCGGGACGAAAATCCGCTTCGACGCCGAGATGCAACTGCACGCTGCCAGATCCAAACCACGCGCCGCCGCGTTTCGCGAGTTCGGCTGGTTTTTGAATTTCGTGGAATCCAAGCAAGTGGATAAAAAACGCGCGGGCTTTATCTTCTTCGCCGGCAGGCATGGCAAGTTGAATGTGATCAATTGATAATATTTTCATTTCTTTATCACGGTTCGTTTTTGAAGACCGCGGAAGTCTATAGACTTCCGCGGTTTGATTTAGATTACAACTCGCAATAACGTTCTATGCGCTTACCGATGATCGCAATACTATCCGCCCAGAATTTCTTCGTGCGGATGTTGATTCCAAACCTGTCGGCGAGTTCCGCAGCGCGCTCTTCACCTGTGGAGGCGAGCAGGTTCTTGTAATCGGGTACGAAATCCGCGCCGCGTTTTTGGTAGATGGCGTACAAGCCTGTTGCGAAAAGCAAACCGAACGCATACGGATAATTATAAAATGCGCGTCCGCTGGAATAGTAATGCGGCTTCCAGGTCCACATAAATTTTTGTAAATATTTCTCATCAAGTCCGTCGCCGTAAGTGGCTTTTTGCGCGCGTTCCATAATATCATTCAAATCATCCGCAGAGAGTTCAGATTCTGCGCGGCGTTCGAAGACTTCCGTCTCGAAGAGATAACGCGAATAAATATCCACGATAACGCCCGTTGCGTTATTCATCTGCGCTTCGATGATCGCCAACTCTTCCTGCGGATCAGTGACTTGCGCGAGCACGGCTTCAGTAATGATCGTCTCGCACATAATCGAAGCGGTCTCAGCCAACGTCATCGGCGTGGATTGCTGCAACTCAGTCTTGTTGGCTTGATACGCACATTCATTGTGGAAAGCGTGGCCCAACTCATGCGCCAGCGTGCTGACCTGATCGAACGAACCGTCAAAATTGCTGAGGACGCGGCTTTCCTTCACGCCGGGAATACCCATGCAGAATGCGCCGCCGCGTTTTCCTTCGCGTTGTTCCGCATCGATCCAGTTGCTGTCGAATGCGCGCTTGGCAAATGCGCCGAGTTCGGGTGAGAACTTGTTGAAATTCTCTACGATGAAATCGCGTGCTTCTTCGTATGAATAAACTTTATCGGTCTTGCCCATCGGCGCGGAAATATCCCACCACGCCAGTTTTTCCTTGCCGAGCAGTTTCGCTTTATGCTTGAAATATTTTTGAAACATCGGGAAGGAATCTTTCATCGCGCCGAGCATGGCGTTGAGCGTAGCGCGATCCATGCGCGAGTTGTCGATCGAGTCGTGGATCGCATCTTCGCGCCCGCGTTTTTTGTTGAGCGTCAGGTTTTCACCTTTCACTCCGTTCAAGCACGCTGCCAAAACTTCTTTCACGCCTTCCCATGCGATATTCTCGGCATCGTAGCCGCGGTGACGTGTTGCTTCATCGGGATGCGAGCGCAGGTTGATCAATGCGGGCATGGGCATCTTTTGGATTTTGCCGTCCAACTCGAAGTCGACGGACATTTGCGAAGTGAGCGTTCCTTGAAGCTTGCCGAAGGCGTTCCCGCCGCTTAGGGTTAATTCAGCGGCGAGGATTTCCTCCGCTTCGCTCATCATATATTGGGATTGTTCCACCGCTTCGTTGAGAATAAACTCATGCGCTTTGGCTGAGGCGTTGGTCTTGGCGGCTTTCTTCACAGCGGATTTTCCAAGTTTTCCAGCCCATGCCTGAAACTTTGTATTCAATATACTGGCTTGCACGGACATTTGCTCAAATTCCGAAAGCGTGCGCATGGCGTCTTTATTGCGCGAGTCTGTGGTGACGAAAGAATAAATAAATGCGCCAAGTGTGCCGGAGAGTTCGAAGATCGCGTTGAAGCGCTCCACCGATTCGCCCAGCAGTTTGCCGAGTTTCTTCGGATCGGTTTTGGCATCCGCTTTGCTGGCTTTTTTGAAGAAGACTTCCATCTCATCCAGCAGGGATTTGTATTGCTTAATGGCATTCTTGAATTGTTTTGAATTAAGGGCGGGATAGACGTTGGTCAGATCCCAGCGGGGTGCAACAGCGGTCATTTTATTTCTCCTATACGACGTGATGGATTAAGTATACCGTGATTAAAAATAAAAAACATCCACCAAAAATCACATTGATGGATGTTCGTCAAGCACCTCGCGTCATAATTTTTTGGCTGTGTTACTTGCTTTTAACCTGTTAACTTCATACAATAAAGTTAACGCGGAGGTGTTTTTATGAAACAGGATAAATTTCTAACAGGCATATTAATCGGCATTGGCGCGCTGGTTTTGCTCGCATTGGGACTTTTCTTCATGCGCCAGGATGGTACACGCGAATATATTGCGGACGCCAACCCTGAAGGTGTGGCACATAATTACGTGCTGGCTGTCTTGAATAAGGATTATCAAAAAGCCTACGGTTATCTCGCTGACCTCGAGCACAAGCCTACGTATGAACAGTTCCGCCAGTCTTTCTTTAATGGCAATGTCAACCCGGCGAATATCGGCGTGGAGGTTGGCGCGGCGGATATAAATAAGGATGAGGCCACTGTCACGCTTGCAGTTTATTATTCCAACAGCGACCCATTTTCCAGCCGCAACGCGAACCAGGAACGCGCATCACTGGTCAAGCAAAACGGCGCGTGGAAGTTGAGTTCCATGCCGTATAACTTCTGGTCTTATGACTGGTATCAGAAACAACCTTAAGCGCAAAAAATTAAACACGAAGGACACAAAGGTCACAAAGGAAAATCCTTTCGTACCTTCGTGTAGACTCACCTTACGCACTTTAATACCTTTTGATTGTGTCGCCCTGAGCGGCAGCGAAGGGTCTCGGAGATAACCGTAGAGATGCTTCGCTCTGCTCAGCATGACATTGCGTAAGGTGAGTTAAAGATTTTCTTGGCTATTACAGAGGATACGATTATGAAAACCATTCGAAGACTTTACTTTTACGCCATCGCCTTCATCAGCATGGAGGTTGTGCTCTGGGGCATCATCAGCCTGCTGCGTTCCATGCTTGGCAATGTGATCGTAGACAGCGCATCCGCGCTCGCGCAAGCCCTGTCGCTGATTCTCGTCGGCGTGCCGATCTTTCTCTTCCACTGGTTGTGGGCGCAGCGCATTTCCGCGAAAGATGATGAGGAAAAATCCGCCAGCCTGCGCGCAGTTTTTCTCTACGGCATTTTACTGGGCACGCTGATTCCCGTTGTACAAAATCTGCTCGCGCTGATCAACCGCACATTTCTTTCAGCGGCGAGTCTGTACGTTTCTCGCGCCATCCTCGGCGGTACGCAAACGTGGGTTGATAATCTCATTGCCATCGTTATTAATCTGCTCATCGCCGCATACTTTTGGAACGTCCTGCAAAACGAATGGCGCACACTTCCTGAAAAAGAAAACTTCGCAGAAATCCGCCGCCTATATCGCTTCGTCTGGATGTTGTATGGTTTGATGATGATCATCTTCGGCGCGCAGCAGGCGTTGAGTTACGCTTTCACTTTTTCCACCGCAGATATACTTGGCGCAATCGGACGCGAGACCGCGGTCAATGCGATTGCGTTATTGGTGATCGGCGCGCCAATCTGGTTCTACTCCTGGCGAATCATTCAAGATGCGCTGTCTGATTCTGCAGAGCAGGAATCTTTACTTCGCCTCGGTATTCTCTATCTGCTCTCGCTCGGCGGCGTGATCGTGGTGCTGACGACGGGCGGAAATTTGCTCTACATGATCCTCATGCATATCTTTGGTGATCAAAAAACTTTTGCCGAGTTCGTTCAAAGCATTGGCGGCCCCATTTCCATTGGCGTGCCGTTCGCGGTAATCTGGGCATATTATGGCAATTGGCTGCATCAGCAATTTGCATTTGATGAAAATCCTCCGCGCCGTGCGGGCAAGCAGCGCTTGTATTTGTATATCCTCGCATTTCTGGGACTCTTCGCTTCGTTCTTCGCCATCGTTTCTTTGGTCTCTGTTTTGATCGAACTTGGGACTGTAGAAAATTATCTCAGCGTAAGCGGATTCAACGACTCACTTTCCAGCGCGTTATCCTTCCTCGCGGCTGGACTTCCGCTCTGGTTGTTGACCTGGCGACCGATGCAATCTCACGCGCTCGAAGATGGCGCGCTGGGCGATCATGCGCGGCGCTCGGTGATTCGCAAAACATATTTATATCTCGTAATGTTCGTTGCTGTGATCGGTGGCATGGTCTCTGCGGGCATCTTGATCTTTACGTTGATCAATGCCGCGCTGGGCGGCGACACGTACGATTTCCTAAATACCATCCTCAACTCATTGCAGACTTTTATTCTGTTCGTTGTGCTGCTGCTATATCATCTCTCCGCGCTGCGAAAGGATGGTGAGTTACATGCCGATGAATTGGAAGCAAAGCAAAAGGAATTCAACCTCGTGGTGCTCGATCACAGTGATGGAAAATTTGGCGAAGCGGTTAAGTCTGCGCTGACGAAACGCGCGCCGAATTTGTCTGTGAATGTTGTGAATATAAAAGATGGAATTCCCGCTGAACTCAAAGCCGACGCGATTCTGTTTTCGGGCAATTTATTGGTGGACGCGCCGAAAAATATCGAGGCGTGGATTCATTCGTTTACTGGAAGTAAACTCGTGGTCACAGATGACGCGGCGGGCGTTTTCTGGATGAGTGACACTCAGCAGGCAGTTGAATCTGCGCGGGCATTGGCTGAAGGCGAGCAGATCCGCCCGCAATCCAAAGGCACATCTACATGGACATACATTGCGTATGTGTTCGCGGCGTTGTTCGCACTGCAAGTATTGTTCATTCTGCTGACACTTGGCGTTTCATTGGTGAGAGGCTTTTAGTTTATAACAACCCTGAAAGATCCAGCGCACGGTCTGACCATTGTTTTGCCTGAACAGAGAGCAGCGTGCGCTGGGTTTTATTTTGATTGGCGGCTTCCCACGTCTTTGCCCAAAGCGTGATCAATATTTGCATGGAGACTAACTCAGCGGCGGTTTCAGGTTCGGCATCTGCGGCTGCCCATTCGATTAAGTATTTTGCCTCTTCCAAAAGATTTTGCACAATCGTCATATTTGTTGAATTGCGCGCGGATGATGAAATTCGCCCCAGCGTTGCGGCAAGTCCGCCGAGGCGGCGTGGCAGCGAGTCGCGTAAAAAACGTTCACGCATTTTTTCTTTATTAGGAATCATGATGCGCCTCCAAATATTTCACGCGTTACAGATTCAATTTTTTGGCGTAAATCTTCGCTTTGAATCAAAATGCTGCGATTCCCTAATCGTGGGCGAATATTGATGAGTGATTCAAATTCGATTCTTTTTTCATCGGGATACCAGTTTGCTCCCCAAAGATCGTCTTGTTCACTACCATCATCGAGTAAAACTGATTCGCAGTCTGAGTGCATTTCACCGCCGCCAGCCAAAATTCGTAGGCGAATATCCACCACGATTTTTATCGTGGCTTCGTATTCTTGCAGCATATCTTTAATCTGTGCAGATGTGGGTTGATTTTGAAGAGTGTGGATCATATCTAAATTATACCTTTGTGCCCAGCAATTCTCAATATGTCATTGCGAGCGCACTTTGCGAAGCAATCTCCTCGACAAAACAGGAGATTGCTTCGTCGGGAAAAGCACCCTCCTCGCAATGACATATTCAT
>VFKN01000017.1 GCA_009885525.1 Anaerolineaceae bacterium | reverse complement strand
TTGTGACATGTTTGTGCTCAAAACCATGCCACCCCTTCGGGGTTAAATTTAATTTTGCTTTCTTTCTATAATCATTTCACTCCTTCGGAGTTATTTCCGATAACGTCTAATAAATGAAAGCGAGAGTACAGTATGAAACAAAATCCATCCCCTCAAACGATAAACGAACGAGTCACCCAACTAGAAAATGAGATACGCCGCTTACAAAGCGAACTGGCTGTCCTGCGTTCGCAGAATTTGGTGGAAGCGCTGCTAAAAACAGATGCGTCTTTGCCTCGCGAAAATCACACTGTCATCCGCAACGAACGGGGGTTGACTGTAAAAGGCACGCGCCTCACCCTGTATTACCTTATGGATGAAATCAAGAAAAACAACTCCCTGAAAAATATCCGCGATATTTACGAATTGACCGATGAGGAAATGCTGGACATTCTCGACTATATCCACTTGCATAAAGAGGACGTGGAAAAGGAATATCAGGAAGTCCTGCAAACCGCCGAGCGCAACCGCAAATATTGGGAAGAACATAACCGTGAAATCATGGCGAAAACTCATCAACAACAAGAGACTGTCCGCGCGAAGTTAAAGGAATGGCGGGAACAATATCACGCGGAAAAGAAACCATGAAAGTTCTTCTTGACCATCACATAAAAAGCAGGGCATATTGCTCTGGGCAACCATGGGCAGCGAAGGCTGGCTCAAATTGCTTGATATTCCCATGTTGACATTCGATGATGTGGGGCTTCCTATTGATAGCAATGACCGCGATGTATGGCGCTTCGCGCAGAAAAAGCAATTGCTTCTCCTCACTGGAAATCGCAACAAGGAAGGCGGGGATTCGCTCGAACAAACAATCCGGGATGAAAACACGAAAACTCGCTTCCCGTGATTACCATAGGGAGCGTTGATCGCCTTGAAGAAAGCGCCTACCGTGAGCAGTGCGCTGAAAGACTTGTTGAAATCGTTTTGAACATCGAAAACTATCTTGGTATTGGGCGAATTTATATCCCATGACCTTGCATTAGACCTCTTGCACGCGAATTTTTGGTAATGGGTAACTAACAAGTGATGAATGCCTCCCACCTGCACAGCAACAACAGCGGCGTAATAAAATGAAAAGACCCTTGAGTAAAACTCAGGGGTCTTTTCATTAATTCCATAAATCTTTTACTACATCTTCCAAACCTAATTTTACTAATTTTTCTTTCAACGGCTTCCCGCTTTCCGCATCCCAGCCGCGGGCTTCGTAATAGGCGATGAGCATCCCTTCGAGGTCGGGAACAAAACCCGCCGCGCCGCCTTCGTTGTAGGGTTCAAGTAAAGCCTTGGGGAGTTTATCATTCGCGGCGGTCAATCCCATGCGGATGTTGATCGCGCGTTTGATGTTCCAGCCGCGCTCACCGCATTTCATCATGTCGTCGAGAGTCCAATCATATCCGCAAGCCGCATTGACCAAATCCACTTGCATTTGCGGGTCAACGTTCGCAAAGATGCACATGATTGCCGAGTTAAAAAACGTGCGCCAATCCTGATGCTTCGCTACATTTGCGGCTTTCTCAGTTTGCGCCTGACGTTCAAAATAGGTAATGCCGATACTTTCATAAGTGTGTCCAAAATCCACAAAGAAATAATCAGATTGATTGTGACACGCACCGCGCGGACTGGTGGCATAACTCAGCGCCATGCCCGAAACGCCGCGCGGATCATGCCCCGCGACTTCAAGTCCATTGACCTGCACGGCTTCATCTTCCGCGCCGAACGCCGCGCCAAATTGACGCGCGCCATTCGCGAGCATTTCGCCAATCCCTTCGCGCCGCGCGATCATGTGAATAAGTTCGCGCACAGCCGCAACACTTCCCCATATGAGTTCAAGTCCGCCGGTATCCTGCTTGGTGACCTTGCCCATCTCATATAAGTGAAAAGCCAGACCGATCGTATTGGAAGCGCTGATCGTATCCATGCCATATTTATCACACAACTCACCGAGCCGCACCACTTCAACAAGATCGTCAATCAACAAGTTAGGACCAAAGCCAACAATCGTTTCGTACTCGGGGCCCTTGCGTTTTCCATCACCAAGATTTACAACACGTCCGCACGCAATCACACATCCCTGACACGCGCTGAAGCCCGCCAAAATACTTTCAGTCATCTTCGAGCCGGAGATATTATCCACGCCAGTGAACGAACCTTGATGATAATATTTCGCAGGCATCGCCCCCAAATACTCCGCGTAATTTGCCACGCCCGCCGTGCCGAGTTCGTGAATAATCTTCGCTTCGTTATCCTGCTTAAGCATACGGTTTGATTCAGAACGCAGCACGGAATAACGCTCCAGATTCTCAACTTCAATTTTCTTTGTTCCGTGAACAGCAACCGCCTTAAGATTCTTCGACCCCATCACCGCGCCGAGTCCGGTGCGCCCCGCCATGCGTCCGTGGTCACAGCAAATCGACGCGTACAAAACTCCGCGCTCGCCTGCTTCACCAATACATGCGATTCGCGCCCCCTTGACTTGAACCTCCGCGCGGATAATTTCCTGCGTCTCGTATACATCCTTGCCCAGAATATGCGCGGCATTTCTAATCTCGAATTTTCCGTCTTCGATCCAGATATATACCGGGCCTAAAGATTTTCCCGTGATCCACAAACCGTCATAACCAGCCTTGCGGAGTTCTGGTCCCCAGAATCCGCCAATCCCCGATTCCGCCCACAAGTTCGTGGCGGGACCTTTTCCACAAATCACAAAGCGCCCGGTAGTCGGTCCGCTTGTACCGCCTAGCGGGCCATTAATAAACAGCAGCGGAGAATTCTCCGCGAGCGGGTCAAGGTCGCGCGTGAGGGTGGAGTATAAAATCCGCGCCGCCAGCGACGCTCCGCCGAGAAAGTCCCGCTCCCATTCTTTCGGGATGATGAACTCTTCGGTTGTATTGGTGGTGAGGTTAATTTTTAAGATGGGTTGCATAATTTTCGTAGCACAGACTTAAGTCTGTGCTACATAATTTCCTGCGTCACATCCCGCATACAGCGGACGAAATCCAACACGGTGGGAACATTGCGCATCATATATCCCATGTTGCCTTTTACTTTTAATTTCATCGTCATCATGGCAGTCATGGGATTTAATTTGCCGGTCACGATATCTTTAATATCATCATAGTTTGAAGACAATGTAAAAGTTGGGGCCGGGTATGTGGAGGCCGCCGGGTTGTATTCCACCTTGCGGCAAGTGCCGTGCCAGAGATCCAGATAAACTGTGATCTGATCTTTCAAATTACCTTTGGGTTCCATCACAATAAATATATCACCCTCCCAATTTTTCGCAATTTCAGCGTAGTGTGCATCTGAATTTAATTTTGTTTCAAGTTCCTTTAACCATTCTTCACTTGGAAAGATTGCAGACATAATATTGCCTCCAAAACAGAATATCCTGTAATTGTACCATTGTGGATTTATGTGCTAAAAATCCTTGCACAAATGAAAAAAATAGTCTATCCTTAACAGTGCGGGATGAAATCATCCCGCGGCAATTTATTAATTGCCATACATTTTATTTCTCTTGGAGGAGAAAATGAAAAAACTATTGACCCTGATAAGCCTGTTGGTTGTGGTTTCGCTCGCGCTTTCTGCTTGTGGTGGCGCTAGCGGCGGCACGGGCAGCAAAGATTTGCTTGCGGCGATCAAAGATCGTGGCTACATTCTTATTTCCACCGACCCAAACTATGAACCGCAATCCTTCCTGAATACCGAAGGCAAACGCCTTGCAAACACAAAATGCCCGTCTGATGCATTGACTACCGCTGAAATGCAAGGATTTGATGTGGATGTTGCCGTTGCCATTGGCACTGCACTGGGTGTTGAAACCTGTTTCGCCACCCCCGGTTGGGATCTGCTCACCGCCGGCAATTGGGCGGATAAATGGGACATGAGCGTTGGTTCCATGACCATTACCACCTCACGCCAGAAAGTGCTTGTCTTCAGCGTTCCTTACTATTACACCCCGGCAGTTGTAGCCGTAGCTAAAGATTCTACGTACACCACGCTCGACTCTCTGGCTGGTCAGGCTTTATGCGCGGGACTTTCCACCACTTATGAAGCATGGTTGAATAACGACATGGAAGCTCTTGGCTTACCGGCAGAATCCATCTACGCCAAAGTTCCCAAAGACGTGACAGTTGTCCCACTTGAGAGCGATCAGGAATGCGCGCAAGCCATTGCTGCGGGCCGCACCGACTTCGTTGGTTACGTAACCTCCGGCACCATTGTGGATGCGAACCTCGCCGCCGGCTTGCCCGTAAGGAAACTCGATGGCGTTGTGTACTCTGAAGACCTCGCCGCCGCATTTGACAAAGCATCCAAACTTGATACAGCCTCTTTAGTCGCCAAGGTAAACGAGATCTTTACCACCATGCACAAAGATGGTTCACTCTCCGCCCTCTCCATCAAATGGCTTGATGGTCTTGATCTGACAACAGCTCCTAAATAAATTTGCAAATATAAAAAGGAAGCGGCATAATGAATGTCGCTTCCTTTATTTTTTATTTTCATGGGAGATCGGCATGAATATGTTCTCAAAAGCACAGGATGCACCCAAGTCACAAGCCGAATTGATCTATGAAGCGCAGGCGCGCAAGGAACGTAAATTCCGCGCCAATGTTGGCCTTTCATGGTTCATCTTACTTTTCATTCTTGTTTTCACATTCAGCGGACAGAGTTTTACGATTGGCTCAATAACCTTTGGCGGGATTAAAATAGACACGGAATTCATTGCGAACAATCTGGCTTTTATTGCCGGTGGATTGGGTGAAACCATTAAAATTTCGCTCATGTCCATTGTGCTCGCAATGATTCTTGCTTTACTGGCTGCACTTGGGCGGCTTTCGACCTTCCCCCCTATTTATGCTCTTAGTACTTTTTATGTCTCGCTTATTCGCGGGACTCCACTGATTTTACAAATTTTCTTTTTCTATCTTGCCTTGCCGCAATTGGGCATTCTTCTTTCGCCGCTTTTTTCCGGGGTGCTCGCTCTCGGTCTGAACTACGGGGCATATATGTCTGAGATTTTCCGCGCAGGGTTAAGTTCCGTGGGCAAAGGTCAGCGCGAAGCAGCTATAGCGCTCGGCATGACGCCTACACAAACCATGCGGCGCATCATCCTCCCGCAAGCCTTGCGCTTCGCCATTCCACCGGTAGGCAACGAATTCATCGCCATGACAAAAGATTCGGCGCTTGTCTCCGTAACAGGCTTTGCGCATGAATTGATGTGGCGCTCCGTAAAAGTTGGGCGCGCACAATTCCACACCCTTGAAGCGCTGATCATGGCTGCCATGTTCTACTGGGGCATGACCCTTATCCTTAGCTACTTTCAAAACGTCGTCGAAAATCGCCTCGCAAAAGGAGACCGATAACATGCTTCCCATTGTAAAAATCTCCAATCTTGATAAATATTTTGGCCGCCTGCATGTCCTCAAAAACATCAGTCTTGAAGTGCCGGAACGCGAAGTGGTCTGTCTCATCGGGCGCAGCGGTTCGGGCAAAAGCACTTTGCTGCGCTGCATCAACTTCCTTGAAGAGCCTTCACACGGCAGCATTGAAGTGGACGGCGTAAAAGTTCCAGAGGATGCAAAAGGCGCGGAACGCCGCAAACTCATCCATGACGTGCGCTTAAGAACGGGCATGGTCTTTCAGGAATTCAATTTATTCCCGCACATGAGCGTGCTTGAAAACGTAATCGAAGGTCCGGTCATCGTCAAAGGCATGGATCGCAAACAAGCCATTGAACTGGCGGAAAAAAACCTGAACCATGTGGATATGCTCTGGAAAAAAGACGAATATCCCATGCGTCTCTCCGGCGGACAAAAGCAACGCGTCGCCATCGCGCGCGCCTTGACTATGGAACCGCGCGTCATGCTTTTTGATGAACCCACCTCCGCACTCGACCCCGAGTTGATCGGCGAAGTCATGAACGTGATGAAGAAGATCGCGTTCGAAGGCATGACCATGATCGTCGTCACACACGAAATGGGATTTGCAAGAGACGTCGCAGACCGCGTGATCGTGATGGCAGACGGCGGGTTGATCGAAGATTCAAAACCGGAAGACCTGTTCAATAATCCCAAAGACCCGCGCACCAAAGCCCTGATCGACCGCTATCGCGCGGAGGAACAATAAATGACAATCGCCATCACGCGCCACATCAGCCCGCGCTTCAACGAATGCGAAGTCACACACATTGAGCGCACACCCATCGATCTCGACATCGCGCGCGCGCAGCATCAGGAATACGTGGACGCGCTCACCAAGATCGGATGCCAGGTCATCGAACTGGATGAAGAACCCGACCTGCCCGATTCGGTCTTCGTCGAAGATACTGCCTTCATCCTCGATGAGGTCGCGGTCATCACCCGCCCGGGAGCAGATTCGCGTAAACCCGAAGTTGAATCCATCATCAAAGCATTAGCCCCCCACCTGCCGCTCGTCCACGTAACTGAACCCGCCACAGTGGATGGCGGCGATGTGCTCGTGCTTGGTAAAAATATTTATGTGGGATTATCCACGCGCAGCAATCAAGCCGCGCTCGATCAACTACAAAACGCGCTTGAGCAATATGGATACAAAGTCACCGGCGTGGAAATGCACGACTGCCTGCACCTAAAAACCGCGCTCACCAAAGTGGATGAACAAACCGTTCTGATCAACCCCAACTGGGTGGATACGCAGCACTTCAAAGATTTTGACTGGATCAAAGTGGACGCGCAAGAACCCTTCGCCGCGAATTGTTTACCGATCAACGGAAAGATCATCTACCCGACTTCTTTCCCGAAAACACGCGCAAAACTTGAGGCGCGCGGATATCTGATACAGGAAGTCACCGTGGATGAGCTGGCAAAAGCCGAAGGCGCGGTCACTTGTTGTAGTTTAATCATCCCCGCATAATTTAATTAAGTGACCTTACGCACCCAAGCATGATTCCCTGAGCGTTAGCGAAGGGTCTCTGAGATAAACGTAGAGGCTCTTCGCTTCGCTCAGAGCGACACTGCGTAAGGTGAGTTAATTAGATAAATCACGCGGATGTTAGCGCCAGCGTACTGGCTTGATCGAGCGTTAAGGAACGTCCGGTATCCCATGCGGTTATCGCGGTAGATTCCTGTAATGCCTGACGCGCCGGCGCGATCATACGATCAACACGCGCTTGTTCCGCAGGCGGAAGCGGCGCTCCAATCGTCTCGCGCAGTGCAGCGGCAAAACCGACGAATTGCAACGCCCGTTCCGGCTTTTGCTCTGCGGCTGCCACGCCCCCATAATCTTCGAATAAATACGCGATTAATGTCTGATCTCCCAACTCGCGGTTGATTGCCAGACTCTCATCAAGCAATGGACGCGCGGCGGCGTAATCGCCTTCGTCCAGAACAACATCAGCCAGCGTGGTGAGCGAAAGCCCCAAGCCTGCCTTGTCGCCCAATTGCCTGCGGATGAAGAGACTCTCTTCAAGCAACGCGCGTGCCTCAGTATATTCTTTTTGGTCACTGGCAACACAAGCTTGATTGTTAAGCAGTTGCCCCATCGCCCAGCGATCACCCAGTTTACGAAACAGTGCAAGACTCTCTTCGTTCATCTGGCGCGCGGATGCCAGATCATTCTGGAAGCGGGCGAGGAGTCCCAGATTATTGAGCAGCGTCGCAACACCGGGCGTGTCGCCTATTTCGCGGCGAATCGCCAGGCTTTCCTGATTCAACTCGCTGGCGGCGGCATAATCACCCTGCCAGGTCGCAACCGATCCTGCACCCTTGAGCGCATGCGCGCGCGCGCTTTGACGAATACGAGCATCCACAATGCCTGCCGCAAGACTCAAACTTTGATCATAATAAGCCCGCGCCTCGGTATATTTTCCCTGTAAGCGGTGAACCTCACCAATATCGGCAAGCGTGCGGCTAATTCCGCCCCCATCTCCAAATTGCTCAAAGTTTTCATGCGCGCGTTCCATCCATACTTTTGCTTCGGCATATTCGCCGCGTTTTCTCAGAAGTCCGCCCAGCGCTCGCTGTGCCTGTGCGCGGCTTTGAGAATCTTTCAAACGATCCGCCAATTCCTCTGCCTGCCGGTTGATCTCATCCGCTTTTTGCCATTCACCGACCAACTCCAGCACCTGGCTTAACTTCAACATCACGGATACTTTCTGGTCTTCAGGCAGCAGCTGCAACACGCGCTGGTAGTAGGATATTGCCACGGCGTTGGCAAATTCAGATTGAGCAGCCTCTCCGGCTTTCAACAGGTACTCGCGCTTCTTTGGAAGATTGTCGCTGTGGTCATAGTGATATGCCAGCAAGGCAGTATATTGGTCGACATTATTAATGTGAGTATGCTCGATATATTGACCGATCTGCTCATGGAGCATTGCCCGCGTCGCAAAAGGAAGCGTTTCATACGCAACCTCTTGTGTAAGGATATGTTTGAAAAAATAAGCCAGGTCCGGGTCTGGCACAGCCATTTGCGTCAATTCGAGCGTGCTGAGCAGTTCCAATTCATAACGCACCCGATCTTGATCGCCAAACTGGTGATAAACCTCCAATAGCATCGCCGCCTGAAACAGACGCCCGATTACGCTCGCAACTTTCAAAAGGGTTTTTTGATTCTCGCTAAGCTGGTCAACGCGGCTAAGGATCAGGCTGTACAAACTGTTGGGCAGGTCGATCTGTTGGAGCGCATCGGACTGCTGCGGATCAATGTCGCGGTCGTGCAAATAGTTTAACAACTCGACAACATAGAATGGATTGCCCTCGGCGCGAGCGCCGATCTGCTCAATTAACGCGGGGGGAAGTTGAATATTCTCGCCGTAGGTTTGAACGAGTTTAAAAGATATCAGTTGAGTAATATCCTCAACCGGCAAATCCCGGAGTTGGATTTCGGTAAAATAATCCAAGTTGTCAAAGCGCGGCGTGAGCTGCTCGCCCAACTGAGACGGACGATAAGACAGTACGATCAGCACGGGAAGATCTGCGATTGCCCTGCCGACCGATTCCACCAGATCATATGAAAGCGGATCAAGCCAGTGGCAATCCTCCAACACCAAAAGCATGGGTGTCTCGCGTGATTGTTTTCGCAAGCAATCGATCAGCAGTGATTCGAGCGATTCTTTGCGCAATTTGGCATCGAAAGTTCTTGTCAGTTCGTTATCGGGAATTTGCAAATTAAGCGCGACGCCCAAAAGCGGCAAGCGCGGTAGTAAGTCTCGATCGATCTCAGTGAGTTGCTGCTTTAACTCTTGAATTTGTTTATCCAATGACCAGGTTGAATCCAAGCCAAAGAATCCGCGCCAAATACTTTGCCAGGCTAGATAACTGGTGTTTGTACCGTAAGATTGACACTCACCGCCGTAGCCGATCATGTTACCTTGTCGCGCCAGCCGGATGACCTCCGCAATCAAACGTGATTTCCCCATGCCTGCTTCAGCAGAAATACCAATGAGTTGACCTTGATTACGCAACGCCATATCGAGTTTCTGGCTGACCGAAGAAAGTTCGTTTGTACGACCAACCATAGGCAATGCATATTTGGACTCATACAGGCTGGTGGCGCGGTGTTCCTTCTCGCCAATCAATCGAAATACAGTCACCGGCTGCGATTTACCCTTGACCTGCAGCGGCGCGAGTTCCTCCCACGTAAAGGCATCCGCCGCAACCTTTTGCACATTTTGATTAATCAACACCTGACCAGACTCGGCGCTCTGCATGAGCCGCGCCGCTATATTAACCTCATCCCCCAGTGCGCCATAAGTACGACGGGTAAGACTGCCATACGCGCCAGTACGCGCGCGCCCCTGACTGACTCCAATTTGTACGTGGGTGGCAAATTCCATGCGCAGGTCGCGGAGTTCCCGCGCTGCCGATACCGCGCGGATGGAATCATCTTCAAATGCCAATGGCGCGCCGAATGAAGAATAAAAATAACTGCCCTTATCGCCAATCGTCATTTGAAGCATGTAATTATCGTAGCGATGCAAAATATGCTGCACCGCGCGAACATAAGTATCCAGTTTCGATTGCGCCTCAAAATCATCATCGTAGTCGATGCCGGAAAAACGGAGAAAGAGCGCGGCTGTTGGGCGCAGTTCGGTCAGAAATTCGCCCATCCCATCTTTCAGGCGTTCATAGACTGGCGGTAAAAGCCAGGGGCGAATCTGTTCATTACTTAGCGCATCGGGAGGCAGGGAGGGCCAGGGATCAGAACCTACTGTGACATTCAACCTGTTTACCACGGCAAAACGCGCGCCACTTTCCTGATCGTCGCGCCACTCCAATATATTGGTGTGTCCTTCCAATGCAGCCACAGTGGCCTCGTCCAGTAATACATCGCCCTTTTCGGCATGATGCTCACCGGCGGCTAAGCGATAAAGCGTCTTCCCGGCCAAAATATCAACAATCTGGATTGTCGGATCGCCGACTATAAAACGACGCGCAGTACCCGTTGCCACCGCGACTTTGATCGCCAGCGCAACCACCCCCGCGCCCGAAACTTCAACTTGAGCAAATTGTTGCATCGTTTGCTGCATCGCCAAAGCACATGCGGTGGCCCGCAAAGCCGCGGGCGTTAGCTGAGATTTCCTGCTTTCCACGTCATGGTCATCAAACCAGCAGGTGATCGCATCACCGCTGAAGTTGATGACACTGCCGCGATAACGATCCACTTCGGCGATGAGCGCGTTGTAGATCAAGTTCAACCAGCGCGGCAACTCCTCAGCGCCACGCTGCGGACCGAGCGTCTGCACCAGCGCCTCGGTCAACGGGGTAAAACCGGAAACATCCGCAAACAAGCCGGCTCCCGTAGTATGGTCGGGCATATCGACGCCTCTCATAAGAGCTAGAAGCCGGTCAGTTGGAATGTAGGCGTGCAAAGATTCCATGAAGTTCCTTATAGATAGATTGGTTTTTGGATATCACCAAAAAGGCATTATCACATAATTTTGACTTACTTATGTGATAATGCAATGGACATTATATATTCAAGCGTTCTTTTTTAGTAACTGCTCAGTCATGTCTTTGCGAGGCGGGCTTTTGTTCTTCCCGCCGACACCTGCACTGCGCCAAACGCAGTGCGGTGCAAGTGAGCAATCTCTGTCATCAGGAGACTGCTTCGGCTAAAACCAAGCGTCGCCCTGAGCCTGTCGAAGGGAGCACCTCGCAGCGACATAATCGCAGGTGTAATGGATGACTGAGTAGTTACCTTTTTTAAGGGGTAAATTTAAAATTCAACTTGTAGATTTTTCCATCTTTTAACTTGATGGAAAATTGCCGGCAGGTACCTGCCCAGGTTGAGCTGGTTTTCCAGGTATATGTATAACGCTTTGTACTTGAGCTGTACTTGAGACTGCTCGACGCGGCTGTTACTGTAGCAATACGAATGCCTAGAGCGGAGCCGCACTTAATGACGCTTGAGCGCGGATAGCCGGTTGCAAACAGTTTAAGTCCCTGATTTCCGTTCAGGCTAAATATCAACTTGACTGCTTTACCGGCCTGCATACGGTTTAGCGCAGGCAAGTTACGAGCCGGGGAATAGAAGCCGGCGAACTTATAGACTACCTTATAGGCGAGATTAACGCTGGCAGTGTTACCAACGACATCGGTAGCTGTGCATGTGACCAACTTGGAGCCGATCGTATTTGTGACAATTGCGCCGCAGCTTTGCGAGGCAATGCCTGAGCCGCTATCCGCTGCGCCTGCGCTGGCTGTCGCACTGGTATTGAGATAGATTATTTTTGGGAACACGCTTGGCGCAAGCGTTGGCGCGGTTTTATCGATCTTGATTAGCCCGAAGCTGGTGACGCCAGAGTTGCCCTGATAGTCTGTTGCAGTGACATCGGCAGTGAAACTACCGTCCGCGCTAAATATCTGATCGGCTCCTAGGCAGGAGGCAACTCCGCTTTGTGTATCGACACAAGTGAAATTAACCGTCACGGTTTGATTCGTCCATGTATCAGCAGTGTAAAGCGTGCCATCCGCTTTCTTCGCGCTGACTGAAACCGTTGGCGGCCTGATCTCGTGCCATTCAGTAATGATGAGCTTCGCGCTAGATGGCAAACCAAGTTGATACCTGCTTTCATAATAATCATCGCTCAAGGTGGCATAACCGGGAATCACTCCATTGAAATACACATCAACGTCGTAAGTGCCGGGCGGCAATGGGACAGAGCCAAGCTGCGCTTGTCCCTGATAGTCGGTGAATACGGAACGAAAGAAAGTATTCGCGCCGTTATGCACAACAAAAACAAGTGACTTTCCACTCAATACATTGGCGCCGGCGTCTGTCAACGTCGCTCTTATTGGAGAATTTAGTAATGTAACCGCAGTATTGCTCTTATTCACCGTGAACGGACTGGAGGCTGTTGAACTAAGATACTCAGAGTCGCCGTGGAAACCGGCCTCCGCTGTATAGTAGCCGGGCGCGATGTTGAGATTCATAGTGATCGTCGCTTGTCCAAAAGCATCCGTCACTGCCAGCGCCTGTTGCCCGCCGATGTCAAGTGTAACGACCTTGTCAGCGACAGGTACTTCTCCCGGTGAAGTCTGTAACAATAAATCGAATGAACTATCCTGCCTATAAGTTCCCGATGCGGGGGGCGATTGAAAAGTCAATGTCGTTTCAGTTGCGGGCGGAGGCGGTACCGCATTAAACGGCGTTACAGTATAGTAAGCGCCATCGTTTGTATCCAATGTAGTCAACCCCGCGCCGCCTACAGCTTGCACCATGAACTGAACATCATCCGCGTTTGCGCCGGACACTGCCAGATCAAGCTGACCTTCCCACAGCATTGGGTCATTAATATTCTGAGTCAAATTCAACTGCGTCCACTCGCCATAATAGGGGCTGCCAGGCTTGCCGGTGTAAACCACCCAAACCGACTGCACACCCGCAGACCCATCAGCAGATGCGTTCACGCTGAAGGTTGCGTATCTGTGCCCGTTAATGTCTACATCTTCCTCATCTGCTGACACGCCCAAAATACTCGGTGCGGCGCTGATGCCCGCGGATTGAACCTCCGGGCTGCCATCCGTCCAATTGCTTGGAAGATAATACAATTGCAGATCCAAATTACTGAACGTGCGCAGTATTCCATCCGTCTTACCGGGCCCGGTGGATTTGAATTGGGTTGGGAAAATCACCAGCCGGGTAGATCCTCCGTTGAACGCGTCGAAGAAGTTTGTCATCCACAGCTGGGTTGGATAAAAGAATTCGGAATTGAAAGACAGATGCCCGGTTGAAAGTTCAGTAGCTGGCGTTGAAGTTAATGGAGTGATGCCATCCTGATCTGTGTATTTACCACCGCGGAAAGCCACGCCGCGCAGCACCTTGCCATCCACGCTGACATCATAAATTTCCTTGGGCAAAATCGGCTCAAACGGATTGGCAACCACGCCATCCGCACCGGTGTAATAAGTGGCATCAATCGTACCGCCATTACTATCAAGCGACTTGGTATGCGGCTTAACTTCAGGCGAAAGCGACGCGGGCGCGCCACCGAGCCCAAACGCACCCCCAACTGGATCTGTCGAACCGATAATGGGTATGTCGATATCCACAGCGAGGCGCGCGCCGGGCATGTTCACTTTCATCATCGGCAAGCCATACAACGTCATCTCAATGATCGTCTTTTGATCGATGCCGGTCATTTGGGCTGTATCCGCCAGATACTTGCGCTTGGCTGCCATCATCGCATTGCCCACAGAGACAGGATCATTACCGGTACGCAATTGCTTCGAGATGAGCACGAATAAGCGCTCACCGTACTCGACCAGTTCCGTGTCGCCGTAAGCATAGCCGGTGGCGGCAACATAACCCGCCGCGCCTTTGCGCAGGAACGCTTTTGCCCAATCCGGGTCTGGCGACGCGTTGTTCAAAATATCATTGCCGGGAATGGTATAGCCGCCATGACAACCGAGGGTCAGGAAGAGTACATTTTTGAGATCAGCATTCGAGTATAAAATCTCCTCGGCTGATATTTGGGTTGCATAATCGGCTGCCAGCAAAGTTCCCGCGCTGTAATGACCCACCAATACCGCGACATCAAAATTACCCGCGAGGAGTTTCGTTTTCAGTTGAGGCGCTGTCCACGCGGTTGGATCGGTGGGAGGTAAACCCGGCAACTGGATCAAAGTATCCGCGACGGAATTTGTCCCCGCGTCCATTTGCTCCTTGATCGCGATTGCCGCGTCGCCAACAAAATCGTAGCCGGTGATCAACGAGGAATGCGGCGTGATGAGTCCATTCGTCGCGATATACGCGTTCACCGCAATGCTGATATCACTGGCGGAATCCACGAGTCTACCAACCGCGAGGTCGGGATAGGCGAGTTTATATCCGCCTTGAGTGACTTCAACTTGTGAACCATAACTATCCTGTCCTTGCACAAGGTTTGTCAGCAACCCGGCTTCAGATGCTGTGGAAGGCGCAACAGGCACAACGTAATCTTTTTCATTGGCTTGGCCGGCCACATCCGGAACCTGGAAGTATGGAATCACATTAGCGCCGCCAGCCAACACAATGTATTCAAGTGTTGCCGTGTTTGCATTTCTATATTCGCCGATCACATTTTTGATCTCATCCGCCACCATGTTCTTTGCTGTTGGGCATGGCAGGTTTGCATCGGCTTGCGTGTTTGCCCATGCAACGCGCTGATACTTTGACTCAGCAAGGTCAATCACCACGCCAATGACATCGCTGCGCGCGGCAAGTATTTGCAGTTTCGCCAGCGCGGCTGCGATCTCCGTTGGCGTACCCGCCAGGCGGCTTGAATCCGTGAGGATCAACGACTTATATGAACCCGCCGAAGCAGAGCCATTGATTATCTGGAGATTGTCGGGAACAGGTTGAATTGCACCGCACACGCCAGATTCCACCCAAACATCCAGGTTGAATGGCGTTTGCAGGCTATACCTGCCAACTACGCGGACATATAAATCGCCCATGTAATCATAGGTGTTGCGATCAATGCTCTGCGTAGTGGTATACGGATTCATCGAGACAGCGATCAGACTTTGCCGCGCAGCACTGGCGTAAGCATCCAGAGAACCAGAGGGCAATGAACCGGAAGGTAGAGAACCAGAAGGCAATGAACCGGAAGGTAGTGAACCAGATGGCAGTGAGCCAGAAGGCAATGAACCAGATGGCAGTGAGCCCGATGGCAATGAACCAGATGGCAACGAACCAGATGGCAGCGAACCCGAAGGCAATGAACCAGATGGCAGCGATCCCGATGGCAATGAACCAGATGGCAACGAACCAGATGGCAATGAACCGGATGGCAAAAAGTCGGATGGCAGTGAACCAGACGGTAACGACCCGGAAGGCAGCGAACCCGAAGGCAACGAGCCAGATGGAAGGAATGCGCTGCCAGAGGCTTCCGCGCTTAACCCCGCCTCGCCGGTCGGATCAATCAGTTGGTTATAGATAAGGTTAGGATCAGTATGCAGCGTAATAGCGCTCCCTGATAAGCCTGTCAAATTGATATGCACTCTATCGCCCGGATGCACGGGGAATTTGAACCACTTCTCTTGATAGTTATCCGTAATGTATTGATAGTATCCGCCATCAGTGGATGCCACGTATGCGTATGCCTGAACCCAGTTGAGGTTTTCAGTGGAAACAGGCCGGCAGTATGAGAACTCGGATGTGCCGTTGTTTCCTGTAGCGGTCACGCTAATCCCATTCGGCTCGTTAACGTTAGCGCTTAGTAATAAAGTCTGATCGAAACTGACAAAGCCGGTGCCAGCCCCCGTCTCCACATCGAATGAACCGAGATAGGTCTGCCCCCCGCCAAAGAATGTTGAATGACAGTTCTGATTAGCGTAGACGTGAATCGTATAGGGCAGGACGCCCTCATTTACTTCAGCCTCAAGCGTACCCTTCACGCGTAACGACGATCTATCGCTCGGTATTGTTGCCAGCGTCAACACAGGATAGTTCTGATAATTGTTCGCACCGTAAGCCTGGTCAACGTGATTGAAGGTAACGCCATCATCGCCGAGGTCAATATCCGGAGTGACATTGTTGCCATTGTTATAGATGCTGTTTTGTATGATCTTATTGCCAGTATTTGTAAGGCTGTGTATAACAGCCACACCTGCGCCGGAAAAATTCCTAATCGCAAGGTTGGTGATGGTGCTATCGTTTGTATTCAGCGTTAACCCGTTTACTATGCCAAGGGCTGCGTTTGTTCCTTGCAGTGCGGACCTGTTTACTTTGCCAAGTAATATAATACCTGACCCATCCAAGATAACATTGTTTCCGCCGTCAATAATCACAGGATCGAAGATGGTTGGCAGACTCGAACCTGGAGAAATGGTATAAGGAGCCCCAATACTAAATCCGATCACATCCGGACCATATACTGTATTGGCAGTCGCGTTTGCCTCTTCGATCGCGGCACGCAGAGTGCATGATCCGGAGGGAGAAATTTCGCAAATGCCATCACCGGGATTGTTATCCACATCATCAGAAGCGCTGTTGACTATTATGGCTGCGCGAGCGCTTGATTCATATGCGCCGATATCGCAGTGTGCGCCGATAGGACGCGGTTCACCGCGCTGATCAAGATTATTGACTGGCGCAGCCGCGCAGGTTGCATCATCGCCCGCGTCAATAGCTGGGGAACCGAGCTGCAAGGCAAAGGTTTGGGTAGGTCCGCCGTTGTTTGCCAGCGTGCCGAGGTTCGGGTCGGCGCTCACAATGGGTATTCCACATGCGTCGTTATTCATGATCAAGTTATTTGTGTCGATTCCTATCGTCCCCGAATTCGTGCAGTCGTTACTCCCATTATTGGCAAGAATCGTGTTGCTCATGTTTAATGTACCGATAGAGTTTAAGACACCGCCATATTGACCTGTATTTCCGGAGACAGTATCGTTCATCAAACTGAGAACACCGCTGCCATCGTTATAGATGACGCCCCAACTCCCCGCGCTATTATTAGAGAAGGTGCTGTTCGCGATGACTGCCGTGCCGACAAAGTTTAAGACGGCGCCGCCATTCCCAATGGTAGTGGTATTGCCAGTGAAAGTGCTGCCGGTCACGGTCAAAGAACTGTTGACGTTATATATTCCGCCGCCGCCGTTACCGCTCATGGCAGAGTTGTCAGAGATAACGCTATCCGTCACAGTCAAAATACCGTTGCCATTGTTGGATATACCGCCGCCTGCGCAGGCGGCGCACTTTCCATTTGCAATGGTCACGCCAGAGATATTGACAGTACCTGTCGTGAAAACCTGAAAAACGCGATCAATGCCCGCCCCAGCGAGACCAGCCTGAATGATGGTTACATTCGCGCCCGCGCCGTTGATGGTCAAGTTTTCGGTGATGTCGAGATCGCCTGTCGCAGCGGAATCTTCGTCCGCGCCAATGATTGACAAAGTGTAGATATCCGCCGGGATGTTAATGATGTCATCCCCGGAGTTTACATTCGCCTCCTGAATCGCAGCGCGAAGAGTGCAGACTCCAGACGAGGTGGTAATTTCGCAAACACCATCACCGGGATTGGCAT
Source organism: Anaerolineaceae bacterium (assembly GCA_009885525.1). GTDB lineage: Bacteria > Chloroflexota > Anaerolineae > Anaerolineales > Villigracilaceae > Villigracilis. The sequence continues at coordinate 22,709 of VFKN01000017.1, read as the reverse complement.
CCACCACATCAGCGTTGCTGTTGACTGTGAACCCTGCCGCATACGCAGGCGTGACAGACACCGCGCCGCTCAACAGGGAAGCCAGCAACGCGACGAGCGTGAAAATATTAAAAATGGAATTAAAGCGAGATTTCATGATTAGTTCTCCTTACTCAGATTACATATGTGCGGATAAAAAATTACAAAACAGGAAACAGTTTTCCTTCGTTCAAAAGAAATCCAATACGTCTTCCCCAAAGTGTAACATCCCAAAATAGACGTACATTGAGTGATTATATTGCATTCTTCGTGTCTTGAAACCTCCGATTTTTCCCCCGCACGTTACGCGCAAAAAAGTCCACTCCGATGGAGTGGACTTTTTTATTCCCAGAAATTCACCTGATACAATACACGGCTGAAAAAAATACAAACCATGTGTCGCACGGTAACATCATTTGTGCTCTGGAGAGGACTTGAACCTCCACGTCTTACGACACACGCACCTCAAGCGTGCCTGTCTGCCAATTCCAGCACCAGAGCAAGAGCAGGGCGTATTATAATCGGGATGCTTTTCTTGTCAAGCACTATTAATTCATAGGAGCAAAGATCATGGTTCGAATCGTTGTAGACGCGATGGGGAGTGATGAATTCCCAAAGCCGGATGTGGAAGGCGCGGTCTTAGCCGCGCGCGAATATGGCGTCGAGATTATTTTGGTCGGCGATGAATCTGTTATCAGACCGGTGTTGGACGCGCAAAACGCGAAAGACCTGCCCATTCGCATTGTCCATGCGCCTGAGATGTTAAGCATGGAATATAAAGGTGAGGAACTCGTATTGAAGGCTCGCAACAAGGACGCGAGGAATTCAATGGCGGTCGGCATTGACATGGTCAAGAAAGGCGAAGCCGATGCATTTGTAACAGTGGGCAACACCGGTGCGGGCATGGTCACGGCGTTATTCAGGCTGGGACGTATCCGCGGCGTGGATCGTCCCGCGCTCGCGCCCATCTTCCCCACCGCAACAGGCTTCTGCGTCGTGCTGGATATTGGCGCGAATCCCGATTGCAAACCTGAGAACCTTTTGCAATTTGCGATCCTGGGAAGTGTCTACGCGGAAAAAGTGCGCGGCGTGAAAAATCCAAAAATAGGATTGGTCTCGAACGGCGAAGAGGAAGGCAAAGGCAACGAATTGATCAAAGCCACAACGCCTTTGTTGAAAGCCGCGAAAATAAATTATTTCGGAAATGTGGAAGGCAAGGAAGTGATCGGCGGCGTAGTGGATGTAGCAGTGACGGACGGATTCACCGGCAACATCATGCTAAAATCATCCGAAGCGGTTGCCAAGTTAATCATCGACAAGATCCGCGAGATCATCAAGAATGGGAATTTGATTACAAAACTCGGAGGTCTGATGATCAAACCTGCATTGAGCGCGATCAAAAAAATACTCGATCCCAGCGAACAGGGCGCAGCTCCCCTGCTCGGTGTGAACGGACTTGTGTTCATCGGTCATGGCCGCTCGGATGCGTTTGCGATCAAGAACGCTGTGCGCGTGGCAAAAGAAGCCGTGGAAGTAAACTTACTGGATGCAATGAAATCTGCCATCGAAGAGAGTCTAAAATAAGGTCTCGATACGGCGGCTGGTGAAGCATACTTATTCTCCAGAATAATCCGCCGCCTACTCGACCAACAAGAGAAAATTATGAAAATCATCAAAAATGAAAAACTAATTGAACGCAATGGAAAGATCGGACAATACACAAGTCTGGCCGCATTGATCGTCCTCGGCGGGGGCATGTATATTTCATTTACAAAACCTGAACTATTCGTATATTCGGTTGCCTGTCTGGTGCTCGGCTTTGTGATGACTCAGATCGGCATGTATATGGGCAGTCGCTGGGGACGTTCCCCGCGTCCCGATGAAAAAATAGACGCGGGACTTAAAGGTTTGCAGAATGATTTCAACATGTATCACTATTCATCACCCGTTCCGCATTTAATCGTGGGGCCTTCAGGCGTATGGATATTGCTGCCATACCATCAAGGTGGAAATATTGCATATGAAAAAAATCGCTGGCGATTGAGCGGCGGCGGATTCATGCAAGCCTACATGCGCATCTTCGGACAGGAAAATTTAGGACGTCCCGAAGTTGATGCGGAAAGTGAATCACAGACCTTAAGAAAATTCTTCGCAAAAAACATGAGTGAAGCGGAAATCCCTGAGATCAAACCGATCTTAATTTTCACCAATGACAAGGTGGAAATAGACGCAGGCGATTCACCGATTGCTGCGATGAAATTAAAACAAGCCAAGGAATTCATGCGGCAAAACGCAAAGAATCGCACACTCTCAGCAACGCAGATCGAAAAAATAACGGGACTTTTCCAAAAAGACTAGAACGAGCGGTTTTTACATTCTGATCTCGAGATCACGATTATTAAATTTGGTTCTACCATTTTTAACGGGAAAGATCAAAAACCCATCCGCAGATTACGCAGATTTGATTTTAAAAATCGGCGTAATCGGCGTAATCTGTGGATGAATCCCGTTTGAAACGGGAGTACCCTAAATTTTTTAATTAAAGGAACCACCCGAATGCCGTTTTCCGCCAATAAATGGATTAACGTAATAATTTTCTGTATCCTTATTACAGCTGCCTTTTTCCGCGCAACGGGATATGGTGACTTACGTCTCTCGATAGGCAACGATGAAACGAAAAGTTACATAGAAGGGTCACAAGCGCCTTTATTTTCCTGGAAAATATTTGCCGGAAAACGTCTCTTTACAACAAATATCATCTTCAAAGCCGCGAGCAACGAAAAAAAATGTCCCATGACCGCATACAGCGCGCCGGCAAATGGAGCGGAGAGTGTTCGCGTCAACCTGCCTTGCTTCGACAAGATCGTCCTGCTCCAAAACTTTTTATCCATCTTCGGCTGGTGCTTTCTGGCGTGGATGACAGCCAGATGGTTGAAGGATCCGCTCATCAGGATTGTAAGCGCGGTTAGCATTGTAGCATTTGGCTTTACGCCCCAAATCGCCGAATGGGACAGCATCCTGAGTCCCGAGTCGCTGTCCTTCTCGCTCTTCGTGATCGCCTTCGCCCTGCTGATGGAAATTGCATTTCGCGCTTCCGCAACAGAAGTGCCCTTCACCCAAAAATCTGAGCGCATACTTTTCGTCGGGGGCTTGATCTTTTTCCTGTTATGGATCTTTGTAAGGGATGTGCACCTCTATGCCATTCCCATGTTCATGATGGTCATTGCGCCGCTGCTGTTGATAAAAAAATTCAAAATCACAAAACAAATTGCGATTGCGCTGGCCGTATTATTTGCGTTTTTTGTGATCGGGTTGCTTTCTACAAAAGATAGTCAGAGAGCCACGGAATTAGACCCGGACCCGGCAAATAACAACGCGGTTACAAACGCAGTTGATTTTTACATTTGGCCCTATCCACAGCGCGTTGAGTTCTTTAAAAAATTCGACATGCCAGCACGTGAGTCATCCGGCTACGCAACATGGGCGAACACCAACGCGACAAAAGTCTACGGACTTTTCCTGATCTCCCATCCCGGTTTTGTCGTCACCACGCTTTGGGAATATTTGGATCACTTTAAATTTGATTTTGCCCAGCCTTACTACACGTCTGATATGAAATACCGCGACTCGTTCCTGAAAGCCGGAGAATTCGTTCACCCGGAATCAATGACGGTTTTCCTGATCGACTTTTTCTTGTTACTTGCGCTGTGTGTTCATGCTGTCAAATATCGCAGCGCACCGTTAACTGCATGGGCATGGCTGGCAGTCTGGTTTCTGTTGATTGCAGCTGTTACTCTTTTCCTAAGTTTCTTCGGTGATATTTACGGAACGCGGCGGCACATCTTTCCATCCGTCGAAATGTTCCGCTTGTTTATATGGATATTTATTATGCCGTTCCTTGATTTGTCGCTGACAAAAACGGAACTGGCTTCCTGAAAAAAATTACATAATGTCACTGCGAGGAACGAAGCAGTCTTTTGTGGCGGGAAGATTGCTCACCTGCACTGCAACAAACACAGCGCGGCGCAAGTGTCGCAAAGTGTGCCCGCAATGACGTAATGCGCGGCATTAATGCCGCGCTACTTTTATGATACACTTGTTCTAATATGACATCCATTGTTTCCCTTGATATCGAAACCACCGGTCTTGATGAAAATCGCGAAGCCATTATTGAAATCGCCGCTGTTAAATTTAATGGCCGGCGCATTGAAGGTGAATTTTCTGAGCTCGTCAATCCGGGCAAACCCATCCCCGATTTCATTACGGGATTAACCGGCATTGACAATGCCATGGTTCGCAACGCGCCGCGCTTAAGCGCCATCGCGCATGAACTTACCGCCTTTGTCGGCGACTCCCCCATTCTTGGACACAACGTAAAATTTGATATTGGTTTTCTGCGCAAAGCGGGCTTGTTTCAATATCAGCAAACAATCGATACTTACGAACTCGCTTCTGTATTAATGCCGAACGCGAGTCGTTATAACCTCGGATCGCTTGGGCAGCAGCTCAATATTCCACTGCCTGCCACGCATCGCGCACTGGACGATGCCCGCGTCACGCAGGCTTGCTATGTACGCCTGCTCGAAATGGCACGCGACCTTCCATTTGAAACCTTGCAGGAAATTGTCGAACTCGGTCATTTTGTGGATTGGGATGCGGGCTGGGCTTTCGAACAAGCATTGCAGCTGCGCGCCAAAGATGGGATTCAAGCCAAGCGGATTCCCGCCGCGGCTCATCCTAAGCCCAAGTTTGATTCGGCGAAAAAGAATTTTCCGCCCATCGAGAAAAACGACGAACCGATTGCGCTTGACCCTGAAGAAGCCGCATCTGTGTTGGAGCATGGCGGGCCGTTCTCGCAATATTTTGAAGCATACGAACAACGCCCCGAGCAAGTGGATATGCTGCGGGCTGTCAGCAAAGCGCTGTCGAATGGAAACCATCTATTGGTGGAGGCTGGTACCGGGGTGGGCAAATCATTTGCGTATTTGGTGCCTGCCGCGTTATTCGCGTACAAGAATAATACGCGCGTGGTAATCTCTACGAATACGATCAATCTCCAGGATCAGTTAATCAAAAAAGATATTCCTGATTTGCAAGCCGCGTTGAACCTTGAAGTGCGCGCATCAGTTTTGAAGGGACGCAGTAATTATCTTTGTCCGCGCAAGTTTGATTACATGCGCAAGAACGGCCCGAAAGACGCGAACGAAATGCGCGTGCTTTCAAAGATCATCGTTTGGCAATTGGATAACCCCAGCGGCGATAGAAACGAACTCAATCTCACCGGCCCAACCGAGCGCGAAGTGTGGAGCAGACTTTCTGCAGAAGATGATGCCTGCACGAATGAATCCTGTTTGGGACGGATGGGCGGATCGTGTGCATTTTTCCGCGCCAAGCAGGCGGCGCAAAGCGCACACCTTCTAGTTGTCAATCACGCGTTGCTGCTTTCAGATGCCTCCACGAATGGCAAGGTGCTGCCCGAATATGATTATGTGATCATTGATGAAGCGCATCACATGGAAAATGCTGTGACAAGCGCATTGTCTTTCCGTATGACGCAATCGGATCTGGATCGCATGTTGAAAGAATTGGGCGGCGGTTCTGCGGGTGTATTGGGCAGACTGTTGACCGAAACAAACACTGCGCTGCGCCCTTCCGATTTTGGATTGATGCAACAAAAAACCAAACGCGCCACAGATCAGGCTTTTCGGCTTGAGCAGATCACGAAAGAATTTTTCAGAATTCTGAGCGACTTCATTGCCATTCAACGCGAGGGACAGCCCGTTAGTAATTACGCATGGCAACTGCGCGTTGTTCCAGCCACGCGCACAATGCATGGCTGGGACGATGTTGAGATCATGTGGAGTCAACTCAGCGAGACGATGGGCTTGCTTTTAAAATCACTGGAAGAAATCTACAAAGCGCTCGCAGACTTATTCGCGGAAGGTCACGATAACCTTGAAGATGTGATGGGCAACCTAAGCAGCCTGATGCGCCGCATGGGCGAATCTGAAGCCGCTGCTTCGGGAATGATGAGCAAACCATCTAATGAATTAATTTACTGGATCGAAGTCAATCCGCGCGGCGAGAGATTATCGCTGAATGCCGCGCCGCTGCGCGTGGGTCCGTTGGTGGAAAAAAATCTATGGAATGAAAAAGCCTGCGTAGTGATGGCATCCGCTACATTGACCACGCACGGCGATTTCACGTATCTGCGGAACACACTCAACGCCGATGAAGTGGATACGCTCTCACTCGGCTCCCCTTTTGATTACGAATCCAGCGCGCTGTTATATGTGGCCAACGATATGCCCGAACCGAACGCGCAAGGTTATCAGCAGGCGCTCGACCGCACACTCATCTCTACCGCAAAAGCCACCGGCGGGCGGATGCTCGTGCTGTTCACATCCTACGCCGCGTTGAAGAAAACCGCGCAAGCCATCACAGGTCCGCTGGCGCGTGAAGATATTTTTGTCTTTGAACAAGGCGAAGGCGCGTCACCGAATGCACTGCTTGAGTCATTCAAATCCACTGAGCGGGCTGTATTGCTTGGGACGCGTTCCTTCTGGGAAGGCGTGGATGTGCAAGGCGATTCGCTCTCGGTGGTCGTCATTACCAAACTGCCCTTCGGCGTGCCTTCCGACCCGATCATTGCGGCGCGCTCGGAACTTTATGAAGATTCGTTCAACGAATATTATCTGCCCGAATCGATTTTGAAATTCCGCCAGGGATTCGGGCGTTTGATCCGTTCCGCTTCGGATCGCGGCATTGTTGCGATTTTAGACAGGCGCGTGTTGACCAAACAATATGGCAGAATGTTTTTGGAATCGCTTCCGCAATGCACAGCCCGTCAAGGCGCTGCGGCGGGATTGCCGAAAATAGCGAGTGATTGGTTGGGAATGTAATATAAAAGAAGTCCCCAAGTTCTTGAAGAACTTGGGGACTTTTTTTGCAGCATGTTCCACAGCAAGTTTACGTCGTCTATTCACCATCTTTTTTTGCGCTGGCATTTGAACGAGTAAGCAGGTATTGGACGATAAACAAAAATCCCAGTGACATAATTAAGGTCACAGTCGCAATCGCGTTGATCTTGGGTGTGACTCCGCGCCGAATGGATGAAAAAACGTAAATTGGCAGGGTGGTGTTAGGGCCGGCAACAAAGAAAGCCACAATAAAATCATCAAAACTAAATGTGAACGCAAGCAGAAAACCTGCCATAATTGCCGGAAGCAACTGCGGGAGAGTCACCTGCCAGAAGGTATTGAACGGCGTGGCATATAAATCATTGGAGGCTTCGATGAGCGACCTATCCATGCCGGCGATACGGGAGCGCACGATCACCAGCACAATTGACATGGTAAATAACGTATGCGCGGCAATCACAGTGGGCAAACCTAAATTGAATTTGGGGGCGGAGGGTCCAAACAGGATTTGCAACCAGGGATTTAACCAACCGAAGAATTGCACAAAGAAGATCAGGGTGGCGATGCCGATCACAATGCCGGGGATAATAATAGCGATATAGATCAGACCATCGTATAGGGTTCTAAGCCAGCCGCGCACATTTTGCAAAGCCAGCGCGGCAAACGTCCCAAAAACGGTGGCGAGTGTGGCCGAGGTTGCGGCGATAAAAACGCTGTTCCTTAATGCTTCAAGCACAAAAGGATCGCGCCAGGTTTCCCCATACCAGCGGAAAGAAAATCCCTGCATATCCGCCGCATAATTGCCGGAGTTGAAACTGAATAGAACAACCAGCGCAATCGGAAAATACAAAAAGATATAGATCAAAATGGAATATAAACGCAGGGAGGTTGTGATTTTATCGCGCATATTAAAACAATGAAACTTCTTCCCTGCTCTCGCCGCCGAGTCGGGATGTAAGCCAAAGATAAACAGAAATAATAATGATCATGATGAAATTCAACGCCATGGCCACTGCCGAGCCAAAGGGCCAATTACGCGACTGAAGGAACAAGTCCACGAGCGCGTTGCCGACAAAGAATATTTTCCCGCCGCCAAGTAAGGCCGGGATGAGATATTCGCCCATCAAAAGAATGAATACCAGCATCGAGCCTGTGATCAAACCCGATGCGCTGAGCGGCAGCGTGATCTGAAAAAAAGTCGCCAGGCGATTTGCGCCCAGGTCTTTGGATGCTTCAAGCAGGCGTTTATCCAAACGTTCGAGGCTGACATATAAAGGAAAGGTCATCAACGGCAGGTAGTTGTAAACGATTCCGAGGGTGATGGCAAAAGGCGTGTTCAGCAGCACCAAATCGTGGACGATTCCGAGGCTTGCCAAAATAGCGGGGATGCCGCGGCTGCTGAGAATTGTCACCCAGGCGTAGGTGCGGATCAGGAAAGAAGTCCAAAAAGGGACAATGATAAGCGCAACAAGAATTGACTTCGCTTTTGCGCTGGCGCGCGTTGCGAGATAATAAGCCAGCGGATATGCGATCAGGATGCACGAAACTGTGCCAAGCGATGCCAGCCATAATGTGTTGACGAATGGTGTGCTGCGTGTGGGAAGTTTGAGATATTGTTCAAGCGTAAAGGCGGGCGCATAACCGCCTTCGGGTGCGCGCGCGCCAAAACTAAAAACAGCCACGATCACCAATGGCGCTATTAACAAAAATAAATACCATAAACTGGCGGGCGCAAGCAGCAGCGCAGTCGGCAGCCATGTTCTTATAGATTTTTTTCTGTGGGTCGTATTATTTACCATATGAATTTTGTCTTATATTCAGGCTTGCCTTGAATATCGAGTTTCAAGCGGTATAGATCGCCGCCAGGATTAACTTTGGAAGAATCATAATTGGGCGGAGCGAAACGCGTCGGCCAGTCTTCGCTGGCAGTTGTGATATACAACTCGTTCCAGTCTGCGCCGCCGAATGCCATACAAGTAACTTGCGCAGCCGGGATTTGAATGCGCCGCTCCACTTTACCGTCCGGATCATAACGCACGATTTGCGAGCCATACCATTGCGCGCTCCAGATAAATCCCTGCGCATCCACGGTCAAGCCATCGGGCATGCCTTCTGTTAGTGGGACATCCACAAACACGCGGCGCCTGGATAAAGCGCCCGTTGCGGAATTTACATCATAAGCAAAGATTTTTCTGGCGGTCGAATCTGAATAATATAAAGTCTTTTCATCGGGGCTGAGACCCAGTCCGTTGGAAAGTTCGATGCCTTCGTCTTGAATTGAGATCGAACCGTCGGCTTCGATCAAGTATAACTTCCCCAATTTTTCATATTCCTGCGCGCCCCAATACCATGTCCCTGCGTACAACCTGCCTTGAGGGTCGGCGAGAATATCGTTGAAGTTTAATATTTCGTCGCCATGCTGTGTGAGCAACGTGCGGTGTTCACCCGATGCGCGCCATAAATGCAAACCGCTTGAACCTGCAAAGACCAACTCACCGCTTTGGTTGAAGGCCATACCTGCTGCATTAAGCCCGCCGGTATTGAGCGTTTCAACTTTTCCATTTTTTCCATCGTAAGAAAAAACAAGGGAGGCGTTCATATCGTTCCAAAACAAACGTTGAGATGAAGAATCCCAAATGGGACATTCTCCACAACGGTCATTCTGGGAAATAAGGGTTTCAAGGGTGGGGACATTCATGGGCTGTGTTTTAAGTTTTTGATCGCGGACGATAATAAATGGTCTATCGTCCGCGATCTATGGTCAAAAAAAATTATGCGCTCTTAACACGCGCCCAAAGTTCGGCGCGGTTGGGATCGGTCAAACACACTGCGGCGCCAAATTCCAGGGGCGTGAGTAATTTCTGCGCAGGGTACATGATCGAGTCGTTTTTCATCGCATCCGAGAGCAACGCGGTTGCGCGAGCATCTACTTGTGGATAGCCATGTCCATTGGTTTCTTCTGCAGCGACTTTGGGATCGAGCATGTAATTCAAGAAAGCATAAGCGGCATCCTTATGAGGCGCATCCTTTACCAATGCCCAGTTATCTTCCCAAATTTCACCGCCTTCCGAACCAAGAACATATTCAGTGTCGGGAAGATCGCGTTTCACTTGCAGGACATCGCCTGTCCATGCCATGGCGATATACGCGTCGCCGTTGCGAATGGGAGGCTGGTAATCGCTGGTGATGGCAAAGAGATGCGGTTTCACATCGATCAGTAATTTTTCGGCTTTTGCCAATTCAGCGGTGTCAATCGAATTGAACGAATAGCCGAAATATTTCAAAGCGTTGCCGATGGAAGTAAGTTGATAATCGTGGATGGTGGTCTTGCCCGAATATTTACCCATGGTCATATCAAAGAAATCCTTCCATGAGGACATCTTTTCAGAGACTTTGGAGGTCCGCACCATATAACCGGTAGTGCCCCAGTTCTTGGGAATGGCATAAAGATTTGAATCGCCTTTTACTTTGGAAGCATCGAGGAAGCGCGCCTCAAACGATGCCTGATCAAAACTGGGCAGGCGTGAGAGATCCAGCGCTTCGATCAAACCGAGTTTGACATAGGTGGAAATCGTGTAATTGGTGGGAACGAATACATCCCAACCAGTGCCACCCGCTTGTAACTTGGCAAGCATTTCTTCATTTGAGCCGAACACGGTCATGTTGATGTTAACGCCTGTCTTTTTAGTGAAGGCTTCGAAGTTCTTCATGTTGTGGTAATTGGGCCAGGTGGTCAACTCCAGACGATCACCCAAATTACCTGAAGCGGGCGCACTGGACGAGTCTGTTAACGACGGCGCGCACGCGGCAAGCACGGCAGCGGCAAAACCAATACCGGTGATCCGTAGAAAATCGCGGCGGGAAAGACTGCCTTTATCCAACTGACGGTAATGCTTCATAAACTCATTACGATCCATGTTTTCTTCTCCTATATAAAATGGGTTGGTCAATCATCCAATAAAGCCAGCCCTGCATCCTGGTTCCAATACACGATTACCGGATCACCCGAAGCATAGCCAGCATATCCACTATTCATCCGCACAAGCAAACGCCCTACTTGTTCAGTTTCAACATGATATTCGGTTTGGTCTCCCAAAAATGTGATTTGCGCTACCTTGCCCGCGAAACCATCGCTCCCCGCTTCATTCTGATTTCTAAGATTAATTCTCTCAGGGCGGATCGCTACCACCGCTTTATCGCCCACCGCAAGAGTCTTCGCCACTTTAGATTTCGGCGCCTGCAAAATAACAGCGCGCTGTGTCTTAATTTTTACCTGGTCGCCCGCTTCGACAACTTCACCTGAAATGAAATTTGACTGCCCGATAAATCCCGCAACATACCGATCAAGGGGTTGGCGATATAAATCGGTCGGGGAACCTTCCTGCACAATTTTTCCGTCACGCATAACTGCAATGCGGTCGCTCATCGAAAGCGCTTCTTCCTGATCGTGAGTGACGAACACAAAGGTAATTCCCACTTCCCTTTGCAGTGTCTTCAACTCCACTTGCATGTCTTTCCGTAATTTGCGATCCAACGCAGCCAGGGGTTCATCCAATAAAAGCACGGTCGGCTTGTTGACCAAAGCCCGCGCCAGGGCAACACGCTGCTGCTGCCCGCCGGAAAGTTCCCAGCTGCGCCGCTTTTCGTAACCCGATAAGCGGACAAGCGCGAGTGCATCTTTAACTTGTTTGGAAATTTCATCAGGTGAAATCCGCGGTCGCTGCTGACGGAGTCCATAGCCGACATTGCTGGCAACATCCATGTGAGGGAAGAGTGCGTAATGTTGAAATACCATATTCACATGGCGCTGATACGGCGGGATATACGCCACCGATTCGCCTGCGATTAAAATCTCGCCGCTGTCAGGTTGCTCGAAACCGCCGATCAGGCGCAACGAAGAAGTCTTTCCGCATCCAGATGGACCTAGGAAGGAATAAAAAGAACCTTTGGGTATCTGGAAATTTACCTTATCCACCGCTGTTATCGTGCCAAAAGTTTTTACTACATTACGAAACTCAACATCTATATCAAGAGCAGATTGTTTCATATGTATTGCAATTCTCTATAAAATTTTAGGATGACTTATGTCTTAATACCATTGTAACATATTAGATTTTACGAGATTCGGGAGATTTATAACAATGACATTACTCTTACACAGAAATCTGCAGCGCAGCCACTGTCCGGGTCATGAAGAAAAAATTATATGCTATCTTTTAAATAACAATTCAACCCTTGACAAATAGACGTTTATCTATATAATAACATATAGAAAGTCATCGATATGAAATTTAACCCTGTCCTCTTTGCCAAAGCCATTTCTGACGAAACCCGCCAGAAGATCATGAACCTGTGCTGCTGCGAGTCTCTTTCGGTCAACGAAATTGTTGAGAAATTAGATGTCTCCCAGCCTACGGTTTCACACCACCTCGCCATTCTGCGCGAAGCGGATCTGGTGACTGTGCGCGAGGAAGGCAAACAGACTTTCTACTCGCTCAATCAGGAAAACATCGCCATCTGCTGCGGACAGTTAATGATCAAGTTCGCGCCGGAGTCCCTTGCGACCGAAAACCTGTTGAAAACCATCAAGGCCTGATCGGAACATTGTCTTCGGCCGAGACAATTGTTTCGCTTTTTTTTGGCAAGATACATAGATCATCTTCTATATGAAAGGAGTACACGAACATGAATGAATTATTAGTCGTAAACAACGAATGCTGTGAAGGCGAATGTTGCGAAGGCGGCAACTGCGGTTGTGATTGCTGCTAATTTGAACGAAACTCTGTTCGTCAATTCGACGGGCAGAGAGAAATTACTGAACAAATTTTTTTAATCAAATACATAGACAATCATCTATATTATATGTCATTGCGAGGGCGCACTTTGCCCGAAGCAATCCCCGCTGCACACAGGAGATTGCTTCGTCGGGAAGAGCACCCTCCTCGCAATGACGAAAAAAACAAAAGGAGAAATACCATGACTACAAACACCCCCATCCACGACGTTGTCCGCGAACATTATGCAGATCGAATTAAGAGTTCCGCTTCCTGCTGCGGCAGCGATAATTGCTGTGATACAAGCAGCACCCTTTACCCCGTAGATTTGCTGACCACCGTTCCCACCGATGTTGCCAACACCAGTTACGGCTGCGGCGACCCAATTACCCTCGCTTCACTTACGCCCGGTCAAACCGTGCTTGATCTTGGTTCAGGCGCAGGGCTTGACTGCCTGCTTGCTTCGCAAAAAGTCGGCGCGACAGGTCACGTCATCGGCGTGGATATGACCCCCGAGATGATCGAACGCGCGCGCGAAAACGCGCAGCGGGTCAACGCGGAAAATGTCGAATTCAGACAGGGCTATCTCGAAAATCTGCCCGTTGAAAGCGACAGCGTTGACGTGGTCATCTCGAACTGCGTTATTAACCTCGCACCCGATAAAAATCAAGTCTTCGCGGAGATCGTCCGCGTATTGAAACCCGGCGCGCGATTGGCTGTCTCGGATATTGTTACCGATGGCGAGCTGCCCGATGAAATGAAGAAAAGTCTCAGCGCGTGGGCGGGCTGCATCGCGGGCGCATTAGATGTCAAAGACTATCAGGCGATGATGGAATCCGCAGGCTTGACCGATATTATGATCACCCCCACCTATTTCGACAAAGAGATGATCGACTCAGTCGCGCGTGATCTCGGTGATTCGATTGACCTGAAACAATATTCGCAGGAAGGACTTTACAAGACCGTGTTCAGCGCGAAAATTTCGGCGCACAAAAAGTAAACATCATAAAAAATATCGGGGCATTAATATGAAAAGAATTGGCAGATACTTCAGAAGTATCTGCCAATTCTTTTTTTGGGGAAATAAAAAAAACAATTGTAAAAGCATTTACGATTCACTATAATAAAAGTAGGCACAGGAGGCGTCCATGTGGCGGATCGTTGAATTAATTGGATTTAATAAGTCCATGTTATGTTGTCGCTTTAAAATTGGGGACAAAATATTGATCTACTCATTTGAAGATCAATTGAATATTTCACAAATCTACATTGCCATATCTATTGTGATTGTGGCTGTTATCGCCATGCTTAGGCCTGATCGTGGGATTAACTGCTTTTATCGTGATGACCGTCACCGTTATCCCCGTCACAGAAATGTTTTTCAAAGGTGAAAATTTAACTTGGGCACGCATTCTGCCGTGGGCGCCGTGGGTGTTGATCTTTATGCTGGCGAACGCATCCAATGAAGAATTACTTTTTCGCGGTTTGTTCATCGGAAAGATGGAACCTTTTTAGGAAAGTTCGCCACGAACATTGTTACAACCATTCCGTTTGTGCTGGCACATGCGTTCACCAGTTACTCAACAGACACGATCATCTTTCTCGCGTTTCAAACCCTGCCGGTTTCGCTGGCATGGTGCTGGCTTATGCAAAAGTCGAACAGCATCTGGGGTTCCATTCTGTTCCATGCCGCGATGGATATTCCGATTGTGGTCGGGATTTTTTCAACTTTGTAGTAAGTAATGCGCCATAAAAACAGCCAATCGCCAGTGTCACTGCGAATGCAATGATGCAGTCTCGTATTAATGGGGAGATTGCTTCGCAAAGAACGCTCGCAATGACGTAAAGGTAGATACCATGAAAACAACCAATCGGAGAAATTGGGCAGCGAACGTCCACAGCGCAGTTCTTTGGTGTTGTGAACGATAAAGGCACATTTGTGTTGTTGATAATAGCAAATTTTGCTAGTTTTTGTTCTAAAAAATGGTCTTTTTTACCTATTAAGATATATCGTCACCTTGACTGTGTATATGCTACAATTTTTGTATAGATACAACAAATTATCCGTTTTTATTGAGGCAGAACATAGCTATGATTATGGAACAATCGTCAATTGTAAAACAAGCCATCGAACGTCGGTCGAAACCGAGGATTTATTGTTCCTATCCTGCGATCGTACAAGGCAAGGATATTAATGGAAAGAAATTCCGCGCTAACGCAATCCTGACCAATATCAGTGCGACGGGATTATGTCTGCTTCTCAGACCGGAGATTCAGCAGAGTGGTGATTTGTTTGTTCTATTTCGTTATTCTGCTACAGGACCACTGGGTGATGGCAAAGCACCCTTAATCGCTGTAAGGGGAAGTGTCGTCCGATCCAGTTATCCAGTGCAAGGTATGCACTCAGTTGCGATTAAAATCCGCCGCAACCGCTTTCTGTAAATTTCAAAGTAAACGTATAAATTTTATATACTTTATTTCATCCAACCATTTTATTCAAGTAATAATTAGGAGATTCTCATGATAGAGCAACTAGATAATCTGTTATCAAAAATATCTGGCAACTATGAACCCGCTGCTTACAATGTCGGTGTTCGCGTCACGAGCGATTCGCGACCAACAGTTTCGGTTATCGTCCCCACTTTGAATGAGGCAAAGAACCTACCTTTAGTTCTTCCTTTTCTCCCAAAGAACTGGATTGACGAGGTAATTCTTGTCGATGGACGCTCAACAGATGATACCGTTGAGGTGGCAAAACGACTTCTACCTTCCATCAAAGTTGTTTTAGAGAAGGGAAAAGGCAAAGGCGCAGCCATGAATGCCGGTTATCGTGCAGCGACTGGGGATATTCTGATTGTTATTGATGCTGATGGTTCAAATGACCCTCGCGAAATTCCGCGCTATGTTACAGCACTCTTGGAAGGGGCCGATTTTGTAAAAGGTAGCCGCTTTGCTCCTGGCGGGGGTACCACCGATATGCCCCGCTATCGAAAAATGGGCAACGGCGCTTTAATGTTGACGGCAAACCTCTTGTTTGGAACAAAATTTACGGATCTTTGTTACGGATACCATGCCTTCTGGCGCTATTGCTTGGAAATCGTTCAGGTAGAAAACTATAATGGATTCGAAATTGATACAGCTCTCTATTTACAAGCTGCTCAGTCAGGACTGCGTATCGTTGAGGTTCCCAGCTTTGAAGGATATCGATTTTATGGCGTGGGCAAGTTGCAAACCATCCCAGACGGGACGCGAGTGCTTCTTACCATTTTCCGACAATGGTGGATGAAACTTACCAAAAAAGAGCAAGATATCTATCTCGGATTTCGCGGTATCAAATATGAGCGCCCGCAAGCATTCGAAGTTCAACCCGCGGTAAAGTTTGACGAATCCCCTGCTCATCGCTTAATGGAATTCATCCGTTTGCTCAGCATTATGATGTTGACCGGTGGTAATACAGGTCATGTTATTCAGCGTGTTCTAGAGTTAACACTGGAAGCGGTAGGAGCCGACAGCGGCAGTTTGATCCTGATTGACGAGAATGGCAACGTGAAAGATGGTTGTCTCGCAGGCGAGAATGGATTCAAAACACTCGAAGCTTCTGCCTGGGAAGATGTACTCAACCAGGGTGTAGCTGGATGGGCAATTAAAAATCGCCAATCCGTATTGATCCTTGATACCCAAAATGATCCTCGCTGGCTTCAAAGGGATTGGGATGAGCGACATCGTTCCGCTCTTACTCTTCCTCTTTCAGTCGGTGGCATGGTGGTCGGCGCATTAACATTGGTACGCCCGCAATCTAATATGTTCACTGAAGAAGAGCTCGAGATATTTACACCTTTGAATAAATAGGCATCGCCTAAATTCATAGAATCGAGACAGTTGCCACAAATGCCTGGAACACGAAATTTTTGTTGTCTCAAAAAATAAAAGCCTTGGCGGCAAAACTTTATAATTTCTTCCCTGTTCATTGTTGGGTGGGGAAGAAATTATAAATATTATTTACACCCATCGGACTGATCTTTTATTATGTGGAGTTGTTGATGCCCCAAAAAATCTCTGTAGTGATTTGCGCTTATACTGAAGAACGCTGGAATGATCTGATGGAGGCGGTTGAGTCAATTCGGAAACAGACTTTACCTCCGCAGGAAATCATTGTTGTCATTGACTATAATCGGCAGCTTTTTGATCGTGCCAAGGTTGCTCTGGCAGATTTACATGTTATTGAAAATAAAGAAGAGAGAGGCTTGTCCGGGGCGCGCAATAGTGGAATTTCGATTGCGAACTGCGATATTATCGCCTTCATGGATGAAGATGCCATGGCAGATTGTGCCTGGCTGGAAAGGTTAAGTGCAAGATATCAGGATAAAACAATCCTCGGTGTTGGTGGACAAATCCAGCCGGATTGGCAAACAGGCAGGCCAGCCTGGTTTCCCGAAGAGTTTGACTGGGTAGTAGGCTGCACCTATCGCGGACTTCCTGAGCAAACTGCACCTGTTAGGAACCTCATCGGCTGCAATATGTCCTTTAGGCGCGAGGTTTTTAACTCTGTGGGCGGTTTCCGTAATGGCATCGGCCGAATCGGTACCCTGCCTGTAGGCTGTGAAGAAACAGAATTATGTATTCGCGCCCGAAAATTTTGGCCAGAACGAAATTTTATCTACGACCCCACGGCAGTTGTTTTGCATCGCGTGCCGCAGAAACGGTCAAACGTCAAATATTTTTTCTCACGCTGTTATTCAGAAGGACTCTCCAAAGCTCTTATTTCTCGTTTTACGGGCGCTCGCAGTGGGTTGAATTCTGAATGGAAGCATGTACTAAAGGTTCTACCGCTGGGCATGTTGAAAGGTTTTCAGGATGCCGTCTTACAAGGTGATGTATCTGGCTTTGCACGTGCCGGAGCAATTGTTAGCGGATTATTTTTCACAATATTAGGTTTCCTAATCGGGCTTGTAAGAGAGTATTTGAAAGCTCACAAACAACCTCAAAGTAAGGGAACCGTTCAATCTGATTCACCCGTGCTTTCACTGAAGGAGAACAAGTGACCGTAATTGCCACACCTAAAAATAATGGCTGGATAAAATTCAATATTCATGACCTTGTTTATTTTCGCGTTGACTCGAACGCGCCGACCGCTGAAATTTTCAAGGATATCTTTGCGCCATTCCTTACCGATCGCGATTCTGAGCATTTTGATTTGACCATTCGGGGTGAATTAGAACCCTTGGTCAATGGCGCATATGGAGAGGCTCACGGTGAGACTGAGTTTCACTATAATGATAGCGGTCTACATATGCATGCTACCGACGTACAAATCTTCAAGGAAAATGGCGAATTCCGCCTAAACGGCCAGCAGGAACTCCTTGTGATGGCACTGCCACTAATTGACCGCATTATGGTCACAAAGGGCGCTGCGATGGTTCATTGCCTGACGGCCGCTTATCATGGTCATGGCATACTCATGCCTGCCTGGGGTGGTACAGGCAAAACCAGCACCATGTCGAAGCTGGTGAAGATTGATGGTTTTTCATTCATGGGCGACGACTGGGCTTTCTTAACTCGCGAGGGTAATTTACTCGGCTATGCCAAACCGATGTTTATCAAACCTTACCACCACTCTTTATACCCACACCTTTTCAAAAAGGCTCATAAACCGTTAGTGCCAGTCGCTCTTTCCAAACCTATTTCCCGCCTAACGACCCTGCTGCATCCTTTAGCAACACGATATCCGCAGCTCGCATCCATCACCCGCCGCTGGTCGCCTGAACATATGATGGTCATGCCGCATCAAGTCTTTCCGGATTCTAGTTTCTCAAGCGCCGCGCCGCTGGCCGCCGCGCTCTTTGTAGAACGTTTCCAAAGTGATTCATCTGACCCTGTTTTTGAAAAACACACGAAAGAGTGGATGATTGCACGGCTGATTGGGAACTTCAACTCTGAAATGCCTAAACAGTCTCGTGTAGTGATGACTACGCTGGGAGCCTCGGGGCTTGTACCGATTGAGAAGGCATTCGTTGAAAAGGCCGCTATCCTTGATACGGCGCTGCAAAACAAGCCTTGTTACTTACTGCGTGTTCCCCAGGCACTCTCACCCGATCAGGCTTCTGACATCATAGTTAGCCATATAAAAAAGCTCATCAATATTGCAGGAATTTAATTATGCTACCCGTATCTGTCGTTGTTCCGGTTCGCAATGCTGAACGTATGGTTGATCAATGCCTCGCGTCAATTTTTCGTGAAGCGCCACGGGAGGTAATTGTTGTAGATGGAAATTCGACCGATTCTACTGTAGAGATCGTCCACCGCTACCCGATGAAGTTCCTCTCCGATAATGGCGCTGGTGTTCCTGCCGCCCGGATGATGGGTATTGAGATGGCGACATCTGAAATCGTAGTCCTGATTGATGCGGACATTGTACTGCCCGATGGAGCGCTGAAAGACCTTTATGAAGAATTCACGCATGGTCAGTACGATGCTCTTCAGGCAGGCTTGATTAGCGCCTCGTTGGGTTCAGGATATTGGGGTCGTGCGCTGACCAGCCATCATAACCGGGGTCGCAGCAAAAATTGGCCTGGAGTTATGGCAACTATGTTCAAGCGTCAAGTCTTGCTAACCTACCGCTTTGATGAACGTTTTCGTTCCGGAGAAGATATCGAACTACGTTGGCGGCTCCAAAAAGCAAATCTCAAAATGGGTGTCTCCAAAAAGACTTTTGTGAAACACCTTTTTGGTGATACCTTTGAGTTCGCTAAAGACCAGTTTATTGCTGATGGTAGTGGACTGGGGCGGATGTATGCCAAATATGGCTGGCCTGCTGCTGCGTTATTGTTGATCCCTGTAGCGGGATGCGTACGCGGTATCTTGATTAGCCTGCTTCACCTTGAGCCCGGTTGGATTCCCTATTATCTCGTTTATCTTTTTTACAACTATGTCTCTATGCCTGGAAGCTTGCGAGAGCGCCTGGCATGATAACGTGAGAAAGCATCCTATGACCGAAAATGCACAAAGTCAGGCTCGGCAGCCTTGGTTAGATAGATTGAATTCCTTGACCGGAAATAAAATGGATATCCGGAAAATTTGGAATTCCTTAGCACTAATCCTGGGGCGCTTTTCTTCTTCCGGATTGGGGTTCTTGACCTGGCTAATCACGGCGCGTCTGTACGCCACAGCAGATGTAGGTATTGCTTCGGGCGTCATTTCAGCTATGATGTTGTGTGTGCAGTTGGCTTTGCTGGGGCTCAACTCAGCCTTCGTAGCGCTTTATCCCAAATATCGCCAACAACCTTCGACCTTGCTCAATACGACGCTGAACCTCGTCTCACTAGCTGCTCTTCTAGTGGCTTTTCTGTTTTTACTGCTCTCGACGACTATATTCCACGAGATCAGCATTGTCAGCAAGAGTTTCACGTACATTCTGTTCTTCCTAGGCATGACACTCTTTGGCACAGTGAATACTTTTATGGATCATGTCTCAATCGCCATCCGCCGCAGCGATCAGGTGCTCGTTCGCAATGTCTCGTTTGGCGTGATTACCATTGTTTTTGTTGCCGCGCTGCCGCTCCTCGTAAAAAGCGTCACCTCGGAATCCATTGTCTTTGCGTGGATGTTGGCTGGTTTTTCTGCTTGCGTGATTGGTGCCATCCAGATATTTCGTTCAATTCGAGAATATCGGTATCGCCTTGAATTAGATACGAACATCGGGAAGGGGCTTGTTAGCATTAGCCTGAAAAACTATCTGCTGACGTTGGCGGAGCGAGCACCTAATTGGACCATGCCGATTATTGTGACCGAAATGCTTTCCCCGACTGATAATGCTCACTGGTACATGCTATGGATGATGGCTTGGGTTGTCTATATTATTCCTATTTCGGTTGGCCAAAACCTGTTTGCTGATGTCTCTCATCAGCCGGGATCTTACCGTCAGGCACTGACTCACAGCATAAAGACGTCACTTCTGCTCGGAACAGTTGGTGCCGCTGCAATGATTCTACTAGCACACTTCTTATTATCTCTCCTCGGAACAGGTTATGCTATAGCCGGCACTTTGCCCTTGCGTATTTTGTCGTTAGCAGTTTACCCGGGGATTTTTATTCAAGCTTACTATGGCATTTGCCGCGGCAAAAATATACTTACCGAGGCCATACTTACGGGCACGGTGGCTGGATTCACCGGGGTAATGGCGGCTTCGTTAGCAGGGCTTCGCTTCGGGTTGGTTGGCATGGCTATTGCGTGGCTTATCACGCAATGCCTGGTAGGTCTTTGGGCGCTGATGCGCTTATGGATTTTGTCGAGGCAAAAAGATGACTAAGTTTCGTCTACCTGCACAGATTTTTGCTTTGTTTCATCCCATTGCATCAGTGCCGCCGTGGGGCGCTTGTTATTCTCCCACTCGATTTCGACAAAGGGAAAAAGGCTCCGATCAGCGGGAGAACCAGGATAATTTGGCGATGACCAGCTTCCGGTATTTAGATAAAACCTATTGGGCTGACCATCCAACGCTACTTTGGCAAGTTGGTGTGAATGTCCAAACAAATAGAAAGGCACCTCCTTTTTCTCGGTTTCCAATATTTTGGAAATCATCAGTGCCTTCGGATAAAGATATCCGGTTTTGATTGGATCGCCTCTTTTGAAAAGAGCATTACCAAGAAGACGTTTTATCATTTTGTTGTTATTTACTTCAGCCAGTTGGTCGAGAGCAACGCAGGTTTTATATGAAAGTCCTGTGCTTGTTGCAAAGTTTGAAAGGATTTTATCCTGATATCTCTGCCTTGTAATTCGGAATTGACGGCTGCCGCGATAGACAAACTGACTACATATCGCCCAAACAAAATTGCACACATCAGGAAAAGTTGTAATGAACTTAAGTGGTTGTTTTAGATAACTGTTGAAAAGATATCCGAGCGGCGCGTAGATATTTTCTGTAGGTAGATTGACGCGCTCAATCAGGTGAAACAAGTACATATCAAAATATGCCCCGACAGGTAGTTCAAGTTCGTTTTCATTACCTGTGCGGAACGGGACTAGTAGTGTTGTATAAGCATTGATGTCGTGGTACTGGTGCCCATGTTCGGCGTAAAGCACGCCGGGAATGTGGTAAATCCAGAAATGGAAGAAAATGTTCGCACCCGATTCTGTTTTGATGCTTTCCTTAAGAAGTTCCTGTACAGGAGGACGCATGAGATCAATATCGTGGTTACCAGGTACAAAACTCAATGGAAAACCTGTTGCGACAAAACGTTTCAAAGATTCAAAAAACAGCGGATGTGCCCGGATGATAGCCTGTAATTTTTGCAGGCTGGATGCTTCGGTAGTCGTCAAAAAATTACTTTCGCTCAAAGGGACTTTCGTATGAAGAAAATCAAGAAAATCTCCAAGAATGAGAATCTGCAGCCTAGCATCCTCGCTTTTAACGCGCTCAAGGAGATGATCAATAAAATGGCTGAAAGCTGCATCATAATGAAAACCTTCTCGTACTGCACAATAGCCGGTGTCAATATCTTGAACAGCCGAAAGGTGCAGGTCGCTAAGAGTAATCAAGATATTTTTAGTCATTCTAATGGTTCCTATAGCGCAATTAATGTATCATAATAAATATGGACAATCTTCTTTATTTACGGAGTAGAAAATGAAACTTAAGTTTACTTTCCCATTGAACAAAATTATACATTATTGGGCCTATTTGCTTGGCTCTATTATTCTAATCGTTACCCTTTTGCCTTTTGGTAGTAGAGCATTGGCTGTGGCTGATACAGGCTACAAAGATTTCCTTTATACAGGCGCAACTGCCCCCACAGGCCAGAAGCCGCAGAGTAAGCTGTGGAACACTGATGGCATCTGGTGGGGCGTAATGTTCAATAAGACTTCCGGTAAGTTTGAAATTCACCGGCTTAATTGGGCTACTCAGACTTGGGCCACTACTGGAACGATGGTAGACAGCCGTTCGAAGTCTTCGGCAGATGCTTTGTGGGATGGTTCCAAATTATATACTGTGAGCGCTGTG